>JADHXB010000009.1 GCA_016783155.1 Dehalococcoidia bacterium
GGAAGAGGCCAAGCGGGCGATAAGATGAACTGGTCGGGGCGAGAGGACTCGAACCTCCGACCTCAGCGTCCCGAACGCTGCGCGCTACCAAACTGCGCTACGCCCCGACATTACTTATTATAAGCGGCTTTAATTTCTGTGGCAAGCGGTGTAAACTAGACAGTGTTTAGTAATTCTAACCGTCATTGCGAGCGAAGCGAAGCAATCTCACCTCACCCCCCACTGAGATTGCCACGGCACTCCGTGCCTCGCAATGACAATGGACTAAAAGAAAAAGAAGATGAAGTACTGCGTTCTTATAATTGACGGCGCTGCCGGATGGGCACTGCCGGAGCGTGGAGGTAAGACCTGCCTGGAGCTTGCCCATATACCGAATCTGGATGCAATGGCGCAGGGAGGGGTTGTTGGGCTGGTTCGGACTGTGCCGCAGGGGATGGAGCCAAGCAGTGCCTGTGCCTGTATGTCAGTACTTGGCTATGACCCAAAGGTCTATTACCGGGGGAGGAGTGCTATTGAGGCTAAGAGTGTGGGCATTCCTATCGCTGATGATGAGGTCGTTTTCCGGTGCAATTTAGTCGCCGTTCGTGACGGTAAGATGTGGAGCTATAGCTCAGGGCATATCGACACAGACGAAGCCAGTGCTCTTGTTGCTGCTCTGAATGAAAAGCTTGGTAGTGACGAAATACATTTTTATCCCGGCGTTCGATATAGACATATATGCAAGATAAAAGGGCATGATGATACTCTCCTGGCTACCTGCACTCCGCCGCACGATATCCCAGATAAGCCGATTGCTGATTTTCTGCCCCAAGGCCCTGGCAGCGACCTGTTACGGGACCTTATGGAAGGGTCTAAGGCTGTGCTTGAGGGACATCCGGTAAATTTAGAGCGGCAGGCTCGCGGTGATATACCGGCGACGATGATTTGGCTATTCTGGGGCAGTGGGCGAATACCTGAGATGCCACCCTTTAAGCAGGTCTATGGCCTCGGGTCGGCTATGACATCCGGAGTTGACCTTCTCCGCGGCTTAGCCCGGATGGCGGATATGGCGGTGCTGGATATCCCGGGTGTGACCGATGGCCCGGATAATGATTATGTTGCTCAGGCGGTTGGAGCTTTGAAGGCTCTGGAAAAGTACGATTTAGTTGCCATTCACATTGAAGCATCGGATGAAGCGGCCCATGCTGGTTCGATTGATGATAAGATAGAGGCTATCCAGATGGTGGATAAAGAAGTTGTCAGCCGGATATGCTCCTGGAATCTGGACAAGCTTCGGGTTCTAGTCTTGCCTGACCACCCGACACCGATAAAGATTCAGACTCACACTGATGAGCCGGTTCCGTTTGTGCTGTGGGGTTCTGGGTTTGCCTCCAACGGGGCGAAAAGATTCACCGAGACCGAGGCTAAAAGCGCTGGAATTTTTATTGAAGATGGTTATAATATTATTACTAAACTTATGCGTGTATAGGCAATTAGAAACCGCCTTCCAGATGATTTAGAATAGGCAGGAGAGAAAATGGCACTAATAGTCCAGAAATATGGCGGTAGCTCGGTGGCAGATGCTGAGAAGATCAAGAGTGTGGCTCGGCGCATAGTTGAAACTAAGGAGGGGGGAAATGAAGTGGTTGTTGTTGTCTCAGCTATGGGGGATACCACTGATGAGCTGATTCAGCTAGCCAGGCAAGTAAATCCCAAACCTCAGGAGCGGGAGCTTGATGTCTTGTTGTCAACCGGCGAGATAGTCTCCAGTACCATCTTGGCTATGGCCTTGCATAACTTAGGCTATAAGGCGGTGAGCTTGAGTGGTGCTCAGGCAGGAATCGAGACTGATGCTATTTACAGCAAAGCTCGCATTCTGCGTCTTGAACCCAAACGAGTTATTGAAGAGCTGGAGAAGGGCAATATTGTTATTGTAGCTGGGTTTCAGGGAATAACTAAGGGTATGGACATTACTACCTTGGGTCGAGGTGGCTCGGATACCACGGCGGTGGCTTTGGCTGCTACGCTGAAGGCTCAGATATGCCAGATTTACACAGACGTTGAAGGTGTGTTTACTGCTGACCCTCGCCTTGTGCCTGAAGCCCGCAAGTTGAAGGAAATCGGCTATGAGGAAATGCTGGAGCTAGCGACCTTGGGTGCCAAAGTGATGCATTCCCGAGCCGTGGAGCTAGGTGAGGTTTATAATATGCCGATACTGGTAGCCTCCAGCTTCAGTGATAAATCTGGTACTATTATTCATGGAGGGATTATGATGGAAGTAAGAAACAAGGTGCGGGGTATTGCTCATGACCTTAATGTGGCTAAGGTTACTGTGGTCGGTGTTCCTGACCAACCGGGGATAGCTTCAGCAATCTTCGAACCGTTAGTCAAAGCAAATATAAGCGTAGATACTATCGTTCAAAATGCCAGTATTAACAATATTACTGATTTAACCTTTACTGTAGCTAGAGGTGATTTAGATAATGCAATGTCTCTGGTGCAACCGATAGCTAAGTCTATCGGGGCTAGAAAGTGTGTCAGCGATTCGACACTAGCTAAGGTTAGCATCATAGGTACAGGAATGCAGAACACACCGGGCTATGCAGCTAATATGTTTCGCACTCTTTACGAACAGGGCATCAATATCCAGCTCATTACCACTTCTGAAATAAGGATAACCTGTATTGTTGGTGAGGACAGGGTAGAGGACGCTGTTAAGGCGCTACATAAGGCTTTTGAACTAGAGCGGGACGTGATTTAACGCTACACAGCGATAACTTCTTTTATATCGGGCATTTCTTGTTTCAGTGTCCGCTCTATGCCGTTCTTTAGGGTCATGGCTGACATTGGGCAACCAGCGCAGGCACCCTTAAGCCTCAGGCTGACTATGCCTTCTTTAACGTCAACTAATTCTACATCTCCCCCGTCGGCTTGAAGACTCGGTCTGATGTTGTTTAAGATTTCTTCTACTTTGGCTCTCACAAGTGCTCCTTCTTGCTTTCGCTTATATTCACTATGGTAGTAAGCTAACATAATCAGCCAGTTTTGTCAAAGACATTTGTTGGACTTTTCTTGAGATACTTGACATCGTCCACTTTTTTTGCCAAAGTGACTGCGGTAAAATAATAAGGTTATACTGAAGAGGTTAAGACAGGGAGTAAGGAATGCCCGACCGTGAAGAAGATAAAGCCAGACTGAGACGGAAAGCGAGTCAAGAAGCTATTTCCTTGGCTATGCAAAGCCGGTGGCAGGAAGCAGTAACTGTCAATCAGAGCATAATAGAGCTTTTCCCTACCGATATTGATGCCTGCAACCGGTTAGGCAGGGCATTTATGGAATTGGGCGAATTTGCCAAAGCCAAAGAGGCCTACAGTCGAGGTTTAGAGCTTGGCCCAGACAACGCTATCGCTCAGAAGAACCTCCAGCGGCTGTCTCTGTTGTCAGCTTCCAAGGTTAAAGTAAAAGAGGAACGCCGTGAGGTCGCCCCAGACCTTTTCATCGGTGAAATGGGAAGGGCTGGGGTGGTAAATCTCCGAAATCCGGCACCCGGAGAGGTATTAGCCAGTATGGCTGCTGGAAACCAGGTTTATTTGAAGGTGAGGGGGCAACAGCTTATCGTAGAAAGCGAGCAAGGAGAATACCTCGGGCTAGTTGGGCCACCTCATGGTTTTCGCCTAGCTAGATTGATAGAGGGTGGCAATAAGTACACTGCGGCTATCGTGAATATTGATAATAGTACTGCAAGGGTGATCATTCGGGAGGTATTTCAGCACTCAAGCCAAGTTGGACGATCTTCTTTTCCAGTTAAGGCTGTCGAAGGTTTTCACCCTCATGTTAAAGATACTCGGCTTAGACATGAGGCCGTGGAAGAGGAAGCCTTGGACGAGGAGGAGGAAGTCGAACTAGAAGAGGGTGAACTCATACCCGAAGGCTTCTCCATATTTGAGAGGGTACCCCCGGACGAGGAAACGATGATAGAAGAAGAGTTCATGGAGGGGTAGTTAATTGCCCATGAAGCGAGCGAATCTTTCAGGAGAGGATTAAATGGAAGTTGGAGTAGTCAAGCCGGTTATTATTGAAGAGGAGATGAAGAGCTCCTACCTTGACTATGCTATGAGCGTCATAGTTTCTCGAGCCCTGCCCGATGTGCGCGATGGCTTGAAACCGGTACATCGTCGCATCCTTTATGCTATGGATGGGCTGGGCCTTCGTTATAACAGTTCTCATAAAAAGAGCGCCCGCATAGTTGGTGAGGTTCTCGGTAAGTATCATCCTCATGGAGATGCTCCCGTATATGAGGCCATGGTGCGAATGGCACAGGATTTTTCCATGAGGTATAGACTGGTTGACGGGCAGGGCAATTTCGGCAGTATGGACGATGACCCACCAGCCGCCATGCGGTATACCGAAGCTCGCCTGGCAAAAATTGCCGAAGAAATGCTGGTTGATATTGATAAAGATACCGTTGACTTCATGCCTAATTTTGATGATAGTTTGAAGGAGCCAACTGTTTTACCAGCCAGATCACCCAATCTGCTGGTGAATGGCTCATCGGGTATTGCTGTAGGCATGGCTACCAATATCCCGCCTCATAACTTAAGTGAGGTATGCGAGGCTATCAACTATCTTATCGATAACCCTGAGGCTGACGTGGATGAGTTGATGAAAATCGTGAAAGGTCCGGATTTCCCCACAGGAGGCATTATTCTGGGTCGGGAGGGTATTAAGAGCGCTTATGCCAATGGACAAGGCAAGCTTGTGATTCGAGCTAAAGTCACCGAGGAAAGTCTGAAAGGCGGACGTCAGCAGTTGGTCATAACCGAGCTTCCTTATCAAACTAATAAAGCTGCCTTGGTGGGGAGGATAGCTGACCTGGCCAGAGAGAGGAGAATTGAGGGAATAAGTGAGGTTCGCGATGAATCGGACCGCCATGGTATGAGGGTAGTTATAGAGCTGAGAAAGGATGCTCAACCTATCAAGGTGTCCAACAATCTTTACAAGTATACATCGATGCAATCGTCTTTCTTTATTAACATGCTGGCCCTGGTTGATGGGCAGCCTCGAGTTATTAATCTTAAAGAAACATTGACTTGCTACATAGATTTTCGCCGGGTGGTTATTGCTCGCCGTTCCCAGTTTGACCTCCAGAAGGCGAAGGACCGAGCCCATATCCTGGAAGGCTTCAGAATTGCCCTCGACCATCTGGATGCGGTTATTCAGACCATACGAAAAGCGGAGACGGTGGATTCAGCCCGAGCCGGCTTGATGGAGAACTTTAGCCTGTCTCAGATTCAAGCCCAGGCTATCCTCGATATGCAGCTACGCCGGTTGGCACAGCTGGAGCAGAAGAAAATAGTCGATGAGTATAGCGAGGTGGTCAAGAACATCGCTTATCTTGAAGACCTTCTGGCAAATCCGAAGAAAATACTCTTCCTGATTCAGCAGGATGTCGCTGAACTTAAGAAGGGGCATGGTGACGGTCGCCGTACTTCGATTAAACGGGAAGAGGCTGAGGAGTTTCAGGACGAGGACCTTATCCCCCATCAGGATGTGGCGATTACGCTGAGCGAACAGGGATACATAAAAAGAATACCTGCTACAACGTATCAAAAACAGCATCGGGGAGGTCGGGGACAAATAGGGATGGTGACTCGGGAAACCGATATGGTGAAACATCTTGTGGTGGCTGATACTCATGATAACTTGCTGCTATTTACTAACCGGGGTAAGGTTTACCGGCTCAGGTGTTACGACATTCCCCAGGATGTATCGCGAGCTACGAAAGGAACAGCTCTGGCTAACCTGTTGCCTATCGACCCGAAGGAACAGATAACCGCCTTGGTGGTGGTAAAAGATTTCACCCCCGGCTTGTTCATGGTTATGGCTACTTCGAGAGGTATTGTTAAGAAGACAAGTTTTGACAATTTCGCTTCGGTTAGAAATAGTGGGCTGATTGCCATGAGACTCGTGAGTGATGAAGAGTTGGTTGCAGCCGATGTGGTGACCCAAAAAGATGAAGTCGTTTTGGTAACTCAAAAAGGGCAAGGTGTAAGGTTTGCGGTAAAGGGATTGCGACCGGCATCTCGAACCAGTGGTGGAGTGCGTGGCATCAGGCTTAGTTCTGGCGACCGCCTGGTGGCGATGGATGCCATCTTCCCTGAGGCCCATCTGCTTACGGTTACGGAGAAAGGTTTTGGTAAACGTAGCCGTGCGCGGAACTTCCCTCTTCATGCCCGGGGTGGCAAGGGGGTAATCGCTCATCGGGTTAATGAAAAGACAGGCGATGTTATTTCAGCTAAGCTTGTCCCTCCAAATCAGCACGTTATTATCATTTCAGCCAAGGGCATTATCATCCGTGTTCCTGTAGATGAGGAGATCTCGCTCCTGGGCAGAGATACACAGGGGGTGCGGGTAAACAGAATTGATCAGGATGACAGCGTGGCCTCTATGGCCTTTGTCCAGCAGGGGGATAATAAAATAGGCGACAATGCTAAGGCTGGCTAGGGGCGTCTTTCCTATCTGATAACCATGGAAAAAGTGCTACAAATTCTACAAGAATTCGGCTTGACTTTTGTTCCTCTCTTTGTGGCTATGGATGCCATCGGCGTCCTGCCCATATTGATTCCCTTGACGCAGGAAATGAAGGCTAAGGAGCGCAGCCGAACGGTGCGCTTGGCGGTAATTACAGCTCTGGGGCTAGGCTTAGGCTTTGTTGCTATCGGCAAAGGCATTTTCCTCTTTTTGGGTATTGAGGTTTCCGACTTTCTGGTTGCCGGCGGGCTAATTCTCTTCCTCTTGGCCGCCAAAGATTTAATCACAGGTAAGATGATGGAGGCTCAAGCTTTGGGTGGTGCCGATATGCTGGGTGTCGTCCCCATAGGCACTCCTCTTGTAGTTGGGCCGGCAGTGCTTACCACTCTGCTGATACTAACTGACCAGTACTCTATTGTAATGGTGATAATCTCTTTCATTGTTAATCTGGCAATAGCCTGGCTGCTCTTTGCTCAGGCTAATCGAGTGATGGCTTTCATGGGGCAGGGAGGAGTAAGAGCCACATCCAAAATAGTCAGTCTCTTTTTGGCGGCTATTGCCATAAAGATGATTCGCCAGGGCGTTCTGGCGGTGTTAGCATAACGCTCAAAGCAAAGCTGAGTAGATAGGTGAAATTCATCTTTATTCACGGTTCTGGCAATACCGGCCTGGTCTGGCATTATCAGACTAGACATTTCGCCGATTCTGAAGCTATCAGCTTTCCCGGCCATCCTGAAGGCAATCCTTGCAGCAGCATTGAGGACTATACCGGATGGCTTCATCAGTATGTTCTGGAGAAAGGTTATTCAGAGCTTATTCTGGCCGGGCATTCTATGGGCGGCGCTGTTGCTCAGATGTATGCTCTAGACTATCCACAGGATATTAAAGGCCTTATTCTAATCGGCACCGGAGCCAGACTAAGGGTGAGGCCTGACTTTCTTAGCTTAATGGAAGCTGGTATTGAGGCTCCGACTACCTGGATTAAGAATTCAGTTGAACCCTTCTATAGCCGGGTAGACCCTGCCGTACGGGAGAAGGTGATTAATGAAGTGGCTGATGTAGGCGCGCGTGTGCAATTGAACGATTTCAAGTGCTGTGACGAGTTCGACATCATGGATAGAGTTCACCAGATTACAGCTCCCACACTGGTTATTTGTGGCACTGAAGACGAGATGACGCCAGTCAAGTATTCTCAGTATTTAGCCAACAAAATCGCTGGTGCCAGGTTGATTATCATTGAGGGCGGCTCACACTTTGTTTTCATGGAAAAGCCCGAGGAGGTGAACCGGGACATTGGAGAGTTTTTGCGCGGACTTTAGAATTCCACTTTAGCGTGTTTGAGATTTCAGAATATGGTCGGGAAACAATTTCTATGAAAATAGGTGTGCTTTCTGACACTCATATTCATCTGGCAGAAGAGATGCCGCAGGGGATTGTCAGGGCGCTTTCGGATGTGGACTTAATAGTTCATGCCGGCGATTTCGTTGACGTGGCAGTCCTTGAAGGTCTGAAGCGGCTGGGTGAGGTTAAAGCGGTTCACGGCAACATGGATTCGATGAAGCTCAGAAGCTTGCTGCCGGAGAAAGAACATTTGGTGTCCGGGGGCAAGAAAATCGGGATTATCCATGGGTGGGGTGGCCCGGAGGGTATAGAGCGAAAGATAAGGGCACGCTTTGACGATGTGGATATTATCATATACGGACATAGCCACCGGGCCAGGATTGAGCGAATCGGCGACGTTCTCTTTTTTAACCCCGGGCCGGGATTCCACTCCTTTGGCATCCTGACAATTGAAGAAGAGGTCAAGGGAGAGATAATAAAGATTTGATAATATGCCTTCTGTCATTGCGAGGAGCATAGCGACGTGGCAATCTAGGTGGGGATGGGTGAGATTGCTTCGCTCGCAATGACGGTAACGATTTCAGGTTTTGACGTATAGGAGCAGGATATGGCTATGCCGTGGCATGAGCTTGAAGCATTAGACAAGCCGGAAATTTTGCAGTTTATCTTTTACCCTCGAAAAGACTTCTTTGAAATATCGGCAGCAGCTAACGTAATTGCCGACACCATTCCCGTTGACAAGACCATTTCCATTTCTTATTGTTTTTATTTCAGCGACAAGAAGCAGCCCAATATCCTGTTCTTTCATGGTAACGGCGAGACAGCCAGCGATTATGAGCCTATTGGCTCTGCCTATAATCAAATCGGGGTGAATCTATTTGTGGCTGATTACCGAGGCTATGGCAGGAGTGGAGGCAGGCCCACGCTCACAAGCATGATAGAGGATGCTCACCTGATATTTGAGGGCTTTAAACGGGTGCTGGAGGAGAGAGAGTTTTCAGGAAACCTCTTTATCATGGGACGCTCATTGGGCAGTGCTTCTGCCGTAGAGCTTGCCAACCATTACCAAAGTCAGCTCAGCGGTCTCATTATAGAAAGCGGCTTTGCCAACGTGTTCAACTTATTAGACTACCTGGGCTTTCCGCTCGAGGCTCTTGGCATCGATGTGCCGGAGGCACCTTCCAGCCTTAACCTTATCCGGAAAATTTCTCTTCCGACCCTGGTCATGCACGGCGAGCATGACCAGATTGTGCCTGTTGAAGAAGGCAAGGCGCTTTATGATGGTATCGGTGCCAAGGACAAACGACTGCTAATAATCCCCGGGGTTGACCACAACACCATTTTCATGGGCGGCATGGAACAATACCTTCAGGCTCTAAAGGAATTTGTTTCGGCCCATAGCTAGTGTCGCTGTGGCGGTTATTCCTCTTCGTGAGACTCAGCCTCAGCTTCTGCAGCCTCAACCTCTTCCGCAACCTCGGCTTCTACCGGCACTTCCTCGACCTCTTTGCGAGGCTCGATTACTTTGACCGCCATCTGTTCCGGGTCGCTGAGGAGTGTTATTCCATCGCCGAGGTGGATGTCTTTTACATGGATTGTGCTGTAAAGCTCTTCAAGGCCCGACACGTCAACCTCGAGACTGTGAGGCAGGTCATCAGGCAAGGCTTCAATAGGCAGGGAGTCAATCAGGTGGAATATGGAGCTGTTCTTGACTTTCTTCAGCACCGGCGCCTCTCCGACGAATACTATAGGAACATCAGCCTTTATTTTTTTATCCATCCTGACCTGGTAGAAGTCCACGTGAAACAGGTCATCGGTCAGAGTGTTTTTCTGAACTTCTCGGACTAGAACCCTTAACGGGTTTTTTGAATCGCCAATCTTTAAATGTATGAGGTCGGTGCTGCCTGCATGAGCCAGCAAATGCTTCAGGCTTTTGGCGTCAACATTGATGGCAGTAGAGTCAAATCCGTGCCCATAGATGTTGGCCGGAACGATACCTTGACGGCGTAGAAATCTGACTTTCTTGCCTGTAACTTCTCGCTTGGAAACCTCAAGTTCAAGTCGTTTCATTTTATTAATCCCTAGAGAGCGTTGCTAGCCTACATTGTGTTTTATAGTCAGAAAAATCAAGTTTAGTCGTTTTCGAGGCAGAAGTCAAATTTTGGTGTGCGGTGTCCAGGACATACTATACAATGTAGACTACGGCCCGGCAAATATCTGGCAAGCCCAAATTTTCCCGCTGCCGTCTATTACAATACCCATGCCCGATATAGTGTAGGCTGCATTGAGCATATTGGCGTTGTGCCCCGGCGAGGTGAACCACAGATTTGCCATGGCACTGGCATTGCAGGGAAGGTTGTCCTGAAGGACATTCTCTGCGCAGGTGTGCATCCCGGGGATGCTTGTCGTGATGGCAGGGAACCTCGTACTGAGGAAATTATCGTGGCTGAGCGTACCAGCCGATGCCATATGCGCGGCATGATCCCGACAGAGCCCGTCAATATAGGCGTTTCTGGTCAAAGCAGGTACACCGTTGGTTGTCCTTAATGTATTCACGGCGTCAAACAGGGCTTGTTCGCAGGCCGCAACGGCCGCAGGAGGTGGTGGCGAAGGCGGAGGTGCCGCAGCGACTGTAACAGTGACTTGCCTAGTGGCAGTTCCGGCGGCATTGGTAGCCGTCAGTGTATAGGTAGTGGTAGCAGCAGGACTTGCCGTAGCGCTTCCCGAAGGCGGAAGGGAGCCACCTCCGGGGGATATGGAAACAGACGTGGCCCCGGTAACACTCCAGCTCAGGATGGAACTTCCGCCGGGGCCGATGCTGGAGGGGCTGGCGGTGAAGGTGATAACAGGCAACGAAGCAGGGGGTGGCGAAGGTGGAGGTGCCGCAGCGACTGTAACGGTAACTTGTCGGGTGGCAGTTCCGGCGGCATTGGTAGCCGTCAGTGTATAGGTGGTGGTAGCAGCAGGACTTGCCGTAGCACTTCCTGAAGCCGGAAGATAGCCACCTCCGGGGGATATGGAAACAGACGTGACCCCGGTAGCATTCCAGCTCAGCATGGAACTTCCGCCGGAGCTGATGCTGGAGGGGCTGGCAGTGAAGGAAGTGATAACAGGCAACGAAGCAGGTGGTGGCGAAGGCGGGGGTGCTGCAGCAACTGTAACAGTGACTGACTGAGAGACGGTTCCGACGGAACTGGTAGCCGTCAGAGTATAGGTAGTGGTTGAAGCAGGACTTGCCATAGCGCTTCCTGCGTTGGAGACAACGCCCACGCCATGGTCTAAAAAGACAGACGTGGCACCAGAAACGCTCCAGGTCAGGGTAGAATTTCCACCGGGACTGATGCTGGAGGGGCTGGCGGTGAAGGAAGTGATAACAGGCGAAGTAGGCGGTGGTGAAGTAGGCGGTGGTGAGGTAGGCGGTGGTGAAGTAGGCGGTGACGGTGTGGTAACCGCAATAGTAACCGACTGGGTTACACTGCCGGCGGAATTGGTAGCCGTCAGGTTATAGGTAGTGGTTGAAGCAGGACTTGCTGAAACGCTACCCGCGGGGACAACACTTCCTATTCCCCCGTCTATGCTAACCTCGGTGGCCCCAGATACACTCCATTGAATAGTGGAGGTATCGCCAGAAGTGATGCTCGAAGGGCTGGCATTGAGCAAGTCGATGGTTGGTAGTTGACCGTCAGACTTTAGGGCGAAATCTACGGTGATTTCACCTTCAGGGCCTACTGTAACTACAACACAGGAAAGGTTAGCTCCGCCCAGGACTAAGGTGAGTAACAGCGCAACAATGAACTTGACGAAGCTTTTAGCTTTTAACATCGCAAACAGCATCTCCCCCTAGATTGGTTTGCTCTCACACAAGAGAAGGTTTTGCGCAGCTCATTACCATAATTGTTGACCATGATAATTGTATCAAATACATTGGTATAGAATCATTATGCCTTTTTCTGAAGCTCTTCGAAGGCTTTCTTCACCTCTTCCACAGAGGCTTCGTCTTCCAGCGTGGTCAGGTCGCCTATTTTGGTGCCGCTAGCTATTGCCTTGAGAACTCGTCTCATGATTTTGCCACTCCTCGTCTTGGGTAATTTGGCTACAATATAGATTTCGTCAGGAGTGACAACAGGTCCCAGCGTCTGACGTATGTGCTGCTTTATCTTGCTCTTCAGTTCCGGCGAAGACTCTACTCCTTGCTTGAGTGTGACGAAGATGACAACGCTTTCACCCTTGACCGGGTCTGGCCTGCTGGCCACAGCAGCCTCGACTACAGCTTCGTGAGAAACAGTGGCGTCTTCTATCTCTATTGTGCCTATCCTATGTCCGGCTATTTTGAGGACTTCATCGGCTCTGCCTAGCAGCCAGAAATAGCCGTCTTTGTCCCTGATGGCATAGTCACCGGTATAGAACATGCCGGGGAATTTAGACCAGTAGGCCTCCTGGTATCTTTGTGGGTCTCCGTGTATGCCCGTGAGCATCCCCGGCCAGGGTGATTTTATAACCAGATAGCCTTTTTCTCCAGGTGGCACTGATTTACCGCTGTCATCAAAGATATCAGCATTGACCCCGGGCAGGGGGAAGGTTGCTGAACCTGGCTTAAGGGGCACCAGCTCTATGCCTGGTGTTGGCGATATCATCGTGCCGCCGGTTTCAGTTTGCCACCAGGTGTCTACTATAGGACATCTTTCGCCGCCAATGACCCTGTAATACCATTCCCAGGCTTCGGGGTTGATAGCTTCTCCAACGCTGCCCAGTAGCTCCAAGCTGCTCAGGTCGTGTTTTTTGACCACATCTTCGCCATATTTCATCAGCATCCTGATGCCGGTGGGTGAGGTATAAAATATCGAAACTCCATATTTCTCTACGATGTCCCACCATCTATCTACCGAGGGGTAATCAGGGGCTCCTTCGTAAAGGACGATGGCAGCGCCGTGGCACAGAGGGCCGTAGACTATGGAGCTATGCCCGGTGACCCAGCCAACATCAGCAGTGCACCAGTAAACAGACTCCTCCTTTACATTAAAGACCCATTCATAGCCGGAATTGGTGAAAACGAGGTAGCCGCCGGTGCCGTGGACAATGCCCTTGGGCTTTCCGGTGGTGCCTGATGTGTAAAGGATGTAAAGAGGATGGGTGGACTCAACAGGTTCAGCGGGCACAAAGGAGCTAGCATCATCAAGTAATTCGTGGAGCCAGAAATCTCGCCCTGGCTTCATATTTGCGGCTATACCTGCCCTTCTAGCCACCACCACCTTTTCAATTGAAGGCGACAGTCTTACGGCTTCGTCGCTGATGCTCTTAAGCTCCAGGTGTTTACCTCTTCTGAAACCGGCATCTGCGGTTACCAGAACTTTGGCCTTTATATCGTTAATTCTGTCGGCCAGAGCCTGGGCGCTGAAACCGGAGAATACGACGGTATGCGGGGCTCCGATTCTGGCGCAGGCGAGCATGAATATAGGCAGCTCGGGAATCATCGGCAAATACAGGGCGACCGTATCCCCTTTGTTGACACCTAAATTCTGAAGGACTGAGGCGAACTTATTGACCCACCTGTAAAGTGTGGAATAGCTTAACACCTGGCTATCGCCCAGCTCGCCTTCCCAGTATATGGCAACTTTGCTTCTCCGCCAGGTCTTAACGTGTCGGTCTACGCATTGATAGCTGGCGTTTATTTTGCCGCCGGCAAACCAGCGGGCGAAGGGCGGTTCCCACTCAAGGACTGTGTCCCAGGTCTTGAACCAGTCCAACTTGCGAGCCTCTTCAGACCAAAAACGTTCGGGGTCTTGTATTGACTGGTTATACATATCCGTATATTTCTTGAATGGCCAGTATACCGATTCAGAAGGAAAAGAGGTGCTTACCATAGTTATCCTCCTTACGTATTATATCAAATTGACGTTCGTCTTGAATTTTTGCTGGCAGTCTGCATTCCGTAGCTGGAGCCCGCAGGCGTTGCAAGGCCCGTAGCGACAATCAGGGGTCTCCTTCCCCTGCCACATGTCCTGACATTCCTTTTTGAGGAAGTTTTGGGTTACTCCGGTATCAACATGCTGCCAGGATAATGCTTCGTCCAGCGGTCGCTCCCGATTAGCATAGAGGGTAGGGTCAAGTCCGCTTTCGTGGAAGGCACGCAGCCAGTTATTGTAGTTAAAACATTCATGCCAGGCATCAAATCTGTTGCCCAGCTCCCAGGCTTTGTGGATAACCTTTCCCAGCCTGCGGTCACCTCGGGAAAGGACTGCTTCAAGCTGACTGGTTTTAGTGTCCTGCCATGAAAGATGGACTCCAGCTCGGCGTAAGCCTTGTTTGAGCAGTTCATGTTTATTGGTTAGCTGCTCTTCTGAGTCCTGGGCTAGCCATTGGCAAGGGGTGTGGGGCTTGGGAACAAAGGTGGACACGCTGACTCTAAGCCTCGGTGAGTTGCTTCTGGTCTTCCTGCCTAGCTGGCAGGTTTTGGTTACCAGGTCAGCTATGCCCTTTATATCATCAATGGTCTCGGTGGGCAGGCCGACCATGAAATAGAGTTTGAGGTTAAGCCAGCCTTTTTCGAAGGCGGCGGCGAAAATGCCAAGCATCGCCTCTTCGGATATCTGTTTGTTTATGACTCGCCGTAGCCTCTCGGTTCCAGCTTCAGGGGCAAAGGTGAGCGTGGTCTTGCGGCGATGGGGTAGTGACTCTATCAACTCTATCGACGACGTATCGAGGCGGAGGCTGGGTAAGGACAGGGTAAGGTTATCCTGGTAATATTTGCGTGACAGCTGACCGATTAACCCGCTTATGTTTTGGTAATCTCCAGTGCTTAGAGAAACCAGGGATACTTCGTTATAGCCGCAGTTGCTTACGAGCGCTGCCACGGTCTCGATTACTTCTGGCTCGGGGAGTTCACGAACCGGACGGTAAATTATGCCGGCCTGGCAGAAGCGGCAACCTCGACTGCACCCCCGCTGGATTTCGACTGCGCCGCGGTCGTGAATTACTTTTATGTAAGGTATTACTGGCTTGGTAACAGGCTGCGGTAGTTTGGCTACTATCTGACGCTCGATCGGTAGTCTGGCTTCGGGCACTTTTGGCGTGATGCCTGCGAAGTTGCCATCTTTGTGGTAGGTCACCTCATATAAATTGGGTACATACACACCAGGAAGAGTTGAGGCTTCTCGTAAAAGTTGCTTCTTGTTGTCCTTGTAAGCCCGAAAGGCTTCCAGTAATTTCAATATCGCCTCTTCAGCCTCGCCGATGACAAATAGGTCTATAAAATCGGCCATTGGCTCCGGGTTAAGAGCACAGCTGCCTCCAGCTATTATCAGAGGCTGTGAATCGTTCCGCTGATGACTGAACAGTGGAATTTTGGCCAGGTCGAGCATATTTAATACATTGGTGTAGGTAAGTTCATAGCCCAGGGAAAAGCCGATGATGTCGAAATCTGCTAGAGGATGTTTCGTCTCAAGGCTGAACAGTGGGATGTTATGCTGTCGCAGCAGCGTCTCCATATCTATCCAGGGAGCGTAGACTCTCTCGGCGAGGACATCGGGCTGGTCATTGAGTATTTTATAAAGTATCGGCAGTGCCAGATTGGACATACCTACTTCGTATACATCGGGGAAAGCCAGGGCAATTCGGATTGGAGTCGCACGCCAATCTTTAACGATACTATTCCATTCGCCTCCGGTGTAGCGAGCCGGCTTAGAGACATCGTGAAGTATATCATCAAGGCTATTCATCTTCTTTAACCCACATGTGTCAATTATAGCTTTCAGCCTCTGTGGCTTTCAATTGTGTAGCTGCGGGGTTAGAGCCTCCTATGTCATCGCGAGTCCTTCGCCACATGTCATCCTGAGATAAGCGAAGGATCCACACCATTGCCTCTCCGCGGCGCTCCATATTAGGTGAGATTCTTCGGCCGCTCCGTTCCCTCAGAATGACATTGGGGAAAGGCGCCCTCAAAATGACCGGCAACATGTGGTAGCGTCCCTGAATGGCACTGCTCCGCGCTTCGCAAATTTGCCCTTTCCCTTAACAGGTACAAATGCTGTTGACGCTTATATGATTAAGGTGATAAAATCTCCTTTGGCTTTTCTCAGTCAACCAAAGGGGGCACATAATGATTTTAATCGGCGAAAGTATCCACATTATCTCCAAGAATGTCAGTGACGCTGTTAAGGAACGTAATCTTAAGGCAATTCAGGACTTAGCCAAAGAACAGGCTGAAGCCGGGGCTGATTACATAGACTTAAATCTTGGCCCGGCGAAAAGAGATCCGGAAGAGGTAACCCAGTGGCTGGTCAATACAATTCAGGGAGTTACCGATTTGCCTGTATCCGTGGACACCTTGAACCCCATAGCCATGGAGGCTGGTCTCAAAGTCTGCAAGAAAAGACCTCTGCTTAATTCAGCTTCAGGAAGGACCGACAGCAAAGAGCTGATGCTGCCTCTGGCCAAGAAATATAATACCGATGTTGTCATCTCGGTGCTGACCGACAAAGGTTGCCCTCCTGACATCGATTCCAGGACGGAAAGCATCATGGAAACGGTTGCCCTGGCTAACGAACTCGGTATCCCCAACGAAGATATCTGGGTTGACCCCATAATCCTGCCGGTGAGTGCTGATCAGAAACAGGTGGCTGAAGCTTTAGAGTTTATAAACATATTGCAGGATCTCTTGCCCGGTGTTAAGTCTACGGTGGGGTTGTCAAATGTGTCCAATGGTACGCCTGAGGAGCTTAGGGGCATTCTTAACCGAACCTATATGGTTATGCTGGGAAGGCGCGGGCTCTACTCAGCGATTGCTGATGTTCTGGATAAGGAGCTGGTGAGCTTGAATAAAGGCGAGCTACCTGACATCGTTGACCTTATTTACAAAACGATGGATGGAGAGGCTATAGACATGTCTTCCTTGCCGCAAAAAGAGCAGGATTATGTGAAAACCGCCAGAGTGCTCATGGGAGAGACGCTTTATTCTCATGCCTGGCTTGAGAGCTAGAAATCTTTAGAAGGAGTGAACGATGGAATACAAAGCACCATTGGAGACCTATGCAGGAAAAGTAGCGGAAGTGGTGATTGGAAAGGGAGAGAAAGCTATGAAGATAGGGGGGGAGAACGTTCTCCCCTTTCATTTTTTTGAGGGAACAATTGAGAACCGACCGCGCCTGGCCCTCGAAGTTTTTGATGCTGAGCCGCAGGGATGGAGTGAGTGGGAGCTTAAGCCCTATAAGGACATTGTTTCAGACCCGGTGGCCTGGGCTAAGAAGTGCCTGGAACTTGGTGCTGACATGGTCTGTATCCGCCTGGTGAGCACTGACCCGGCGGGAAAGAACGCTCCGGCTGACAAGGCTGCTAGTGTGGTTAAGCAAGTGGCATCGGACATAAAGTCGCCGCTCATTGTCTACGGCTCAGGAGATGCGACTAAGGATATCGAGGTTTTGACCAAGGTAGCTGAAGCCTGCGCGGGCGAAAATCTCCTACTGGGTCCGGTGGTGAAGGAAAACTATGAGCCGATAAGCAAGGCAGCTCTAGGCCACGGGCATTGCATAATAGCTCAGAGTCCGCTGGATATAAACCTGGAGAAAGAATTGAATGTGAAGCTTTTGAAGTCATTCCCCGGTGAGCGGATAGTAATCGACCCGTTGAGCTCAGCTCTGGGCTATGGCATGGAATATAGCTTCACCATAACGGAGAGAACGAAGCACATTGGTGTTATGTTCGGAGACAACACCATGCAGATGCCTATTATAGCTGACCTGGGCAGCGAGTGTGCCAGGACCAAACAGGCGAAGGAAAACGAGAAGCAGGGGATGCTTTGGGAAAGCATTACCGCGCTCAGCCTGCTTCTAGCCGGGGCAAATATCTTAGTATTGCGGCTGCCCGAAAGCCTTAAGCTCATGAAAGAGGTTATAGAGGGCAAAATTTAGTATTGATAATCATTCCTAATTATAGTATAATTGTTGTGCCAATAGATTTAATGGAGGTTAAAACAAATGGCAGTAGCTGCTAAGAAGAAGAATTTACGAAAAGATACAGTTAACGAGATTATCCGGGCCGAAGACAATTGGGAGCCTGTGGGGCATACGCCGATGCCTGAGATTCCAGACTTAAGAAACTGGGATATGAGGCTGATGAAAACCTATAAGCCCTTCTATGCGCCCATGTGTGATTTGTGTTGCTTCTGTACTTATGGCAAATGCGACCTTACTGGAGATAAGAGGGGAGCTTGTGGTATTGATATTTCCACTCAGCAGGCTAGAGTTGTGCTCCTAGCCTGTTGCATGGGCATGTCGGCGCATGGTGGCCATGCCCGCCATGTGCTTCACTATTTGATTGAGAAGCACGGTAGAGATTATAAGATTAACCTTGGCGACCAGATATTTGTTGAGGCGCCGCATATAAGGACGGTTCTCGGGCTGAAGCCGGAGACTTTGGGCGACCTGGAGAAGGCTATGGACTACGTGGAGAGTCAGCTCATCCATGCCATATCTTCGCTCCATACCGGTCAAGAGGGCTCTGCCCTTGATTACGAGTCGAAGGCTCTGCATATTTCGATGCTGGACCATGTGGCTATGGAAGTCGGCGACATTGCCCAAATTGTTGGCTTCGGCTATCCGACATCTGTGGCTGACACGCCGCTGGTAGATATGGGCTGGGGGTCCATAGATAAAACGAAGCCGACTATTCTTTTGGTCGGTCATAATCCTGTAACGGCTGTTCCAATCGTTGATTACATTAACGAGCACGGGCTGCAGGATAAAGTCGAGGTCGGTGGCATTTGCTGCACTGCCCTCGAGGTGACGAGGTATACTGATAGAGCTAAAATAGTTGGCCCGTTGTCTCGCCAGCTTTACTTTATCAGGACTGGTTTTGCTGATGTCATCGTCACCGACGAGCAGTGTATCAGGACGGATATTGCTATAGAAGCTGCAAAAGTAGGCACCGCTTTGATTGCTACTACAGATAAAGCGTGCTACGGGCTTGAGGATTACAGTAAAAGGGAAACCGATGAAATAGTAAAGGACATGCTTGACGGGAAACAGACGTTGATTTTCGACCCAGACAAGGCTGCTGAAGCGGCAGTTAGAGTTGCCCTTGAGCTGGCACCGAAGAGAAAGAAAGAGTTGGTGACGCCTGAACAGGTGCCAGACCTGGCTAAAGACCATCGGCTGTGTAATATGTGCAGTCAGGTCTGCCCCAACTTGCTGCCGGTTGGCGATGCTATCGAAGCAGCCAAGAATGGCAACCTCCAGCCGCTAACCGAAGTATTCAATAAATGCATCGGCTGCGGCAAATGTGAACAGGAGTGCCCTCGCCATGTGCCTATCTTCAAGATGATGCAGGCTGTGGCCGGAAGTGAAACGTGGAAAGTGCGGGCAGGGCGAGGACCGATTATGGACGTAGAGATAAGAAAAGTCGGTGCGCCTATCGTCTTGGGCACCATTCCCGGCATCATCGCCATTGTCGGCTGCTCCAACTTTCCTGAAGAAATCAGTGAAGTAGCTGACATAGCTGAGGAGTTTGCCAAGAGGAAATATATTGTGGTGCTTACCGGCTGTTCAGCTATGGCGGCCGGGATGAAGAAGGATAAGGAAGGCAAGACGATTTATGAGAAATATCCACCCAATTTCGACGCCGGCGGTGTTCTCAATATTGGCTCCTGTGTGGCTAACTCCCATATCACAGGAGCTGCCATGAAGGTGGCTAATATATTTGCCACCTTGCCTCTGAGGGGCAACTATGAGGTTATAGCCGACTATATCTTGAACCGCGTTGGCGCCTGTGGTCTCGCCTGGGGCGCTTATTCTCAGAAAGCAGCATCAATCGCCACCGGCTGCAACAGGTTAGGAATTCCGGTGGTCCTAGGTCCTCATTCCGCCAAGTACAGAAGGCTTTACATGAGCCGGAAGGAGGAAGATGATTGGACGGTGATGGATGGCAGGGAGAAAAAGCTGGTGGATACTCAGGAGCCATCGCCTGAACATCTGATTACTGTTGTAGAGTCCAAGGAGCGGGCGATGGTCACCATGGCAAAGCTGTGCATCAGGAAGAATGATACTGCGCAGGGGCGGCAGATAAAGCTTACCCATTATATCGGCCTGCATAAGCAGCACCTGGGGACCTTACCTGATGACCTCCATCTTTATGTTAGGAAAGCTTCGGATATTCCCATTTTCTTCAAGAAAGAGGTGATGGCATATCTGGAGAAAGTCGGCTGGAAGGAAAAACCAGTTTTGACTCTGCCTACCTTGATTGGGACTTATCCATCAGAGGTGCCTATAGAGTCGGTTGTCCACTAAGGAGATTCAAAAGAGAATTTCATGCGAATTCTGGTAGCTATACAAGGTCATTATGGCCAGAGAATTGCCGACAATATCAGGCAACATTGTCCGGCTGAGTGGGAAGCTTACACTTATAGCTTTTCATCGGATTTGCCGGCCATAGTCGATGATGCTAACGAGTTTCTGCCTAAAGAGTTGCCAGCGGCTGATTTGCTGATATCTCTCGGCGAGCACCCCGGGGTGGCTCAGATGATTCCTGACATGGTGAAGAAGAGCGGTGCCAAAGCAGTGATCGCGCCGGCAGATAACCGCGTCTGGCTGCCACCCGGCTTAGCCAGGCAGATTAAGCGCAAGCTGGAATCTATGGGGGTTGAGGTGGTCTATCCGGTTCCCTTCTGCACCTTGGCAGAGAAGGACAGTCAAAATCAGTATATCCGTGAATTTGCTAAGTATTTCGGCAGGCCGGAAATAGACATAGAGCTTGATAGAGATAGAATAAAGCGGGTCGCAGTTATCAGGGGGGCTCCTTGTGGCTGCAGCCCGTATGTGGCTGACGGCCTGGCTGGAGTCTGGGAACGTGATGCTGTGGAGAAAGCCGGGCTTCTGCATCACCAGTACCCGTGTCTGGCAACGATGGTAATGGACCAGCAATTTGAAGATACCTTGATGCACCGTGCTGGACTTATGACCAAACTGGCAGTGGAGAAAGCTATTAAGGGTGTAAAGGTAGCCAAGTAAGGAGGTTTGTGTTATGACAATGACTTTGCCGTATCATCGAGTGAATGTGTTGACCGGGACAAAGGCGGCTAGAATTATTGAAGATGCCAGCGAGTATGCTCACTTGGTTAAACGTGCTCAAAGGCCCCTTCTGGTGCTTGGCTCGTGGTCTCTTACCACGACTTTGGGCGGTAAACTGCTCATTGAGTATGGCGTGGAAATAGCTAAAACCCTTGATATTCCGATATGCGCCACAGCTCACACCAAGAAGAAACTGCTAGAGCTGGGCGTTGAGCCAGCAAGCAGCTATGACATTATAGAGATCCTTAACCATCTTAAAGACCCGGCATGGAAGGGGGTTAAAAAGGAAGGCAATCATGATTTGGTGATGTTTCTGGGGTTCAGGACTGACCTTGGTGAGCAGGGGCTTTCAACTCTGAAACATTACGCCCCGCACCTCAAGACTATGACCTTGTGCAAATTTTATTATCCACATGCCAGTTATTCCCTTTCTAATTTCAGAAAAGACGAACAATGGAAGGAATTTCTAGATAATCTAATAACTAATTTAAAGAGTAAGGAGGCATAACAAAATGGCAGGAATTTTCCCGGTAGATATTGGGCCCCAGTATGAAGGCGAAGTAATCAGGAAAGCCGACTTATATGTCGAGTTCGGTGGGCCGAATGTGAAAAACAAATTTGAGTTGGTGACGCTGAAGGGCCTTGATGAAATCGAAAACGAGAAGATAGAAATCATCGGCCCAGATATAAAGGACATGACGGAGGGCGGCAGTTATCCCTTAGGTTTGATGATCGATGTTGCTGGCGAGAAACTGGAAAAGGATATGGAGCCGGTCTTCGAGAGAAGGATGCACCTTTATGCTAACTACATAGAAGGCTTTTATCATATGAACCAGAGAGATGAAATCTGGATGAGGCTTAACAAGGATTCCTTCAATAAGGGGCTTAATTCGCTTGAGGAGATCGGCAAGATACTGATGTTTCTTTACACATCGGAGTTGGACGTTATCGAGAAGATGTCCATCACCTTTGTTATCGATGAAAAGAAGGTTGAGGAACTCATAGTGAAGGCTCGCGAAATCTATAAGGCAAGAGATGAGAGAGCCAGGGGCTTAAAAGAAGAAGACGTGGAGGACTTCTATAGCTGCGCACTGTGCCAGAGCTTTGCTCCGACACACATCTGCATTGCTACTCCGGAGAGGATAGCTAACTGTGGAGCCATAAGCTGGTTCGATGGCAGGGCTGCTTATAAGCTCGACCCCGAAGGGCCAGTGCAGGAGGTGAAGAAGGGTGAGTGCCTGGATCCAATAAGAGGGGAGTACAAAGGCTGCAATGAGCTGGGAGCGGTAAAATCTATGGGGACTTATGACAGGGTCTTTCTCCATAGCGCTTTTGAGCACCCTCATACCTCTTGCGGTTGCTTCCAGGCGATTTGGTTCTATATCCCTGAAGTTGATGCCTTTGGCCTCGTCCATCGCGACTTCGTTGGCCCGACTGTTGTTGGCGTACCTTTTTCCACCATGGCTGCTGATACCAGCGGTGGCCGACAGGTAGAGGGGTTTTTGGGCTTGGCGCTGGAATACTTGAGGTCGCCCAAGTTCCTATATGCAGATGGCGGCTTAAGGCGTTTGGTATGGATGCCCAAGGAGATAAAAGAGAGATACAAGGATGCTATACCCGCAGACCTGTATGACAAGATAGCTACAGAGGAAGATGCCAAAAACATTGATGAGCTGATTGCGTTTTTGGATAAGGTTGGTCATCCGTGGGTGAAGGGTGAGGTAGAATTACCTGTGTAAAATGAACTTGGAGAGTGTTTATTTGTCATTGCGAGGGGCATAAGCCCCGAAGCAATCCCGGCGGGGATGTTGAGATTGCCACGCTTCGCTCGCAATGACGGACTGGAATTGCTAAACAATCTCATAGGAGGAACGACATGGCGCTGAAAGGAACTGATGTTGTAAAGAGGCTTCCGGATGGAGGCAAGAAGAATTGCCGTGAATGTGGCTTTCCCACCTGTTTCGCCTTTGCCATGAAGCTGGCTACTGGTGGTGTAGCACTCGATAAATGTCCTTACCTGCCAGCAGATGTTAAGGCTGAACTGGAAGAAGCCCTGGCACCACCTATTAAGCCGGTAACCATTGGCGCTGGTAAAAATGCCCTTGAGATCGGTGTCGAAGAGGTAATTTACCGGCATGAGAAGACTTTTGTCCATCAGCCGGGCATTGCCCTGCTTATCTCAGATACGGAGACTGATGCCGAGATTGATGAGAAGATAAAGAAGATAAAAGAGCTACAGTTCCCCTGGGTTGGGCTGACTCTTAAGGCGAATGTTTTGGCGCTACGGTTTGAATCAGGTGATAAAGCTAAATTTGAGGCGTTGGTAAAGAAAGTCTGCGAGGGCACAGACCTGCCTGTGGTGCTAATGTCTGAGGATGTTGATGTCCTGCTTTCAGCTAGAAAGATATGTGGTGACAGGAAACCGCTGCTTTATGCGGTCACCAAAGATAACATCGATAAGATAATTGCTGGAATTAAGGGTTCGCCGACGCCGGTGGTGGTGAGGGGTAACAGCGTGGAGGAGCTGATACCGTTGACCACCCAGTTAAAGGATGCCGGCATTGAGGAGATCGTCTTGGATCCAATCGCCAAGAATATGCAGGAAGCCATCAGGGACCAGACGCTGATTCGGCGAGCAGCTTTGAAGCAGAATTTCAGACCTCTCGGTTATCCGACCATTGGATTTCCTTGCTTCATAGCTAAAGATGAAATCAGGCAGGTCCTTCTGGCAGCCATGTTTGTTATTAAGTATCCCGGAATTATTGTCCTTTCTGACTTTGGCCAATACTCGCTATTGCCGTTGCTGGTCCAGAGGCTCAATATTTATACCGATCCGCGAATGCCTATGTCAGTAGAGGAGAAGGTCTACGAAGTACTGGAGCCGAATGATGAGTCGCCGGTGTTGATTACCAGCAACTGGGCGTTGACTTATTTTATTGTTGCCTCGGAAATCGAAGGCAGCAAGGTTCCTTCCTGGCTGTGTGTTAAGGACACTGAAGGACTTGGTGTCCTCACCGGCTGGGCTGCTGGCAAGTTCTCTGGTGACTCAATCGGACCATTTGTCAAGAAGTCGGGAATTGAAGGTAAAGTAAAGCACAGGAGACTAATTATTCCGGGGAAGGTAGCCCGAATTAGAGGCGAGCTAGAGGAAGCGTTGCCCGACTGGGAGATCATAGTCGGACCTAGAGAAGCCAGCGAGATAGCAGCTTACCTGCCGAACCTCGTGAAGAAGTGGAAGAACTGAAGCAGAAACTGTCAGACATCCTGAAACCGGATAAAAAAAATAGGCGTCATCTAATCTACCTTCTTCAGGCAGTTCAGCAGAAGTCTGGTTATCTTTCAAAAGAGGCGATGTTAGCCATCGCCGACTTTCTGGACATCCCGGGAAGCACGGTCTACGGCATTGCCACCTTTTATAATCAATTCCGTTTTACTCCGCTGGGCAAGCATCCGGTGAAAGTTTGCATGGGCACCGCCTGCCACTTGGTCGGTGGCAAGCTTGTCCTAGAGGCAATGGCGAGGGAACTGGACATCGAGGTCGGCGGTATTACACCTGACCATGAGTTCAGTCTGGACAGGGTAGCTTGCGTTGGTTGTTGTGCCTTAGCTCCAGTAGTTGTAATCGGCGATTCTGTTTATCCCAAGATGACGCCACCGAAGGTGGAGGAAGCCTTGGTGATTATCAAGCCGGTAAGCCAGGAGCAGTCAGAGAAGCAGTAAAGGGAATGGTGTACAACACCGCTTGTTATTCTGAGGGAGCGGAGCGACCGAAGAATCTCGGTGGGGGGTGGGAGACCATTCGCTATCGCTCAGGGTGAAACAAGAGGTTCCTTATGACCTTTGCGGAGATTCAAAATCAGGCGAAATCGGATTGGGACTCGCTTTATCATGGCCAAGCCCCTCACATCCTCATCGGCACGGCTACATGTGGCCGTGCTGCCGGTGCATTGTCGGTAGTCGAAGCCTTCAATAAAGAACTGGCGAAGAGAAACGCCGAGGCAAAGGTGGCCGAGGTGGGCTGTATCGGGCTTTGCTCCCTTGAGCCTCTGGTCACCATAATCAAGCCCGATTCCTTCGCCGTTTGCTACAACAACGTGATTCCTCAGGTTGTGCCCACCCTCGTTGAAGGCTATGTCTTGGGCGATGACCCTTGCCTTGACCTGGCTTTGGGTACGCTTGGTGGTGGTGAAGGAGAGGCGGTCTATATTCCGGAGCTTTCCAGGTTTGAGCATGAGCATCGTCTACTACTGAGAAATTGTGGCTACATCGACCCCGGGAATATAAACCACTATATTGCCAATGGTGGCTACAGCAGCCTGGCTATGGCCCTAAAGATGGAGCCTGCTGCCATAATCGAGGAGATAAAGAGTTCGGGCATCAGAGGGCGAGGTGGTGCTGGCTTCCCTACTGGCAGAAAGTGGGAGCTTTGTAGACAGGCTCCCGGCGAGACCAAGTATGTGATTTGTAATGCTGATGAAGGTGACCCTGGAGCTTTTATGGACCGGGTGGTCTTGGAGAGCGACCCACAGCAGGTCATTGAAGGCATTACTATTGCCGCTTATACGGTCGGTGCCCACGACGGGTTCATATATATCCGAGCTGAATATCCTCTGGCTATCGAGCGGCTGAAGCTTGCCTTAGAGCAGGCGAAGAATCTGGGGATGTTAGGCGATAATATTCTGGGCAGCGGTTTCAGCTTTGATATAGAGATAGTTGAAGGAGCTGGTGCCTTTGTCTCCGGCGAGTCAACCGCCTTGATGTACGCTATCGAAGGAAGGCGGAGCATGCCCAGAGCCAGGCCACCTCATTCGGTGAAGTCAGGCTTATGGGGCAAACCCACGGTTCTTAACAATGTAAAAACCTATGCCTATGTTCCACTGATAATCGCTCGTGGAGCTGATTGGTTTTCCAGCCTTGGCACAGAAGGCAGCAAGGGCACAGCGGTGTTCGCTCTGGCCGGGAAGATGGTCAGCACCGGGCTGGCAGAAGTGGCTATGGGTACAACGCTCCATGAACTAATCTTCGACATCGGTGGTGGCATCCGGAGCGGAAAAAAGTTCAAGGCGGTGCAAATCGGAGGGCCTTCTGGCGGCTGTTTACCTGAGAGCATGCTGCGAACCCCGGTAGATTTCGATTCGCTGCACAAAGCCGGTGCGGTTATGGGCTCCGGTGGTGTGATTGCCATGGATGAGGACAACTGCATGGTTGATACCGCCAAGTTCTTCCTCGATTTTATACAGAAAGAGTCCTGCGGCAAATGCTCCACCTGTCGCATCGGCACCAAGCACATGCTGGATATCTTGGAGGACATTACCGCAGGCAAAGGCAAAATCGAAGATGTGGATTTGCTGGTTGAGCTGGGGGAGGATATAGGGGGTGGTTCAATGTGCGGTTTGGGCAGAACAGCACCGAATCCTGCCCTGACCACCATTCGCTATTTCCGCGATGAATATGAGGCTCATATACTTGAGAAGCGGTGCCCGGCGCTGGTGTGCAAGGAGCTTATCGCCTACTATATACTCCCTGATAAATGCGAGCGAGGCTGTGAGCATTGCGTTTTGGCCTGTCCGGTAGAGGCAATAGGTTCTACTGAGAAAGGAATAAAGGTAATCGACCAGACCAAGTGCACCAAATGCGGCAGTTGCCAGTTGGTCTGCCCGCCGGAGTATAATGCCGTAGTAAAGCTGTCACCACCGAGTTTGGTGCCAGCAGCAGGTGCCAAAGATAAAGGGTAACCAAGACGGGAGGTGAGCATGTGGGACTCTGAAAAGAAGGCGGTGATTGAGGTGGCTCAGGAGATGGAAAGGAAGGGGCTGGTGGTGGGCACGGCGGGAAATGTGAGCCTGCGCCTCAAAGACCCAAGTGGACGGGAGCTGCTGGCTATTACGCCCAGCGGACGGTATTACGATTCGCTCAAGATTGACGACATAGTGGTAGTCGATTTTGAGGGGCAGCGTGTTGAAGGGGAGCAAAAAGCTTCCATAGAGACGGTGATGCACACCGAGGTTTACAAGGCGCGTAAAAAAGTCAATGCCATCGTTCATGCTCACCCCGCTTTTTGCAGTGTCATTGCTGTTACCGGCCTGGATATACCTCCGCTCATCGATGAGCAAGTCATCTATATCGGCGGGGAGATAAAGGTCGCCGAGTACGCTCTTCCCGGCACTCCGGAGCTGGCGAAAAATGCGGTCTCGGCGCTGGGGCCGAGAAACGCCGTCATACTGGCAAATCACGGTGTTCTCTCTGTGGGCAGGGACATGCGTGAAGCCCTGACTATATGTGAGCTGGCGGAGGAGATGGCGAAAATATACGTCTCTGTCCTGAGCCTGGGAAAGGTTAACACACTTCCTGCCGAGGTAGTTGAGCTGGAGAAGGCGTTCTTTGCTTCTGTCTACGGCGAGGGTGAGGGATAGCCTCGGCCCGTTAATTCTTAGCTGGGAAAGGGGGTGTTGGCAAGACGGCTATCGCTGCCTTGCTAATAGATTAGTTGTCCAAGAAATTTGTTAGAAGCTGTGAAAACTCTCCGGCTCTTTGCCTGTAGACGTTATGACCGCAGCCTTCAAAGATGTGTAATTGACAGTCGGGAATGAGTTTGGCGGCAGCGTAAGCGTGGGAAGCTGGTACAATGCGGTCCCCAGCGCCCCAGACTAGCAGGGTGGGCACCGTCAGTTCAGAGAGCTGGTTCAGCAATACAGTAGTCTGTCCCTTCAATGTCATCATGGTCTTCCCCATTTCCATCTTGATCCGGGTAGGAGGGTTCGCGATTTTAAAGGGAGCGTAAAATATGCGGGCCAGCCATTTAACAGCCTTCAGGATAGCAATGCTGGCTTCCCCGAAAGAACTGCAGAAAGCGGGACGAGACAGAAACCTGACCCATAGCGCTGCTTCAATTCCCAGGCACCAGCTGCTGACTAGAACTAGCCCCTTTACTTTCTGAGGAAATCTCAATGCATAGTGTAAGGCGATGCCGCCGCCAATCGAATGTCCCATTAAATAGAAGCGCTCCAAGCCCAGGGCTTGCGAGAAGTCTTCTATGAATGCTACGAATTCTGGAAGATGAAACCTGTCGTTAGCCGATTGACTTTGCCCGAAGCCGGGGAGGTCGGGAATGTATACACTGTAATGCCGAGAGAGCTCTTCCGCATTTTGTAGCCACGCCCTGGCGCCATCACCGCCTCCATGGATTATGACCAGCGGTTCACCTTGCCCACCGGCAAAGTAGCGAATGTTAAGGCTGCCAACTTTTATGTTTTTGCTCTGTATATTGTTCGTTATCTTCATATTCCTTTTCTAAGAGGATCAGGCAGTTTAGTATCTTCTCCGGCCTCCTTCTCTATCAGGCATACCACCTCTACTGCCACCGTAGGAACCACGGCTTCTGTTATCGGTACGAGGACGAGCCCCACTTACAGCGAGCTGCCGGTTGTGTAGTATTTTACCATTCAGGCCATTAATTGCCGCTTGGCCTGCGGACAACAATGGCATTTCAACAAACGCAAATCCCTTAGATTGCCCACCATACTTGTCCTTTATGATGTTTACAGATGTCACTTCTCCAAAAGCCGTGAATTCTTCCCGCAATTCCTCTTCCGCTGCCTCATAGGATAAGTTCCCCACATAGATATTCAATTGGTACCTCCTTTGGTTAGTGTGTAATAGAAACATACATAGGCTGGGAACACCCAGCCTATGTATGTTCTTAAGGGCAAAGTAGCGTTACCTGCTTACTTTGACTGCATTGTAGCAATTGCTACAATATACTGGTCTACCTTCGCGCGGCTCGAACGGTACTTCGGTGTCTTTGCCACATTGGGCGCAAGTTGCGGGGAACATTTGCCGTTGGGGCCTGTAGCCGGAGCCACTGTAGCCGGAGCCACTGTTTCCGTAACGCTCTGACTTCCTTGCCTCTCGGCAGGGTTGACAGCGCTTGGGCTCGTTAGTATAGCCTCTAGACGCGAAGAGTTCTTGTTCTTCAGCCGTGAAGGTGAAGGTAGTTCCGCAATCGGAACACTGGATCGACTTGTCCTGAAAACTCATTGGATGACCTCCTCTCTTATAAATAGTTGGCTAGAGCTGTGGTCACCCAATACTTGATTAAATACGAAGCAATCTAAAGTAAGTTTGTGATAACCTAAACTGAAACCACTAAACAAGTATTATATACTAATGGCCCCCACATTGCAAGAGGCGGTAAAAGCTCCCCAGTAAGAAGGACTGTAAGGGCTAAAATGGCTATGATGTTGATTTCAGGGTATAATAATGTTTCGCAAAAATTGGTGGCAATACCCTGGTCTCTTGATGGCTGAGAGGCCTGAAAAGTAAGACAGGAGGTGTGAAGTGACAACGACGATTGTAGTGGCTGGGAAAGGGGGTGTTGGCAAGACGGCTATCGCTGCCTTGCTGATAGATTTGCTGTCTAAGAAGGGAGTAGTTCTGGCTATCGATGCTGACCCTGCCACTAACCTCAATGCCGCTTTGGGTCTGCCTCTGGGAGAAACCGTAGGCAGGGCTCGCGAGGATGTTACTGAAGATATACAGAAGGGACGCCTTTCGCCCACCGTTTCCAAGCAAGACGTTCTGGATATGAAGATAAGGGAAGCCCTGGTGGAGTCGGCGAAGGTTGACCTGCTGGCTATGGGGCGACCTGAGGGCCCGGGATGCTACTGTGCCGCAAATCACATGCTGCGTCTTTCCATAGACCGGCTGGCTAAGAATTACGATTATACGGTTATAGATTCCGAGGCTGGAATGGAACACATAAGCCGTCAGACGACGCGAGACGTGGACTTACTGCTTATTGTCTCCGATGTAACTATGCGAGGTATCACCACGGCGGCTAGAATGAAAGACTTGATTAAAGAAATGAGAACCAAGGTCGGCAAGGTGCGCCTGGCAGTAAACCGGGTTAAGAACGGTCTGCCACAAGAGATAGGAAAGGCTATCAGCGATTTCGGGCTTGAGCTCGTGGCTACTATACATGAAGACCCGAATCTTGCCGATTTGGATATAAAAGGCAAGCCGATTATCGAGCTTCCTGAAGATTCACCGCTCAGGCAGGCGGCAAAAGAAATAATCTCCAAGCTTGCGCTATGAGGCGCTTGGGCAGGAGGGCATCAAATGGGGCTTAAAGACAAGAAATTGATTGGTCTGCAGGAAATCGAGGGAGCGGTAAGTCCGCATCAGAAGCAGAT
>JADHXB010000069.1 GCA_016783155.1 Dehalococcoidia bacterium
TTTGCCAGCTCTCTTGATTAGCGATGAGAAAGGCATTGGATGAGAGCAGAGTTTTCAGTGGGATTAAGCTCCGTGCCCTTATTTCCGATTCGTCTTTCGCCCACAACAGAGCCAGGTCAGCATTCTCCGGCGGATAGACTTCAGCAGCTCCCCACACTGGGAATATCCTGAACCTCCTCAGCCTGAGATTCAAAGCTGTAATCTCTGCCAGATTGGGATACTCAGTCACTATTCGCCAGCTATATTGCCCGGTTGACAGTTCCTGGGGACTAGATATGTTTCCGTAGCGGCTGGCGGCTAGATAGAGGCTTCCTTTGCTGTATTCCAGATCAGCCACCTTGAGCAGGGTGCTGGTCGAGTACTTGGCCAAAAGCTCCTCAATCCAGTCCAGGCCGCAGACGCCCAAGTCGTAATTGCCTACGGCTACCTGGATGGGGATGTCTTTTTCTTGAAATATCTTGGCTGAAAGATAAGGGAGCTTTGTTGATTTAAGTCTATAGGCTCGTGTATCTTTGGTATAGTCTTTGAATTCAAGCTCCGTCTCTTTCAATAGACAGGCGGTAGCCGATAGAAGTCTTCCTTTGGGTAAAGCTATCCTAACGTAATCCAACTGGCCTCCAGTTAGCAAGTTATGCGGAGTTTCCTACCGTCTTTATGGCGTCGGCAATCGAGGACGCCTCTTTCCTCTGGTTTCGGGCTTGGTCAATAACAAGAAAGCATGGTGTCTTTTCTTGAATGGCGATTATCCAGCGCCAGTCTGACTGGCAACCGCTGAAGTCAAGCTCGGTCACATAGCCAGCCTGGCGGAGTGACTGAGCTAACTGAAAGCTGGTTCTTATTGAATCAGGTGTCGTTTTATCGCATCTAACCAGGATTCCCTGCCCCGTATTTCGTTTGGCTTGAGGTTGAATCAAATTAACGAGGGGGTCAACATAGAGGGCAAAACCACAGGCTGGCGTGTTCTTGCCACCTATGAGCGGGATAAGGTTGTCATATCTACCACCGCTGCCAATTTTTTCTCCCTTAGCCGAGAATTGGAAGCAAAGTCCGGTGTAATACTCAAAACCCCGGGTGGACGTGATGTCAATCTGGTAGTTACAGCCAAGGGCATCGAGAAAACCGGCGATTTCAGAGAAATTGTCGAGCGCGGGCTTCAAGGTAACAGGAATCTGAGGTAGTGCCTTCAGGTTCTCTAAGAAACCACTGGTTTTTCCCCTTAAATCGAGGAACAATGATATCAGCCTGCCGATTTCAGAGTTTGTCGGTTTCGCCTCCGTCAGCACTTGCCAGTTGCCGTCGAGAATTTGGTCAAGCAACCTGGTTTCTTCGTCGGGATTCAGCTTCAATTCATTGAGCAAAGCCTTCAATACCCCAGCGTGAGATAACTGTATCTGAGCATCATTAACACCCAACTTGCGTAGAGTTTCGATAGCCAGCAGAATCAATTCTACATCTGATGCTGGTTTGTCACTGCCTATAAGCTCGACTCCGTATTGCCACCGTTCTCTGTTCTCCTTACCTGTATCTTCAAAAGCGAAAACATTGGTGACATAAAAAAGTCTGGCTATTTCCTGTTGGGACAAGTTCTCTATGTAGAGCCTGGCGACAGGTATAGTGCCATCAGGTCTCAGCACTACCCTTTCACCACTCCAGCCATCCCAGTCGAGAAAAGAATATACCTTGCTCAGCATATTGGGAGTGAGTGTGCCGGCGGCGGTGAACAGGTACAGATATTCAAGAGTTGGAGTCCGTACTTCTTGATAACCCCAGCTGAGACACGACCTGCGAAAGATATCCTCTATATAGCGAAAGACCTCAGTGTCTTTGGGAAGTAAATCTCGAGCCCCTTTGCATTTTTGCCTTGTCATAATTTTAAATCTTACCCAAGTTGACATATTCTACACCAATGAGCTTTCTGCTTCAATTTAAATTCACCGACAAACATCTGCTAATTCTGCTTATCACAATGGCGAAGCTGATAATCTCGGAACCCATCGCTGTAACCACAGTCACGAAAGGACAACCTACTTGCTGTCAATTATTGGGTAGATTATAATTGAGTCGTTCTGGCAACAGATGCTTAAAATTAGGTTACGCTTCACACGCATTCTTTTTCTGGCTATCCTGTCAGCGATGTCCCTCGTTTCCAGTGTGGTCAATGCTGACTCGGCGGGCATAGAAATCCTCACTGTTGATGGCACCATTGTCCCTGTCGTCGTCGATTATCTAGACCGTGGTATCAGCCGGGCTGAATCTAAAGGTGCCACCGCCTGCATCATTGAATTGAATACTCCTGGAGGGCTTCTTAATGCCACAGAAGATATTGTGCAGCGGATTCTGAACGCTAAAGTGCCGATTGTAGTTTATGTTTCGCCTAGTGGTGGCTGGGCAGCTTCAGCCGGAACTTTTATCACCTTAGCCGCGCATGTAGCGGTTATGGCACCGGGGACCAGCATCGGAGCCGCTCACCCGGTAACTGTCGGTGAGGAAATGCCCGAAGAGGTGTCGAAGAAGATAACCGAATATTCGTCTGCCTGGATCAGGAGCATCGCTGAAATGCGAGGGCGTGACCCTGAAGAGGCCGAACTGGCGGTTTCAGAAAGCAAGTCATTTACTGCCTCCGAGGCGTTGGCAGCAAAACTTATCGATTTCCGGGCTGATGACCTGGAAAGCCTACTTCGCCAGCTCAATGGCCGGGAAGTAACCTTGGCCAGTGGCAAGGAGGTCATTATTGATACCACCGATTATATGTTCGCTAGGAATGCGATGAATCCTGTCGAGCGCTTCTTACATGTCATCAGTGACCCCAATATTGCTTATATCCTGCTCAGTCTGGCTACGATAGGCTTGATTACCGAGATCTCAAATCCAGGGCTGATATTCCCTGGAACTGTTGGCGGCATTTGCTTTTTTATGGCTTTCTATTCTTTGGGTGTGCTCAATGCTTATTGGGCTGGGGTGTTGTTGATACTCCTTGCCTTCGGGCTATTTATCGTAGAGCTTTTCACGCCGGCTTTTGGTATACTGACAGCAGGAGGGGTTGTCTCTTTGATTATTGGTTCACTTGTCCTGTTCAGTCATAGTTCGCCGGCAATGGAAGTGAACAGAGTCTTAATTGCCGGAGTAACCATTGTAATAGTTGCCTTCGTAACCTTTGTCGTTGGCGCTGTGATTCGAGGCCAGAGAAGGCGAGTGGAAACTGGTACTGAGGGATTGATTGGCAGAGAAGCTATAGCTAAGACGCGTCTTGACCCCAAGGGTACAGTTCTTATAGAAGGTGAGCACTGGATGGCTACAGTGGACAGCGGCGGGGTAGAGCCAGGAGAGGAGGTGACGGTAATTGAAGTCGAGGGACTAAAATTGATAGTTACTAAGAAGAAAACTCAAAGGAGGAGAAGATGAATTTCATTCTTATTGCTGGTATTGCCATTTTCGTCATAATAATCCTGGCAGCAGCCATCAGGATTGTGAACGAGTATGAGCGCGGCGTTATCTTTCGATTAGGCCGATTTGTCGGTGTCAGAGGGCCTGGGTTGGTCCTGCTGATTCCGTTTATTGAGCGTATGGTGAAGATCGACCTCCGTGTTGTCACCATGGATGTCCCAACCCAGGAATGTATCACAATGGATACGGTTACCGTTAAAGTTGATGCTGTGGTCTATTTCAGGGTCATGAAACCTGAAGACGCTGTGCTTAATGTGGAGCAGTACATCAGGGCAACTTCGCTGCTTTCACAAACGACTCTACGAAACGTAGTGGGCCAGTCTGAACTTGAAGACCTGCTGGCTCGTCGGGACAAGATTAATGAAAAGCTCCAGTCGCTGATTGATGAGGGAACAGAGCCATGGGGAATAAAGGTAAGCATGGTGGAGGTCAGGGATGTTGAGCTGCCTGACTCGATGCAGCGGGCGATGGCGGCTCAGGCCGAAGCTGAGCGAGAGAGGCGAGCTAAGATTGTGCACGCTGAGGGCGAATTTCAAGCTGCGCAGAAGCTGGCTGATGCAGCCAAAGTTATTTCCAGTCAACCTGCTGCTCTCCAGCTCCGCTATCTCCAGACTCTAACCACGATTTCTACCGAGCGGACTAACACGATAGTGTTTCCTTTGCCGATAGAGTTGATAGCGCCCTTTCTTACCAAGCTAAGTCAGGCGAAGAAGTAGTTTACCTGTACCCCTGCCCCCCCCATGAGGGGGCGGGGGAATCAAATTTTTATTACCGTGACATCTCCGGCCACGATTTCGGTAATGCTGCCGTCAGCACGGCGCAGGATGAGGTTACCGGTTTGGGTAACGGTTTCGGCTTTGCCCTGCTCGACTGCTTCCCCAGTCTTGACCTGAATCCACCTGCCCAGCATTTCCATATTCTCTTGCCATTCTTTGTATATGGGTGCTCCAGCCTTAGCTTCTAAATATAACTGTTCCAGTTCAGATAACAGTGCTATGGTAAGCTCAACTTTTGATACTTCTGCTCCTAGCTCGTGTGACAGGCTGGTGGCTATATCTGAAATCTCGGGGAAAGCCAAGGGGTCGAAATTAACATTCATTCCTATTCCTATTATGGCAAAATTTACCCTGTCTCCCTTGACTTCGTTTTCTATCAGGATGCCGCAGACCTTTTTACCTTTAATCAGGACGTCGTTGGGCCATTTGATCTGTGTCTCAAGCCCAGCAACTTTTTTAATAGTTCTGACCACAGCCAGGGAAGCTATCATGACAAGCTGTGGTAAATTCTCCAGAGAAGGCTTGAGGATGAGGGACATAGACAGACTGCCTTCAGGTGATAGCCAGGCTCTACCCAGGCGTCCTCTACCTGCTGTCTGCGTATCAGCTATTATCACAGTTCCCTCAGCAGTTCCTTTCTTTGCCAGTTCCTTGGCTGCCTCCATGGTCGTGGCAACTTGGTGATAGTAATATAGCTGTCGCCCAACAAACTTGGTGTTCAAACGGCTTTTAATGTAGGTTTTTATATCTTTGCCATTTAGCATGTATTTATCGTTTCCTCGGGAAGTTTAATCTCCTAGTTAGTATAGCGATAGACTCAGGTTATGTCTATTGACTTCGAGGGAGACGCCTGAGCTCGTTCAGATAGATGGGTGACAATTTTGTAGTGTAACATTGGGTAATGTCCCCGGTGTCATTGCCACGCCCCGATTGCATCGGGGCGTGGCAATTTCAATGCCTCCCCACCGAGATTCTTCGCTATGCTCAGAATGACAGGCGTGGGGCAAGATCGCCACGTCGCTCACGCTCCTCGCGATGACGGAAAGAAGAACAGGGATAACAGGCTCTGTTCCAAGCGCTAATGAGGAATCTCGCCCTTAGCAGTAACAACAGCAAGTGTCACTAATGTACTGGACAAGTACAACATCTTGACATTATAGCCAAAGCGAATTACTATTGCTTCTGAGGTGTAAAAAGGTAGAGGTAAGCCATGGAAACAAAGGATTTGGATTATCTGGCTGATAAGGTTGCTACCTTGGTTCTGGAGTCGAATAGGATTATAGTTTTCACCGGAGCTGGTGTCAGCACGGAGTCGGGAATACCCGACTTCCGCAGTCCCGGCGGAATCTGGACAAGGTTTGACCCTGATGATTTTACGATTCAGAAGTTCATGAGCAGTGAGAGGACGCGGAAAATGCAATGGCAGATGCTGGCTGAAGGCAGCCTTCTAAAAGACGCTGAGCCGAATCAAGCTCATTGTGCTGTTGCTGAGCTCGAGAAGCTTGGCAAGTTAACCTGTGTCATCACACAGAATATCGACAATCTCCATCAAAAGGCGGGAAACTCTCCGGACAAGGTCTTTGAGCTCCACGGTAATATGCAATGGGTCAGATGTATGAGCTGCGATAATCGCCTTTCCATTGAGGATATTCTCCCAAGGCTGGAGAAAGAAGAGATGCCTGATTGCCATATCTGCCACGGCATTTTGAAGCCAGATGCAGTTTTCTTCGGTGAGGCATTGCCGCAAAAGACGCTAAATGATGCTATCCACCATTCTCGGCACTGTGACCTTTTCATAGTTATTGGTTCCACTCTCATTGTTTATCCGGCAGCCTATATGCCCATGTATGCTGTTGAATCTGGAGCTAAACTGGTCATTATTAACCTCAGTTCTACACCTATGGATTCTAAGGCTACGGTGCATATTGATAGCAAAGCTGGGGAGGCGATGGCCAAGATTGTTGAACGGGTAAAAGAGTCAGTTGTCAACTTGAAATAAGATTATCTGGAAGTGGAAGGCTACGACGAAGGGAAAAGTAAAACTGAGCGAAGGCAGCGGAAGAAAGCGAGGAGGAAATTCAGGCTCCACGGCTGGCAGCCTTAGAGTCATATACCAGAATGTCATCCGGCGGAGGCTGAAGGAAAAGAAATAGCTGTGAAAAACAGTTTAAAAGGCTTTTAAGCTAGTGGATTCCGGTGATTTAAATCTTTTTGCGGAGGTGAACATATGAGAAAGTTGTTGTTTCTAATCGTTATGGTTTTGACTGTAGCTGTTGGTTGTCTGCCTACTATACCAGCGTATAATCAACCGCCCACTGCTTACATAGATGTGGTATCGCCGGCCAATGCTGCTCTGGGTGAATCGGTGAGTTTCACCGGCCACGGCGTTGACCCTGATGGCAACATAGGCGCTTATAACTGGCGGTCGAGCTTGGACGGGGATTTGAGCACTTCGGCGAGCTTTAAAACCTCATCTCTATCGCAAGGAACTCACACAATTTGGTTTAAAGTTCAGGACGATGGGGGAGATTGGTCAAAGGAGATTTTGACAACTGTCATTGTTGTTCCTGGAGGGGTTGCCCAGCCGGTGGTGGACTCCTTTGATGCCAGTCCGGGGAAGATCGTTCCGGGCGGGTCTTCTACGCTTAGCTGGAATGTTTCCGGTGCTGCAACTGTCAGCATAGCCCCGGATATAGGCAACGTTGGCTTGAGCGGGAACAGGGTGGTATCACCGTCCAAGACCACAGCCTATACTCTGACAGCTACCAATGTGGTTGGAACTGTGACGGCTACCGCTCAGGTTGTGGTTGCTGAGGCACTTCCTAATAAAGTGGAACTGTATTCTATCATTGCAGAGGATGGACAGGTAAGACGAGATGGCTATGTTGGGCAGGAACCGGATGTAGGCGATACAAAGTCAGGCACGACTATCCAGGCATTTGTGAGCTTCGATATTTCTATGATACCGGAAGATGCCACTATTACATCGGCCACGCTTGATTTGACCGCTGCTGGTATTTATGGCGGTCCGTTCACTAAGCTCGGCATGCTTCTTGTTTACGATTGTCAGTACCAGACTCTAAGCGCTAGCGATTTCTTTGTCGGCCCAGCACCTGGGGCTATATATACTATTCCCGTGACACCGTCGCAGCCTATCACTTCTCATGTACTGGCTACTGCTGTCCAGAAGCGAGTTGACGCTGGAAGTCCCCGTTTCCAACTCCGCTTTCAGTTTGAAAAACCTCACTTCTATAATAATGAGGCTGACTACATAGCGTTGGGAGAAGGTAGAACCAAGCTTATCATTGAATATCAGGATTGATGTATAATAATGATGACTTACTGTGATTGTAGTTTTTGAGTATTTAAATTATTTGGGAGGTGAAACATGAAGAAATTGATTCCTTTACTTCTGCTACTGGTGATGTTTACTGCTGGCTGTGATTTGACAGGCGGGCCGATTACCATTGGCACTCCTGGTCAGGCACCGGCAATCAATTCCTTCGATTCCAGCCCGGCAAGCATCTCTGGTGGAGAGTATTCAACGCTTAGCTGGAA
>JADHXB010000070.1 GCA_016783155.1 Dehalococcoidia bacterium
CAGAAATTAAAGCCGCTTATAATAAGTAATGTCGGGGCGTAGCGCAGTTTGGTAGCGCGCAGCGTTCGGGACGCTGAGGTCGGAGGTTCGAGTCCTCTCGCCCCGACCAGTTCATCTTATCGCCCGCTTGGCCTCTTCCCACAAGACGTTTTGCTCGTCGAAAGACAGGCTGCCAAAGCTGACCCCCCGATTGCGACAAGCTTCTTCCATATGTGCGAAACGACGGCAGAAGCGCTGATTCGCCGAGCGGAGCGCCATCTCCAGGTCTATATCTAATCTACGAGCCACATTAGCCAGAGTGAAAAGTAAATCGCCGAACTCCTTGGCTCTCTCCTGTTGGTCAGGAGCTTGTTTAATCTCTGCCACCTCCTCAGCCAGCTTATCTATTATTTCCTCCACCTTGTCCCAGTCAAAACCAACACCCGCTACCCGCCGCTGAATAGATTGGCTGTATGCCAGGGCTGGCATTTGCTCAGGTACGCCGGCTAAAAGCGATTCGCCTTCCTCCCGCTCCTCCTGCTTTAAAGCCTCCCAATTTAACTCCACCTCCCCGGCATCCTGTACTTTCTGACCACCGAAGACATGGGGATGACGATGAATTAGCTTGTTGCTGATACCACGGATAACGTCATCGATACTAAATTGCCCCGCCTCGGTGGCAATTTGGGCATGAAGCATAATCTGAAGCAGAAGGTCGCCTAGCTCCTCGCAGAGCTTCTGCGGAGCCCCCTCATCCAGAACTTGCAGAACCTCGTAGCACTCCTCAATCAAGTAAGGTTTTAACGAGGCGTGGGTCTGCTTCCTGTCCCAGGGGCAGCCTTCCTTGCCACGCAGCTTGGCAATAATCTGCCGCAACTTAGCAAAGCCGCCTGAATCTGCTTCGTCAGGCAAAATATAAACTCCACACAAACTCAGCCTATTTAGAGAGAATTATAGTCAGGACAGTTCTCAATTAGCAACTTGTAACAAATAATAAGCCCCCTGAAAGGCTTCGTCTCTTGGGGGCTGGCTATAAAGATAAACCAAAGGCAATCTCTACCTTCGCATGCCCATAAACATTAACACAAAGTAGAAAAGCTGAGCTACTGCCTGAAGCATAGCGGCTACATAGGTCATGGCAGCAGCAGATAGGACAGCGCTGGCACCATTGTATTCCTGAGTCGACACCATTCCGGTGCTGCGCAGCATTTGCCTGGCACGATTGCTGGCATTATACTCTACAGGCAGAGTAACCAGGCTGAAGAGCACAGCCATGGCAAACAGAATAATACCTGCCAGGACAACCATGGGGGCAAAGTCACTATCCCTGCTAAATAAATAGATAATGAAGCCTAGAATCACAAATATGAAGCCGAGATTACTGCCCAGGCTAGCCGCTGGCACTAGCGAGGTGCGAAACCTGAGAAAGGCATAGCCAGTCTTATCTTGAACAGCATGTCCCACTTCGTGCGCCACGATTCCAAGTGCGGCAACAGACGGGGTATTAGCGACCGCCGGGGAGAGACGTAACACTTTTTTTCTAGGGTCGTAGTGGTCACCCAGCCTCCCTTTCACCCCCTCAACTCTGACATTCTTCAAGCCATTAGCCCGCAGCAAAACTTCCGCTGCCTGAACACCTGTGATGCGTTGAGAGTTAGCTACCTTGGAATACTTTTTGAAGGCTGAATTTACCTTTACCTGGGCGTAAATCATGAAGATAAAGGGTGGCAGCATAATGAGAAACCACATCGGGTCAAAGAAAAACATCTTCTAAATCACTCCTTGCGTAAATTTTGATTTTAGCCAAAACAGAAATTAAAGTCAAAGCAGACTGCTGCCAATAAAATCCCGCTGTCCGCGCACAAACTCATCTGCTGACATTTCCCTCTTCCCCTCCAGTTGGACCCCGAGCAATCCTAGAATGCCAGCTCCGGTTTCAACCCCAACTGCCGCCGGCGCTGGCGGAGATAAAGCAATCACCTTGCCAGGTTCGCCAGATTTGTCGCCATACAGCGGCACTACCTTACTAAGCTTCAACCTCTTGCCACGCCACCGGGCGTAGCAGCCCGGCCAGGGGTCAAAAGCTCTGACTCGCCGCCACAGCTCCAGAGCTGGAAGCCGCCAATCCATCTCTCCATCGCCTTTATTTATAACTTCACTATAACTGGCGCGGCTTTCCTCCTGAGGTTGCGGCTTAATTCGCCCATCAATCCACAAGGGTAATGTCTCCATAAGCAATTGTGCCCCGACCTCAGCTAGCTTAGCAGTGAGTGAACCAGTAGTATCATCGGCAGATATGGAAACGTCCTTCTGGCTCAAAATAGGGCCAGTATCCATGCCAATGTCCAGTAACATAATGGTGACCCCGGTAATTTCAGCACCTTGTAAGATGGCCGTGGCTATCGGTGAGGCACCTCGATATCGAGGGAGCAGAGAAGGGTGGACATTGATACAACCAAACTTCGGTAAAGCCAACACTTCCTGTGGTAAAATCTGCCCGAAAGCCGCCACCACAATCAGGTCTGGAGCAAAACTAGCCAACTTCTCAACTGTGCCAGTAACTCTCAAGCTATCTGGCTGAACCATCTCGAGCCCCTGAGATAACGCCAGTTGCTTTACAGGAGAGAAGGCAATGCTCTGCCCGCGACCAGCCTTTCTGTCTGGTTGAGTATATACGGCAACCACCTGGTAAGCGCTTCGAATCAAAGCCTCCAAACTGGGAACTGCGAACTCCGGGGTGCCTATAAAAACGACGCGTTTTAACATGGCGCTAAACGGTTACTAAAATTTTAACATCTTTCTCTATTATGTCAAACACCCCCTTGACACCCCGAAAGACCCCCTGTGCTACTATAAGAGGTGTTTGTGGTGTGGCCCCCCGGTCTACTCACTTTTTATTTTATCCATCACAAAACTGTAGCTTTATATTAGCTTTAAAATTCAGAGAAGCATAGACCTCAGGGTGGGGGATTTTTGTTTCGCTTTCCGGGGTTGCCCAACCAAGTTTTTATTGGGAAAAGAAGTTGAAGTCAGCACAAGCAATCTGGGAAGCCGCTCTAGGAGAACTTCAACTTCAGGTCAGTAAGCCGAATTATGATACCTGGCTTAAGGACACCACCGGTATAAGTTATAAAGAAGACGTCTTTGTTATCGGTGCCCCAAATGTCTTCATCGCCGAATGGTTAAGAAGTCGCCTCCATTCTTTGATTAAAAGAACTTTGGCTGGCATTACCGGCAAGACCATTGACGTTCAGTTTGCAATTCTGGCTCCGAGCCAGGCTGTCTGCCCAGCACCCGCTTACCATGCTGACGGCGGGACAAGCGCAAGACTTAAGGAAGCAGCAACAGCGGCATTCAGGCTCAATTCAAAATATACCTTTGATAGCTTTGTAGTCGGGGAATACAACCGCCTAGCTTATGCAGCGGCTTTAGATGTTTCCGAAGACCCCGGAAACAGGTACAATCCCCTCTTTATCTACGGCGACACCGGCACAGGCAAAACCCATCTCCTGCACGCCATCGGACATACAGTTAAAGCCAAGGGCTTTCGCATACTCCTGGTTAGCGCCGAGCAGTTTACTAACCAATTTGTAATCGCCCTCAAAAACAACGGGATCGATGATTTCCATCGCAAATTCAGGAGTGCCGATTTCTTGCTGGTCGATGATATACAATTCCTAAGTGGTAAAGCACAAACCCAAGAATGCTTGTTACACATCTTCAACGACCTCTATGAAAATAACTGCCAGGTTGTAGTTACCAGCGACCGTCCGCCAAAAGCCATATCCTCGGTCACTAAGAAATTAAGGTCCCGGCTTGAATGGGGACTTGTTGCCGATTTGGGACTACCAGATTTAGAAACACGCCTAGCCATCCTCAAGGTTAAGGCGAAGCAGCTAAACATAACAATTCCACTGGAGGTACTTCGGTTTCTAGCAACAGAGTTTCAACACAATATTCGGGAATTAGAAGGCGCCTTAAACAGAGTGCTCACTTACTCAAGTCTGGGCGGTGGAAAACTAGATGTACACTTAACCACGCAGGCACTGGCAGACATAATTCCAAAAGGCAGTAAGCAAGAGGCCATGCTTGCACCAAAGCTCATAATGACCACTGTGGCTAACTACTACGGCATTAACCTTGAAGGGCTAGCAGATAAACGAAGAGATAAGAAAACCGCCTTAGCCCGTCAGGTCACGATGTACCTGTTACGTGAGCACAACCACTGCAGCCTGGCCGAAATCGGCAAAATTCTGGGAGGGCGAGACCACACAACTGTGCTTCACGGCTGCGAAAAAATCACTGCAGAAATAGACATTAATCCCCAGCTTCAAAACTCAATCGAAGAGATTCGCCAGAGGTTGAGATCCCAAAAACCCCCATACTCATCTTGATTCAGGCGCTTGTAGAAAAGCAGCGCACGATAGTGGATAATTTTGCCAACTCTGTTGATAACCGCCACAGATTGCAATATCACCACTTTCCGTTCATAATATACCCTCATCCACATAAACATATACTTTAACTATTATTAGTAATTATCTACTAACCCTATTTAAATATACTACTATAAGGATATTAACTTAGTGGATAGAGTTGAAATCATGATAGGAGGTGGTGATGGTGGTGATGGTGTAGTTCGCTTCCGGCATGAAAAATTTGTGCCGCTTGGGGGCCCTACAGGTGGTGATGGAGGTGATGGAGGAAATGTCTACATTGCTGTTGATAGAAGTACTGCTAACTTGGATTACTTTCGACGTAAGAGGAGCTTTAAGGCAGTATCAGGGAAGAGTGGGGAGAAGCAGAAGAAACATGGCGCAAAGGGTGATGACCTTGTAATCAAGGTGCCTTTAGGAACTATGGTATTGCTTAAGGAGGATGAGCGAGAAGTGCTGCTGGCTGATTTGAGTCAGCAGGGACAAAAAGTTCTGGTGGCTAAAGGGGGTAGTGGCGGGTTGGGAAATGTCCATTTTGCTACGTCTAGGAACCAGGCTCCCAAAATAGCTACTAAGGGCGAGCCTGGCGGAGAACATCGTATTGTCCTTGATCTTAGACTTATTGCTGATGTGGGTATTATCGGCTATCCCAACGTAGGTAAATCCACCCTTCTGGCAGCCGTGTCTAAAGCCAAGCCGAAAATAGCTGATTACCCTTTCACCACCCGTGAGCCGGCGCTAGGCGTGGTTGAAGTGGGGATGAAGACATTTGTTTTGGCGGAGATTCCCGGGCTTGTAGATGGTGCTCATCTGGGCAGAGGGCTGGGGCATGAATTCCTGCGCCATGCTGAAAGGACTAAGGTTTTGCTTCATGTACTTGATGGTAGGTCTCCGGCTATAATTGATGATATGAGCAACCTGAAAGGGGAGCTGGCTTTATATAAGCCGGAGATGGCTCAGAAGCCTCAGGTTGTGGTGGTGAACAAAGTAGATTTGCCGGAGGTTCAAGCTCGGTTGCCGGAGATCGGGCAGCTTTTCGGTACTCTGGGAATAAAGGCCTTCTTTATATCAGCAATTACCAAGCAAGGTCTGTCTGAGCTTATGTCAGAAGTAGTCAGGATGTTGGAGGAGGTTCAGGCGAGGTGCACCGGCCCAGAGGAGCCGATGGCTATTTTTAGACCTAAGCCCAAGGTTAGGCGGGGTAAATGGATATAGGTGTATTAGGCGGCACTTTTGACCCCATACATTCGGGGCATCTCATTATAGCTGAAGAAGCCAGGCTAAAGCTCAGGCTTGCCAGAGTTCTCTTTGTTCCTACAGGACAGCCTTGGCTTAAGACAGGCAGAACAATCAGTGCAGCAGCTCACCGTGTAGAGATGATGAAGCTGGCGATTGCTACCAACCCTCATTTTGAGATTTCGACTGTTGATGTAGACCGCCCCGGGCCTTCTTATAGTGTAGAGACCATAGCTATTCTGCAGCGGCAGATGGGTGCCGAGGCAAAGATTTTCTTCTTAGTCGGCTGGGACAGTCTGGCTGAGCTTCCTCAATGGAAGGAGCCGGACAGGCTGATTCAGCTCTGTAAGCTGGTGGCGGTCACCAGGTCGGGTTTCAGCCGCCCCGATTTGAAGGCTCTGGAACCATCTGTTCCCGGAGTAACTCAGAGTGTGGGCTGGCTGGATATAGCGCCAGTTGACATCGGTTCTTCGGACATACGAAAGAGAGTAGCTCAGGGGTTATCTATTCACGGTCTTGTGCCTGAAGGGGTGGAGGGCTATATAAAAGAACATGAGCTGTACCAGCAGCGGGAACAAAATCTGACAGCCTAAATATCCAGGTTTCTGACACTTTTAGCGTGAGCCAGGATGAAGGATTTTCGTGGTGGTACTTCACTTCCCATAAGCGTATGGAATACCCTGTCGGCTGCCATGGCGTCTTGGATTTCCACCTTGAGCAGAGTTCGCGATGCCGGGTTCATAGTGGTGTCCCATAGCTGCTCGGCGCTCATTTCTCCCAACCCCTTATAGCGCTGGACTTCCAATTTTTTATCTTTGAGCTCATTAAGCTTAGCATCCCTCTCTTTGTCCGAGTAAATCCAGAATTGTTCTTTCCCCGCTTGAATGCGGTAGAGGGGTGGTTGGGCGATGTAAAGGTGGCCCTGGCTTATAAGCTCTGTCATGTTGCGGTAGAAGAAGGTAAGAAGCAGTGTTCGAATGTGAGAGCCATCGACATCGGCATCAGTCATTATGATTATGCGGTGATAGCGCAATCTGGAAAAGTCGAGCTGATCACCGATGCCAGCTCCAACTGCGGTGATAATTGCCCGGATCTCTTCATGGTCCAGAATCTTGTCTTTAGGAGCCTTTTCCACGTTAAGAATTTTACCTCGTAGCGGTAAAATGGCTTGGAAACGGCGGTCTCGGCCCTGCTTAGCTGAACCCCCGGCTGAGTCACCTTCAACCATGAAAAGCTCACACTCGCGAGGGTCAGTCTCTGAGCAGCCGGCTAGCTTTCCAGGCAGCGTACCGGCTTCTAATCCGCTTTTCTTGAAAATAAGGTCGCGAGCCTTTCGGGCTGCCTCTCTGGCTTTAGCCGCGATCAGGCTCTTATCTATGATTGATTTTGCGTCATCGGGATGTTGCTCCATGTACAGCGAAAGGCCATCAGCTACTATAGCTTCGACCTGTGTCTTTATTTCAGGATTGCCTAGTTTGGCTTTGGTTTGCCCTTCAAACTGGGGTTCGACGAGCTTGACACTGATGATGGATGTTAGCCCGTCACGAACGTCATCACCTGTCAGATTGGGGTCGGAATCCTTTAACAGCTTGTTCTTCCGAGCATAGTCATTAAGGACACGGGTTAGTGCTGAGCGAAACCCGGTAAGATGGCTGCCTCCGTCTATGGTATTGACGCAGTTGGCAAAGCTGAGCGTAGATTCGGTAAAGCCATCGTTGTATTGCAGGGCTACTTCTACAACGGTGCTGTTCATTGTGCCGTATATGTAGATGGGCTGGCGATGGAGGACTTGTCTGTTCTTATTGAACCGGCTGACAAGGCTAGCGATGCCACCCTCGAAGAGGAATGTTGCCTCTTGGTTAGCTCTCTCATCCTTGAAGCTTATTTCCAGGTTCTTGTTCAAAAAAGCCAGTTCTTTGAGGCGCTCGCGTATTGTATTAAAATCGTAGTTAATCTCACTGAAGATTTCAGTGTCAGCCAGGAAAGTGATGGTAGTTCCCGTTTCGTCGGTATCGCCGATAGCTCCTAAATCGCAGGTAGGGTTACCCCGTTCATATTTCTGGCAGTAGACTTTCCCATCCCGTTT
>JADHXB010000071.1 GCA_016783155.1 Dehalococcoidia bacterium
GCCATTTGCCCCAGTGCTTTCCTTCGTCCGAAGTTCACCGCCACTAGCTCAACAGCGTCATGCGCAAGCCTGCCATGAAACGAAGTATCCGGGTAGCCAATCGGAGTCAATACGATAACTCGCTCACCCTTTTCCAGGCTCAGGAAGGTGCCGATTCGTTCCTCACTGAACATACCACCGACCCAGCAGGTGCCGAGGCCTTGCTGGGTGGCAAATAGTATCATCTGCTCCATCCTGAAGCCCATGTTCAACATGAATAATGGCTTTTCCTCTGATGTGGCGATGATGAAATGTGGCGCTGAGCCGAACAGCAACCTTGTGCCCGTCAGGGGGGTCATTCGGTGGGCAACCAACCTGCCTTCCCTGACAAGATGGAGGTGAATTCGGATGCTATCGTCCAGAGCTAGAGAGTTCTCCGCAAAACTAACCACAGCTTGCAACATCTCTTCTGGAACCGGTTTTGTCTCATAGTGGCGCACGCTTATTCGCCTGCGTATAGCGGCACGAATACTCATGGGTTCATCTCTCCTCTTGAACATGGCAAACTGATGAACGTGGGACAATCAAGCTAGTGCAGCGTATTATACCATTTGCGCGGATAGAATCGGTTACTGGAACAGACACGGGCCCATTAACTGACCCTCCTGTTTTTAGTAGCATGTAGTGCGAGGCTTTAGCCTCGCCTGTGAGGTATTAGAAGCTAATTGGTATGGTTTCCCTCTCAACATCTGGATACAAATCGTCTATATCTTGCTGGACTTTCATCGTCTTTTTCAAGGCGGTAATGATTTTACAGTAATGCCTGATGTCATCAGGAGACAAAGATCTTCCCCTTCTATCTTTCAGCCATTTCTCTGCGACCTGATAACCGCCGATTTGATATTTCCAAACCTCTTCTTCCACGCCTTCAAAATATTGTGACTTGTTGATGGAGACTCGCTTTTCGTCACGGTTATAGTTCGGCTTCTCCACTTTACAATCGCCGCTCCCTTGCAACTTGGCGATTGGGTTAGCCAGCTCTGCCGACCTCATCAGGTGCAAATCAACCAGCCTTTTACCATATTCGCCGATTTTAATGAACAAGGCATGATCTTTGGTGAAGGGCACCCTGGGGAAATCTGTCTTCAGGAACTCGGCATACTTGCTGCGGTAGCTATTGGCATAGAGAACGCCGTAGATGTAATAAAGTATCGCCTCCGGCGTTGGCTCCTCACCATAAGGCTCGGCTAGCGATTTCACGAGTTTGGGGTTGAGGTTCGGTTTCCTCTCGCCCGACTCTGGGGGGCTGAACATGTCTGCACTGGGATAGAGGTAGAGCGGGAAATTAACATTGCCTCCGCGATAGAACAAATTGAAGTCGTCAGTAAATTCCGAGCAAAAGACAATGTTCCAAGGTTTCTCAAGCCCAACAACTTGCCCAGCCCTGCCGATGCAAAGCCCCAAATTCTCCAGCGTCATATGTTGCATGACTCGCTTAACTGTCCTCCATACAACAGAATCGTGGTAAAAAATCCACTGAACGTCGAAGGGACGGTATAGGACAGGGAGGATATAGTGCTCCAACTCGCTATCTGAAATGCCCTGAAGCATCTTCCAAGCTTTCCTAATGCTCCACCCCTTCTTTTCATTTATTTGAAAGAAAGCATGAAGTTGGTCATCATTGTCTTTGCTATTTTTGAAGACTCGTATTCTATTGAGCAAACGGCTTCTGTCGATATCAATAACAAATTTGTCTCTAGCAGTAGTCATGCCAACACCATTCAGTGGGAATATATCCGTTATCTTGGGATACTTGCTGTAACTATCCAGGAGTTTCTCATCTCTGGGAACAAATAGATAGAATTCGGACTTGGGCTGTATTCGTTGCCACTTGGTTGATTTAACATCATTTGCCACAAGCCAGTCCTCCTTGACTCCCCGCAAACCCCAGCGCTCATAGTGAAACACCTTTTTCTCCACCCCCTTCTTTTTGATGAACAGGGCGATGGCAACCCCCTGTTGGATGTCGAAGACATTTTGGTCTTTAGACTCATCGGGGCATCTCTCCTTCTTCAAGCGATTGCCATGCAAATCAAGCACATAGATTTCATCGAAGCTATTCATCAGCGATTGCCTCATACCGCGGAAAGTGGGGTTATCCAGATAGCTGTGGTTGGTGATAAAGCCTAGAACACCCTCGCCGGCGGCATCAATCTTCCACTGGGCAAAACGGATGAACTTTACATAGTCATCCTGAAGCCACTTGGGATTCCTCTCCCCCAACCATTGACCGTCAATTAACTTGTAATCTTCTATTAACTCACCAATCCAGGTTTTTTGTTTTATCCCCATCTTCTTTTTTGCCCTTTTAATTTGGGGGACCAGTTTATAGTAGCCGGTGTCCTCATCGGGCTGGATTCGATAACCAGTTACATATATATTACCCTTGATGAAGGTCACGAGCTTGTCGCTTGCATTTGCCGATACCCCCGAATATGGTGGATTGCCCATGATCACCAGAATCGGCGTCTCCTTTTTCACCCTGCCAGCAAGGTGAGATTCCTCAGCCAGGGAAGACATTCCGGGGAGCGCTGTCTGCTGCAGTTCTTCCATCTCCAAGGTGTTCGTGAGATACAGCTTGAAACGCTCATCTTTTTGCAGCTTATAGCCCAGTTCTTCCAACAGGAACGACATCTTCAAATGCCCGACAGCGTAGGGAGCCATCATCAGCTCGAAGGCGTAGAAGTTTTCGAGGATGTGGTTCTTGATGAACTTCTGTTTGCCACCTTCCCCGTATTTGGAGATAAACTCCTGAGCTGCTAGCTTGCTCGCCTGAGCCAGGAAAGTCAACGTGCCTGCTGCCGGGTCAAGCACGGTAACCGACTTGGAACCCAGCCCGTCTTCTCTTCCGAAGTGTTCCTTGAGGAGAATGTTCAAGGAGCGAACGATGTAGGAGACCACCGCCTCCGGCGTGTAGTAAACGCCGCGCCGTTCCCTCTCCTTGGGATTATATTCCGCCAGGAAAGTCTCGTAGAAATGGACGATTGGGTCGCTCCCTTTGCCCTCGTGGAAAAACTGATGCAGTATCTGATTGACATCAGCCACTGCCAGGACTTCGGAGACATCATCCACAATCCATTCCATCTGTGGAGGCAGGTCTCCTAGTGATATGAATCTGAAAACATCTCGCAGAATTCCTATAGTCTCCGGTATGTAATCATAAGCTAGCTTACGGTTGAAACCGTTTTCACAGCGGGTGCGGGCAGCGAAAAGTCCGTAAGTGATAGTCTGAGCATACAAATCAGCAAAATCTTCCTTCGTCAACCCGCCGATAAGGTATTTCTGGAAGGCTTCATAGAAGCCGAGGATGAAGCCCCCACCTTTTTCCTCCTCCTCTCTTAACTCTTCTATGACAACCTGGTCTTTCAAGAAACGAGTCCTCTTTGCCAGTTCGACAGCCAGAGACTTCGCCGAATATGTTTTGGGCACCGAAAAATCGAAGAATTTCGCCAAAAGCTTAAAGAGCTTGTCTTGGTTCTCGATCGGAGGGATGGTTTTCAATTGGTATAGGACAAAAGGCCTGCCGATGGAGACCTTGTCAACCAACTGCCTGTTACGGTACAGCCTGAATTCAAAGAAATTGGTCAGGATAAGGTTGGGGAATGTATTCCTGTAACGTTTCAGTTGGTCAGTGGTCTCAATACGGTCGAGGTTTTCCTCAGTTGGTGCTTTTGCCTCAATATAGCCGACGATATTCCCTTTGCCATCCCAGACCCTGAAATCGGGATTGCCAGCTTCGGTCTTTTTCGGCAATATCGTGACCGACCGATGCCTCTTGCCGGTTGAATCTGCAAACTCCTCGAAAAGGTCTGCTAGGCTTCCATAGTAGCTTGGCTCCGTGGCATCGCCTGCCTTGCCGACTTCAAATATCCTCTTCAGATATGACTCCAGCACTTGTCCGCCTCTGATTTCTGCTACTATAGCCGCTATTATATAACAAACGGTAATCGAAGTGCGCAAACGTGTTTTGCGACAACGTAGACTGCGAGACCTTGGTCTGGCCAAAGTCCCACTGAGGCGACCTTAAAAGGTCACACTACATTTGCTCAAAATGTCAAGATGTGGTGCGAGGCTCAGGTGGCTGTGCGGTGGCAGCACTTTCTCGTCTAGCTAAGGAGGTCTAGCTTTTCCAGTTTTCCGTTCTTATCAATATGCTCAATGACGATGGGGAAACCTGTCTTGCCACCTACGCTTACTTTGGTCTGGGCGAGCTCAACCACGTCCATTGGATTAACACAACCCTCAGGCGGGCAGACCCCCTTTTGCTTAATCTTTCCTGTAGCCATAAGTATTGCGCCGAGTGCCGCAGGAACACCCGTCCCTTCGCCCATTCCCTGTCCCCTTGAAGACATTGAGAAAACGTAGGTATTCTTGTCGCCGTTCTTGTACCCCTTTACCACGATTTTCAGACAACCCATGGGTTCCTTGAGTCCGGCCTCTTTCGTCAGCCTGTCCCTCTGCGAGAGTATGAACGCTACCGCAAACTCCAAGGGAACGACCTTGTGCCCCTGGACCTCAACCGGTGCCTCGCCCGTGACGCCCAGCCTCACCATTCCCTTTATCAGTTCTGCATAAGCAGGTGGTAACACAAGCCCAAGGTTGGTGACCCTCTTCACACCCTTTAGGTACTTCGGCAGAGTAATCGTTTCCGGGTGTGGATAGGCGTAGACATTGTACGTGCCTACATCGCGAAACTCTGTCTCCTCTTCCATGGCTCTTCCGCTATCCTCGAAGAGTCCAACCGTCGTAAACTTGCCATCAAGGAACATGGGTATATCCATCTTCATGGAGTGAATTCGGTGCTTTACTACCGCCTGCCCTTCTATCTTCTCGCCTCCGTGAGCATGGTATATGTCGACCGACTCAACCTGCTCCAGCAGGGAATCGGCACAGAACCTGACCAAGACATTTGCTATCCCCGGAGAGCTTCCCATCCCAATTAATGCTGAAATGCCGGCCTTCTTGGCCTCCTCGTCCATACCGAGAAGTTCCTCGGTGGCGTCAAAATCATCACAGACATCAACATAGTTGATTTTGGATTCTATCACTGCCTTCATTATGATAGGCCCATATTTGTAGAAAGGTCCGACACAGTTCAGGACAACCGACGAGCCAGCAATCGCGCTTCTTATGCTCTGGGGATTCTCCGCATCAACCTCGACGGCTGAGACGTTACTCCCGCCCAGCGACATGACCAACTCTGTTGCCTTCTCGATATCAATGTCAGCAACTGTGATTTCGGAGAATACTCCGCTTGAAGCAAGGACCTGTGTGGCTATGCTTCCAACAGCTCCACACCCTCCCAGAACAGTAACCTTAGACATCTCGCCCTCCTTTATGGCTACACTCCAAAGCTGCTAAATGGGTCGACCCATTCTTTGAGTGCGGTCGCCAGCTCTGAATGCTCTTTAGCATACTCTTCAACGGGAATACCTTGCATTGCAGCATCAATCGCCTGGCGGAATGCCTTCCCACCAGCGACCGGGCCTTGAGGATGAGCATGAATGCCCCCGCCCGAACCTATCACGATATCACTGCCAAGGTCTGCTATCGCTTGCGCCACCATAGTTGGCGTAAGTCCACCAGACGCCATGGGGAAGGTCGGTTTCAGATGATACAATGGGAAGGTCAGGTTCTTTGCGGCATTTTGGAATTTATCACCTATCACGGGAGCCTTCCCGTATGGAGCCGGGATGACAACCACATCAGCCCCGGCGAGACGAGGCAGTTTGCCCAACACAAGATGAGAACTCAGGCCGTGGTAGGGCGACATATACATGGCACCGGCGACATCCATGTGGGCCAACATAGGAACGTTTATGTTCGGGTCCTCTGTTATCGCCTGCATCACGGGTAATCCAACAGCAAGATAGTTTATCATCAGTGCATTGCATCCTAACTCTACTGCGCGTTTTGCGTTTTCAAACACCTTCGGCACTTTGTCCGATATGTTGACAGTGTACAAAGTGCGTTCGCCCGTCTCCTCATAGACTTGCTTCTCAATCTCCATGTAGCGTTTGACACGTCCCTCAACAGAATTGAACGAAGCGTCGGCTATCAATTCATCATCCTTAATAATGTCACAGCCACCCAGTGCCGCTTTCCTGAACAGCTCGGCTCCGACCTCCAGAGTATAACCCGTGCACGGTTTTATCATGTTGTTCAGCAGCGGTCGCTTGGGGATACCGAGGATTTCTCTGACTCCGGCAATGCCGAATTTCGGTCCCTTGAAACCAGCGACGTATTTCTCCGGGAAACGGACGTCCAGAAGCTTGATGTTCCCGCCCATCGAGATGTTACCCACTACTGCTGTTAATAGCATGGGTATTTGTTCGCCTATGTTAACCTCCGGGAAAGCTATCTGGATAAACCAATTCCTGGTTTCCACCGAGCGGGGTACACCAAACTCATAATCCGGCATCTCGTACACGCCGATGACTTTAGCAATATGCTGGCAACGCACCTCCGGAGTCTCACCGGGAACCGCCACCCACGTACCGGTGCTCTGCTCAACAGCAAGCGCCAAAGATAGCTTGGGAATAGGGATTTCCGCCGGGAAAGAAGCTAAGTAGGTAGCAATAAGATATTCATCATAGTCCACTCCGTCTGGCAGTGCTAAGGGAAGACCCAAGATTTCCTCTGTATTCATTTAGACACCTCCTTTACAGGTTTGCTTCATCAAATCTCTTCCTATTGAGCCTGCTATAGAAACCCCGCAGGTTGCTATACACCTCCTGGTATGAATGAAACAGACAATCGTAAATCTCCCGATTCTTCTCTTGCGGCTCAAAGGCCCTCTCTACTTTCACCACCTTCTTTAGAGATTCGAAATCTGGATATAGGCCTAGACCAACTGCTGCTACCAGCGCAGCACCCACCGCTCCCGCGTCCTGGGGCTCACACACAGTCTCAACCTTTCTATGCGTGACATCCGCCAGAATCTGCATCCAGGGTTCGCCCTTCGCCCCCCCGCCTATGACTCTCAGGTGTGGAAGGGGGAATTTGAAGTCGTTCTCTACGATCTCCACAATCCACCTGATATTGTAAGCCACTCCTTCATAGACAGCACGCAGCAAATTCTCACGGGTATGCTCGGCGCTCAGGTTAAGAAAGCTGGAGCGAACGTAGTGATCATCGATGGGGGCTCTCTCTCCGTACATCCAGGGCGTAAAGATTAAGTAATCAGAGCCTGGCGGAATCTGCCTAACCTTTTCATCCATAAGAGCGTAGACGTTAGGAATACTTGGGTCCATCTTTTCAGACTTGTAGAACTCGTCTCCAATCCATTGAAGACAGGCCCCGGCGG
>JADHXB010000072.1 GCA_016783155.1 Dehalococcoidia bacterium
ATCAGTCGTCGGCAGCGGCTCGCCGTGCTTGCGTTTGCTGGCTATGTAACCCCGTATCGCCTCTTCAATGTTGGCGACGGCTTCCTGTCTGGTCTTGCCCTGAGAGTGACACCCGGGCAGGGCGGGGCAACTGGCGACGATGAAACCGTCTTCGTCCTTTTCCAGGGTGATGGCAAATTTCATAATATCTCCCGTGTAAGAATAAACTTTCCGACTTGTATTATAGCAGAAATAATCAATAGGTAGAACTTTTTCCACCTCTTTTGCTCTTGCATTCTAATGGTTATATTCTTCGAAAATCCTAAAATACTACATCGATACATTAGTATTAATGGCATCTATTATGAATAATTATAAAATTGTCTCACTAAATACATAATCTCAATTAAATGTATCCAAGAGCCACCAATACTCCGACAATGATAACAATTACTCCTGCAATCTGGTGGAAGCGATGTACATGGTCACCCCATAGTATCTTCGAGCGATAAACTAATAACCGATAGATAATAAAATTGCTTTTTAAACTACCGCAGATCAGCAAGAACAGACCTGCTATAACTATTAAAATCCCCCATAGTAATTGCATCTTTTTCTCCTGAAATTGGTTTGTGAATATTTCATGATTATTCCTTAGTCGTTATTAAATAATGATCCAATTAATGCCGTTTTAAGTATTATAGTAGCATAGAGACTATGTAATAACTAATGAAAAAGAGGAACAGGATTATTTAAAAGGTATATGATACTCTATCGAACAAACGCAATAAGAACATCAGGATTCTGGCATGCACTTCAGTGTATGTATCACAAGATGAGTTCTTGTTACCTAATAAGATACTTGTTAAGCATTCTTGTTAACTGCGAACGAGTAGCTTGTTGTTGTAGTTTTCAAATTCCTGAGGGTATCAGTGAGGTTCTTGAATCCCAAGGAGAGTCATGTGCTCAATACATTTTATGCCCCTGATACCAACAGGTGCAAAGACCATTGAGCCCGATTGAGTTTCCCACTGTTTATCGCCCGCAGTAATGATGCCCCTACCTGACACCACGTAAAAAAAGACATCATAAGGTTCATGGTGAGGAGGTAATTCGTAACCATCATCCAGACATATAACCACCACATTGAAGTGTTTACTCTTGAGCACATCGCTCTTGATCCTATCACCCGGCAGGAACTTAACGAATTGGGCTATGTCATACTTCTGCTCTTCATTTACTTGTGCCATATCATATTCCCCTGTGCATTGCCCTCCCACCTTCGTAACTAGATGTAAATCACGGTCAGTGAAGGCAATCAAAACAGCATCTAGACCCTCAGTGGCAATGTTCTATTATGAAGTTTCACGGCTACAACCCAGAAAACAAAGGTAAAAGCGATAATAGCCAGAAAATCTACATAGAGGGGCATGTAGCTGCCGTGCCCGGTGGCGTACCTGGCAATGTCGGTAAAATAGGTAAGGGGTGAGATAAAGCTAATTGCCCTCGCCGCCGCTGGAAGATTACTCAGCGGTATAAAGACCCCACTGATGAACATAAGGGGGAACTTAATCAGAGTACTCAGCATCTGGGTGTACTGCGGGCCGCTGACCGGGGCAACCGATAACAGCAATGACATAGTGGCAAAACAAATTGAACCGACGATAATGGCACAAGCGAGCACCAGCGGGCTGGTGAAGGTGACCCCGAATCCTATGGCAATGAGTATCGGTACAATAGAAATGATAATGCCAACTAGGGCTGATGCCAGCATATCACCGAAAAGTATTGTCCATATGGCTACTGGGGCGGAAACTAGTCTCTCCAGGGTTCTCTGTGCTGTCTCCCAGGGAAATGCCACCGGTGCGATAGCAGAGCACGTGAAAAAGACGGATACCCCGATGAGTCCCGGCATCAAGTTTTCAATCGCCATTCCCCGGCCAAAGGCGAAAGAGATAAACATTATGGCCGGCCAGAGCACGCCCATGAGTACTACCGGACCCTTAGAGTAGTAAATCATCACGTCTTTTTTAACGATGGCAATCGAGCGGATCATCTGGTCCAGAACTCTATTTTTCACGTTTTGCCTCCCCGGTTAACATTACAAATGCATCCTCCAGTGAGGGGGGATTAACATTCAGAATATTCATCTTTAGCGAGTTAGCCCGGCTGAAGTCCACAAGAGAGGTTATCACTTCTCCCGTATCCTCGGTATGTAATCTGAACCGGTTGGACGGCGGTTTCTTCTCACCCGCTTCGGTTGGTTCTGCCTGGGGCATACCCATTCCCTGCCTCCCGGCCATGCCAGGTCCTCTCATACCCGGCCCCATTTTGCCGGGACCCATTCCACCCATGGCTGCCGTTGCCTTCATTCTCTCCGCCGTATCTATTGCCTGTGAACTCTCCACGCGTATTACTCCCGGTATAGCCTTCAGGGCTTCATCTGAAACCGACATGTCAAAGCTGATATCTATGAGACTAACCTTGCCAGCGGTAATTCTCAGGTTTTCCGGAGTATCCAGAGCTACCAGCTTGCCACGATTTATTATCGCCACGCGGTTGCACATTTCGGCCGCCTCACTCATATTGTGGGTGGTAAGGAAAAAGGTTTTGCCCCCTTGTCTGAAATCGCGGAGCAGACCCCTGATAAACCGGGCACTCTGAACATCGAGGCCACTGGTAGGTTCATCCAGAAAGACAATCTGGGGGTCGCTTATCAGCGCCACCGCCAGCAGCAGGCGCTTTCTCATTCCCATGGAGTATTCCTTAGCTGGGGAATCCTTCCTTTCATACAGTCCGAGTTGCTTGAGAAGATTCTCCGCTCTCATCTTTGCTTCGGATGACGGAATGCGATAGAGCTCTGCCGTCAGCATCAAATTCCGCCAGGCAGTCAGGTCCATATAGACGTTGGACTGCTCGGGAACGACCCCAGATATCTGCTTGGAATCGATACTCCCCGCGGGATAACCCATTACCCTTGCTTCCCCGCCGCTCTTGCTTATGATTCCGGTGAGCATCCGGATGGTAGTTGTCTTCCCGGCGCCGTTAGGGCCAAGAAAGCCAAAGAACTCTCCTTTATTCACCTCAAAGCTAATTCCATCCACAGCAACTAACTGCCCATACTTTTTAGTAAGTCCGCGGACGTCAATTGCCAGTCCGTTACCGGTTGATCCATTGACCATGCTAGCCTCCCTTCTTCATTTCGGCGAGGCGTTCCTCAACTCCTTTAACCTCTGCTTGGAGCTGTTTCAGGTAATCCTCCATCTCATTAATAAGCTCTTCCTTAGTGGGGAAATGCCTTAGTGGATGTCCGTGGTGGCCACAACCACAACCTTCATGGTGGTGATGCCCTCTCCCAGCATAAGCATGCCGTTCACAACCGCAATCAAACTGATGACACATTTTATCTCCTCCTCTACGAGATATTATTTTTACCCGATTAATCCTCGACGGGTTCCTCTATGCTCAGAGCCGCCGCGGTGAGCCGGCGGTATTGCTCCAGCACATCCCGGTTGACAAAATAGTGAATGTGATAACCCCTTCTCTCACCTTTTACCAGCCCGATGGACTTTAGCACTCGCAGGTGCTGGGAAATTGCCGACTGGGTTACTCCCAGCAGACTTGCTAGGGCATTAACGCAGAGAGCGTCAGGGTCACGCTGGCTGCGAAGCAACTTTACCAGCTTAAGGCGAGTCGGGTCAGCCAGCGCGCTGAAGACTACTGCCTGCTCGTCCGTATTCTCCTGAAATTCTTCTTCATTCCCAGTTGACATTATTAGTTCCCACTAATATACTTATATTAACTTGTAGAAGAAACTGTGTCAAGACCGAGATTTCAATTTCGCATTGGTGATTTCGAGTTTAACCTTCGCGAGCTTACCGGCTCGATGGGTGACTTTGGTACCTTGTCCCCGCTGGCTATCGGCTACTTCGCCGTCAATGGTTTGAATCCCGCCGGGCTGCTAGTAATGATGGGGCTGGCAAACATCGTTACCGGTATTGTTTATCATTTGCCGATGCCCATCGAGCCTAAGAAGGTGCTGGCGGTGGTTGCCATTACTGAGAAATGGACGCCCTCGCTTATCTATGCCACGGGGTTCGGCATCGCAGTGCTGATGTCACCTGATAGTTCGACAACAGCCCGTATCATGCCGGCTTGATAAGGGCAACCTCCGCCCTGAACTATAGAGATTTTAGGATTTTCCAGTGCGGATTGTGCCCAGTCTTTCATCCGTCTCACCTCAGAGCCTCGTGAATTGTTGATGTGCCTACTCCATTTATTTACTTAATACCGTAGTGATATAAGTGGTTACCTCTGCCTTAGTGGGTACCCGCCCGGAGCAGACCAGCTCTTCATTTAACACCAGTCCTGGGGTATGTAGGATGGGATATTCCATTATTTCCTTGACATCCTTTACGTGCTCAAGGCTGACGTCTATGCCCAGTTCCTTGACTACCTCCTTAGTTATTTTTTCCAACTGGTCACACCTAGCACAACCCGGTCCGAGAATCTTGATCTTCATTTTGCCTCCCGATTTTATTTTTATTGCATAATAAGTCCGAAGATATAGCCAGTGATGGTGGCAAAGACCACCACGAGGGTTACATAAGTAAGAGTTTTCTTTGTCCCCATGATGCTACGGATGACGAGCATATTAGGCAGAGATAATGCTGGACCCGCCAGCAAGAGCGCCAGTGTTGGTCCCTTTCCCATGCCCAGATTCATAAAGGCGCTGACAATAGGAACTTCGGTGAGCGTAGCGAAGTACATCAGTGCCCCCAGGAAGGAAGCGATGAAGTTGGCCAAGAGACTGTTGCCGCCAACCCAGCTGGTAACTGCGTCCTGAGGAACAAAGGTGGTGATAATACCTGCAGCAAACACCCCCACCAGTAGCCAGGGGACAATGAGGCGAACAAAGCGCAGCGTCTCCTTCATCCAGATGCCGAGCTCACCCCTGGTAAACCAGCGCCAGAGTATAAAGCCCAGAACCACAAGCAAAACACCGGTTACAATCCAGTTCTTCGAGGCAGCAAAGATTAATATGCCTACTAGGACAGCGAAGAAAATAATCTGTTGCCACCATCTCTTGGATTCAGGGTCAGCCATCAGCGCATCGAATGCTGCCGAGTCTTTTAATGATTCTTCCTTGCGGTAAATAATAGCCATAATCAGGCCTATACCAGCGGCAAAGATGACAGCACCGATAGCCCTGGCTAGACCAAGGTCAAAGCCGAGGATACGGGCTGTGTAGACGATGGCAAGGACATTGATTGCCGGACCCGAGTACAGGAACGCAACTGCGGGGCCTATACCAGCACCTCTCTTGTAGATACCGCCGAAGAGAGGTAAAACGGTGCAGGAGCAAACGGCCAGGATTGTACCTGATACTGAAGCGACGCTATAAGACAGCAGTTTCTTCGCTTTAGGCCCGAAGTATTTGAGAACATCCCCCTGTGACACGAAAACAGCAATTGCCCCGGCGATGAAGAACGCTGGAATAAGACAGGTCAATACATGCGCGGATAAATACTCAAGAAGAGCGTTCCAACCACCCTGCAGTAATTGTACCAATACTTCCATAATACGCTACCCTTTACTACAAGCTATTCAGGACTGTGAAGTTTGGGGAGATAATCGTGTCTGACGCACTTTGTTAACGCAGCCGGGGCCCACACGCTCGGCCGTTTTAAGCCGCTCGCGATCCATTTTCATATGTTTATTGCCTTCAAAAGCTCTTTTGGTTGCTTCCAGGATATCTTTCAAATGTGCATCCATTCCCTCCCAGTCAAAGGAATAGAGTGACCAGAGACCGTCTTTACGCAGCTTAAGAAAGCCGACGTCATAAAGAGCACTCAAAATACGCGATGCCTTTGACTGGGAGATTTCCAGAGCCTGCATCACCTCGCACACACAGCATTCCCCTTCCAGTAGAAGGTTTAACACCCTGAGTCTTGACTCATCTGATAACGCCTTATAGACCTTAACCAAATCCCTCATAAAATCCTCCAGAACTATATGCATAATCTTGCATCTATGCATATATTACCACGGAGATTTCCATCTGTCAAACAACCGTCATAGAAGAAATTCAAGCTGCAGGACCAAGATAAGAAACCCGATAATGATTTTCATTTTTTAAAGCTTAGACCCCCGGGGAGAGGGGCGATAATATAGCTCGTTCTTGAGATTTTACCTTATGACTAATTGTTAAATAATGAAGCTGAAAACATATTTTTTCAGCACCTTAAAAACTGAATAACGACAAGCCTGACCTGAACGCTTGCCCTCTTGAAAGGGGGTAAGTATGAGTTCAAGCGTAATCGCACCAACAGCACCAGACGGCGGTAATGGCAAACATCAAGGTCATTGTAGCAAGTGCCATAAAGTCTGGACACTAAAGGAACGGCAGGGCGTCTGTCAGTGGTGTAATAAGCCGTCAAGCTGTCAAACGACCACGACACAGCCCCGCCATATCAAGTCTAGCCGAAGGCGAAAGCAAAGGCAAGACGACCACAACGGCAACGGCTATGACCAGCTAGAGGGCGACTGGCTTACCTACTATAAGGTAGCTTCCCGATTTAACCACAAGGCAAAGGCAGAGGACACAGAGGACTTGCTCCATACCATAATCTTGACCCTAGTCGTAGCGGAGCGGAATAACGGACACAAGCCCTTCACGGAAGGCACTATGTATCGGATAGCCAGCCGAGCCGTAGCCGACTACTGGTTTAGCTACTACAAGCTAAATAACGGACTGGACTGCCAGCATTGTAGCAAGGCACAACGGCACAAGTGTAAAGAGGGCGACCTCTACTCTCAATGCCCAAAGGCTATCAAGCTGGAGAGGCTAGACAAGCCCATACTTGACGGAGACGGCAATCTAACCGAACTTGGAGAGCTGATAGCCGACCCCAAAAGCCTAGACCTTGACGCTTGGGCAAACGACACCAGCCTATGGGAGATAGGGTATAAGCCTAGACTGGTGGAGATAGCCTATAAGCTACACAGAAACGAAACGCTCGGTAACGGAGACAGAAGTTACCTAAAGCGGTTTAGGAAGCAAGCTCAAATAAGCCTATTCCAATGACACATTTTAAGCCCTTTTCGGAGACTTATATAGTGGAAGCACCGATAATGCCAGCGAGTTGCGGGTTATCGGTAGCTTACTACTAGGTGAAGCTGGCAGATTTGCCCACTAGCCAGATAGCCAAAAGGGGGTTAGTCAAATAGAACAATTGAATATCGTGGGCAAGCGTTCAGGTTCAGG
>JADHXB010000073.1 GCA_016783155.1 Dehalococcoidia bacterium
TAAGGGATAAGGCAATTCTGGAAACCCTTTTCAGCACCGGATTGAGGGTGTCAGAGTTAGTCAGCCTGAACCGTGACCAGATAAACCTGGACCGTAAGGAGTTTGGTGTCAGGGGCAAAGGAGATAAACTAAGGGTAGTATTTCTATCGGATAGCGCGTCCGAGTGGCTTGAGCGCTACTTGCGGGCGCGTCGTGACCGCTTTACGCCCCTGTTCATTCGATATAGCGGCGCGGTTGATGCTAAGAGAGATGGTGAGAAAATGCGACTTTCGGCAAGGTCTGTCGAGAAAATCGTTCGCAAATATGCCAGAAGATGTGGCTTACCGGTCGATGCAACCCCTCATACCCTGCGACACTCCTTTGCCACAGACTTGCTAATCGGCGGTGCTGACCTTCGCTCTGTTCAAGAAATGCTGGGGCACGAAAGCATTAGAACAACCCAGGTCTATACACATGTTACCGACAGGCACCTAAAAGAGGTACACAAGGCCTTTCATAGCAGAAACAGATAAAAGAGCACTTGGAAGCGCCTCCAGCAAATACGCTCCCGTCGCAACACAGATGACAACCAAAAAAATGTCAAAACATTATGTCAAGGTGCTCAAGGGACAGCCCCAAAAGTCCTCGTACAGAAAAAACATGTAGGGCGAGGCTTCAGCCTCGCCCAGGGCCAGGATATGGTGCGCGCCTTTACCGTGCCCCAGAACTCGTAAGGCGACTAAGCATTCTCCCTCAGATTGCTTCGCCCCACTCCAAATCCCAAATCCTAATATTTAAATCCTAGACAAATTGGAATCACCAATACCAAAAACGCAAAGCCAATAGGTTTCCGGTGACACAATATAATGAACAGAAGCAGCTGGCATATTATGTCAAGGAGCCGAATCCTTTGCTGAGCGTGCCCTGCGGTGGGTAAGATTCATCGCTCCCCTCAGGGAGCAAAAAACAATATTTCCATTTCTATTTGTCATTTGAGCTTTTGGCTTTTAACCTTTGGTTTTTTGTGGGAGTCAGGCGATAAAGGGAGCAATCCGCACTCATGGATTCAGGCAACTTCTACAGGCTGGAAGGTAGCGAAAGAATGTTGTAGAATCAACGGCGCACCACTGCAACAAAACAAAGGGGGTATTCTTGATGAAATACAAAACTATCGTGGTAGAAAAGGCGGATGGAGTAGCTACCATAACCCTTAACCGGCCTGAGAAATTGAATGCGGTTAACATGGAGATGAGGTTGGAGTTCCTCAAAGCGCTTGATGAGCTGGAAATAGATGATGAGGTCAGGGTAGTGATTGTCACCGGCGCTGGTCGGGCTTTCTGCGCTGGCGCTGACATCTCAACGTTCGAGGCTGACCCTAAGAAGATAAGAAGAAACCTCGTCAATCTAAAAAGGGAACCGCAGCGAATTCTAGGTTTTGAAAAACCAATTATTGGCGCTATTAACGGCGTCGCTGCTGGCGAGGGTTCTCAATGGTTGCTGCAGTTCGACCTCATGGTGGCTTCAGATAAAGCCACAATTTCCTGGCCAGCGACCAGCCTGGGGATGTCTTGCCCCTACGGGAGCATTCGCCTCGCTTCTGAGGTCGGCCGATTTCGAGCCAAAGAAGCCCTGATGACCTCCAAATTCCTGACTGCTGAAGAGGCCTATCAATGGGGGCTGGTGACCAAGGTCGTACCCCATGACAAGCTCATGGACGCCGCCATGGAACTAGCCAATAAGATCAAGGACATGCCGCCCGTATCCATAAGAACTATCAAGGAGGCGGTTAATAGAGGCCTGGAAGGCTATGAATACACTTATCAGGCGTCAGTAAACCAGCAACTAACCGAGGATTTCAAGGAAGGTGTCCAGGCATTCCTTGAGAAGAGACAGCCCCAATTCCAAGGCAAATAGTCCGACGACAAGATAACCGGTTTCCGGTTCGCCCGCCGCAACAACCGATACGGGGCACGCCAGTCTCCAACGAGATAGCTTCCTCGCCGGCGCTGCTCCAATAGCGGGCCCGCTGCCATTGTGGGCGAAGCAAAAGAATGTCACGGGGAATGCTGAAGGTCTAGGCGACTGACTATAAGACCCAAAGATGAGGGCTACAGTGCCGAAGGCGAAGGCATGTGAGGATATGGAGGCACAGGCAATGAATAAGGAGAGATTCATAGTAATAGGTGGAGTGGCAGCGGGGATGAGCGCCGCCAGTCGGGCCAAGAGAAACAGGCCTGACACGCAAGTTGTTGTTCTGGAGAAAGGAAGCTTTGTCTCCTATGGCTCCTGCGGGCTCCCCTACTTCATCTCTGGACTGGTCAAGGATATCCACGGGCTGGTTGTCCATGATGTTGCATTCTTTAAGCAGAAGAGAGGGATCGATGTCTTAACAAGGCATGAGGTTACCAAAATAGATTCGCAGGCAAAGGTTGTCTTTGCCCGAAACCTCCAGCAGGATGAGGAGATAGAACTGAGCTATGATAAGCTGGCAATATGCACCGGAGCTTCTCCTTCTTATCCAAACCTGCCTGGTGTTGACCTCAAGAATGTCTTCGTCATCAGAACGGCTGAGGATGGGTCTGTTCTCAAGGATTTCTTGAAGCAGGCAGTCCCTAAGAGGGCAGCGATAATTGGCGCGGGGTTTATCGGCCTGGAGATGGCGGAGGCTTTCACAGCCAGAGGGCTTGACGTGACGGTCATAAAGAGATCGGGAAGCATTCTGAAGATGTTCGATGATGATATGGTCAAGTTAGTTGAGGATGAGCTTGAGACGAAGGGTGTTGAGCTTATTAAAGATGCTATTATTCAGGGGTTTGAAGGCGATAGAGAGGGCAAAGTGAGGGCTGTAGTCCTGGCGCAAGGAACTCGTCAGGCTGACCTTGTTCTTCTGGCTACTGGTTCCAAGCCCAATTCAGATCTGGCGAGGCAGGCAGGGCTTGAGATTGCTCCCAATGGGACTATTGTTGTTGATGATAGAATGCAGACCAGCAACCCTGATATTTTTGCCGCCGGGGACTGCGTGGGGCAGAAGCATATCATCACCGGCAAGGATGTCTACATCCCGCGGGGGACTACGGCCAATAAGCAGGGAAGGATTGCTGGTGAGAATGCCTCCGGCGGCAATGAAGTCTTCGAGGGCATTGTGGGGACGGCTGTTTCCAAGATCTTCGACTTAACGGTAGCCCGCACTGGTTTGACCTTTGCTGAGGCATCGGCCGAAGGCTATGATTTCGTCAGCTCTACCGTTGCCCATCCTTCGCATGCTCACACCTACCCTAATCCCGAGCCGAAAGACATCACCATTAAGTTGATAGGCGAAAGGGCAACCGGGACATTGCTGGGTGCTCAGATGATAGGCGTGATAGGCGTGGCTAAGCGCATAGATGTCTTGGCCATTGCCGTTTCCCAAGGCATGACTGTCGGGGAGATATCAAGCTTGGATTTGAGTTACTCCCCACCTTTCGCACCCGTCTGGGACCCCATATTGGTAGCCGCAAACGTGGCACTGAGAAAACTCGAGGGTTAATGCCAACAGAGCGGCTAGCAACCTCGTTTTGTTTCTCAGTCTGAGCGCTGGCTGGCAAAGATGTCGCCTGTCATCGCAAGCGAAGCCAAGCAATGGCGTGGGAAATGTTGCAACCTATGCAATTGGCTATACAATCCACTGATTAGAGACCTGTGTGCTATCTTGCCGTTTTCGGACAGCCTCCATAGGGGACCTCGGAGTGTGTTGAGGGTGGCCGAGATCCTGAGAGGGCAGACCTTTGAGTGAGGTGCGCTCAAGAAGACAGGGATGAGATTTGGTATAATACCGGGGTGAAGAAAATGAGGAAGCTAGCGGTCTGCGGCAAAGGCGGCAGCGGCAAAAGCACCTTAGTTACCCTACTTGCACGTGGAATGCGGCATAAGGGTTATGCCGTGTTGGTAGTCGACTCAGACGAATCAAATTCGGGGCTGTACAGGATGCTCGGCTTTGATGCAGCCCCCAGCTCTCTCATAGACCTTATCGGAGGCAAGAAAGCCGTGAAACAAAAAATGGCCTCTAAGTTCTCCGCAGCGGAATCAGAGGCTAGCATGACGGTCTTGGAGCAAGATGAGATCCGGGTGGCAGAGATTCCCCCTGAGTACACGTTTAGCCGAGATGGCATCGCCCTGGTTAGCGTAGGCAAGATACTTCAATCGCTCGAGGGTTGCGCCTGCCCTATGGGTGTGTTAAGTCGCGAGTTCCTGAGGAAGCTACGCTTGAGGGATAACGAGATTATGATTGTGGATATGGAGGCAGGTGTGGAGCACTTCGGCAGAGGTGTAGAAACGAGCATAGACAGCGTGCTCATCGTAGTTGAGCCCTCTTTCGATTCCTTGGAGCTCGCCCAGAAAATGAACAGCCTTGCTGCTGGGATTGGAATTAACAATGCATGGGTTATCCTTAACAAAATCACTTCGGAAGAACTGGCTTCAAGATTGGAGGCTGAGCTTGGCAAGAGGAATATCGCCGTAAGTGGCTGCATCCACTATGATGCGGAGATTTACGAGGCTTGCCTGGAAGGACGCCCAGTATACGACCGTGGCGCGGCAGAAGACATAGGAAAAGTCTTGGACATTCTGCTGGAGTAGAAAAGCTCTCTAGGGCAAAAGGCTACTTAGAGAGCGTTTACTTGTTACCCTGAGCGGTAGCGAAGGGTCGCAAAGTAGAAATGTGAAAGTTAAAAATACAAAATGCAAACTGACAAGTCGAGATTCAAAGAGCAATTCAGAGGGCTGGCTCCGAAGCCCAGCAAATTGATATATGCATTTTTATTTGTCATTTTGGCTTTTGGATGTTCAGTTAGTGCCACGGAAGGGCTCGGAGTGACAGACAGGACTGCTAACAATCGTTGATTCAGGAGGGGAGTTATGTGTATAGCCACCGTCTATGTTGATGATGCCGGTCAACTGGAAAAAGTAATGCAGGATGTGGTATCGGTTGAGTTTGAGGACCATGGCATGTTGCTGACTACCATTTTGGGTGAGGAAAAGCTACTGAAGGGTAAGATAAAGAATATCGACTTCCTGAAGCACTCGGTTACCGTCGAGTCCAGCTAGGCACAGCTGAAAACCTAACTGTGGAAGTGCGATGTAAGTATCTATCAGCGACAATTAGCGCTGCGTCAGGTGTAGACAATGAGCAAATACGAAGTCATCATCATCGGCGGTGGCCCAGGAGGGCTGACTGCTGGTTTATATGCATCCCGAGCTGGTCTCAAGACTCTGCTCCTGGAACGTGGCATGTTCGGTGGCCAGATAGTGAATGCTCAGCAGGTGGATAATTACCCTGGCTTTCCCGAGGGCATCTCTGGCTCTGAGCTGGCATCACTCATGCATCAGCAGGCAACGAAATATGGGCTGGAAACCGCCAGCGCTGAAGTCACAGGCCTTAAGGCGGGACGTGCCTATGGCGTCCTTACCTCCGATGCCGATTTTGAGGCTGGGGCAGTAATCATCGCTGCCGGCTCGGAGTATGTTAAACTGGGCGTCGCTGGCGAGAAAAAGCTCTTGGGCCACGGCGTATCCTATTGTGCCACCTGCGACGGCTTCCTTTTCCGTGACCGTGATGTAGCAGTAGTGGGAGGGGGCGATACTGCTATCACTGATGCGTTGGAGTTAAGCCACCATGCTGGCAACGTCTATGTAATACATCGGCGAGATCAGCTCCGAGCAGGCCAGATTCTCCAGCAGAAGGCCTTCACCGAACCCAAACTGAAGTTCATCTGGGATACAGTAGTCGAGGATATCAGCGGGGAGACAGTAGTAAGCGGTGTCAGGCTACGCAATGTGAAAACAGGTGAAATCTCTGCCCTGCCGCTGGCTGGCGTCTTCGTTGCCATAGGACTTAAACCTAATAGCCAGTCCTTCGGGCGCATGGTAGACCTTGACGAAACAGGGCACATTGTGACTGATGAGTTGATGGCTACCTCAGTTCCTGGCATCTTCGCCGTCGGTGACATCCGCAAGAACTCAGTTCGCCAGATAGCCAGCGCAGTCGGCGATGGCGCTACCGCCGCTGCGTCCGCCTTCAGATATCTCCGAGAGAGAGGTTAAACTTGTTTCTCAGGCCAATTAACAGTCTAGCCAAAGTGAAGTCTACAGACTCAAGAAAAGGAATCTGGGCTCGGCAGGATTCGAACCTGCGATCAACCGGTTATGAGCCGGGCGCTCTGCCACTGAGCTACGAGCCCATTGAAGATAAGACTCAACCCTACGACATCCGGTTATAAAAAGCTAAAATATGGCCGCGCGTGGCTTTCGAAAGTGAGCAGCTTCTGCCTTTGTACCGTTTGCCACAGTAGTATATCATAGCACCAGGAGGGTGTGAAGCAAATACCCCATGTTCACGACTTGACTAACAAACCATCCTTGCAGTAAAATTAGCAGTCGAGGAATGAGACTGCTAATTTCTTAATCGGCGGTAGTTCGTGAGAGCGTATCATGGTAGTGTTTTTCTCTGATACCGACCAGGAGGTATAGCGTGCCCACTTATCAGTACTTATGCCCGAAGTGCAACTTGAAGTTCGAGCTGAAGCAAAGTTTCAGCGATGAAGCTGTAGTTATGTGCCCTGAATGTCGGAACGGGGCTCAGCGACTTTTCTCCCCAGTACCGATAATTTTCAAAGGCTCTGGGTTCTATGTTACGGACAATGCAAGAAGAGGCGAGACTCAGAGCAGTGTCAAGGAGACCAAGGCGGAACACAAAGGTGGGCCTGAGAACACGGTCAAGCAGGACAAGAAGGAAGATAAAGGCAGCCACAAGCAAGGGGAGAAGTAAGTAGTCTATGTGTGACTCAGGCTAAGCGAGCAGCACGTAGCTGAATGAGAAAACAGACATGAAATGTCCAGTCTGTCGTAAAGAGGCTAGAACGAAACTCTATTACTGTGCGCGTTGTGCGGTGTATGTACATGTCGCCTGCTGGCAAGAGCACGTTGATGCTGCTCACAAGAGCTAGCTTTGCCCGCTACTGATACGGTCGCTACCTCTGCCCCGTCCGGGATATCGCCACCATTGGAGTGGGCTGCCTTTTAAGTTCTTGCTAGTTAATTTTCCCTGTGCTACACTCGAGCTGTGTCCCTGTAGCTCAGTGGACAGAGCGGCTGCCTTCTAAGCAGCGGGTCGTGGGTTCGAATCCCTCCAGGGACGCTTTTCCCACCGAGACAGATGTGCAGTCCGCGGAAACACAGACAATGTGATTAATTGCTACTGCCA
>JADHXB010000010.1 GCA_016783155.1 Dehalococcoidia bacterium
CCAGCCTGTCACCGGCTGAAAAAAGATTATGCTTCTGGATAAGGTTGATGACTCTCTGTTCCGGAGCCTTGTCTTTTCTGCTCAAGTCTAACCCCCTGACACTGCTCGCTTGTCATCCTGAGCGAAAGCGAAGGATCTACGCCCCCATATTGAGCCAGATTCTTCAGTCGCTTCGCTCCTTCAGAATGACAGGCAATGTTGCCAAGTCTAACCTTCTCTTAAATGACAGGTGTCACCCAGCGACATGAGGCGAGGCTGCCCGTCTTCCAGGTCAATTATACTAATACTGCTAGTCTGTAATCTAATCCGCTCCAGGCGAGTCAGCGGCCATCCCAGAGCCTTGCAGATAGTGGCAACAACGGCGAAGTAATGGCTTACCACCACTACTGTTTCCTGCCGATGCTTTTTGTTTATAGACTGAATAGTCGCCCACAGCCTGTCCGCCAAATCGGCTACACTCTCACCGCCGGGTAATTTCTCCAAGCCTTGCCCCTGCCGCCACTGGAGCAAAAACTGGCTGAAATTAATACCAGTATCGGCTATGGATACACCTTCAAGCTCACCAACCTCCATCTCCCGTAAATCGGGCTCGACTTGCACTGTAAGCTGATGGTGACTGGCAATAGCTGTGGCTGTGTCTAAAGCACGTTTTAATGGGCTGGAATAAATGGCGTCGATTTTCGTTTCCTTTAACGCTAGCCCCAACCTCTCCACCTGTTTTCTCCCCAGTTCACTCAACTCAACGTCACTGCTGCCGCCCTGAATCCTTCGTTCCTGATTCCAAGCGGTTTCGCCATGCCTGACTAGAATGAGTCTAATCGCACACCTCCCAGAGAGCGTTTTTGTCATTGCGAGGAGCGCTAGCGACGTAGCAATCCCTTGAGAGGGAATTGGGATTGCTTCGCTTCGCTCGCAATGACAGAAAAGAGATGTAGGGAGATTCTTCGCCGAGATTCTTCGGTCGCTTCGCTCCCTCAGAATGACAGGCGAAGGGCTTGCAATTACAGGCTAGATTATTAATCGCTAACCTCCTTGATGAGTCCTTAGATTATAGCGGCGAGCCAAGCCGACCCGCTTAGTATATGGTGGATGGTCATAAAATAGAAATTCCACCCAGCGACTGGGGTCGGCCACAGCCAGATTCTGGTCAGTGAGCTTGGTCATTGCTGTGATGAAAGCCTGTGGGTCAGCCGTCAGCTCCAGGGCGGCTTCGTCAGCCGATGTCTCTAAGTAACGGCTGTATGCATTAATAAGTGGCGTTACTATCAGTCCAAAAGCGCCAAGAGATAGAAGTAGAAGAGGAAAAGCCGCTACAGCGGCAATCCCTTGAAAATCCAACGGCATAAGACTGGCTCTTAAAACCAGGTCAGCCAGATAGAAGGCTAGCAAAAACATGACAGCTTGGACAGCGATAAGCTTTGGAATATCCCGATGGAGGTGATGGCCTAATTCATGCGCCAATATTACCTCGATCTCCTCTGTAGTGTATTGCTGGAGCAGAGTATCACTGAGAGTAATACTTCTCGTCTTACCTAAACCTGCTAACATAGCATTAGCTGTAGTGCTTTTACTGCTCAAATTCATGGTGAACACACCAACAGTCTGGGCTCGTGCCCGCTTTGCCAGATTCATCAACCTTTGCTTGAGCTCCAGATTATCAAGAGGTTCTAACTTGAAGAAAATAGGCAAGAGTAAAGTCGGCGTCAGCCGTGTTAAAAGCAAGCTGAGCAGCAGTAACAATATGCCAGCCCACAGCCACCAGACGTCTGAGAAGCGGTCTAATAGCCAGTAAACGACAATAACTATTCCCAAACCTAATAAGACGCCTAAGGCCGAGGCTTTGGCTCTATCCGCTAGCCAGGCGCCAAGCTTTTGAGTTGACAAACCGTAGCGCCGCGGCAGGATAAAGCCTTGATAGTAAGTCAAGGGCATTATGATTATACCCAGTACAACCACTAAAATCATAAAATACAGAGCCGATGCCCAGGGTTGAGGAAAAGACAAAAAATAGCTCATTCTGGCTGAGACACCACTGAAAACGAGTACTAACAGCAGAGTGCCGACTACTGCCAACTCAATAAGGGATAGCCGTCTCGTAAGCCTGGCGTATTTCTTAGCCAGTTCTTGGCGCTTAATATCAAGATGTGGCTCTGTTAACTGCATTACTTAACCAGGTTCTCTTCAGCTTAGAATTAGCTTGGTGCGGTGGATGGATTCAGGATGCCGAGAGAAACCCAGAGCCTTAGTCACTTGCTCTGGTCTGCCAGCGCCCTTTTCATCGCAGCGCAATCTCATTCCCAAAACACACAAAGAATCGTGGCAATCAATAAGCCACAGTCTATCCACCAGGGCACGCAAATCATAATAGCGGGCTCCTGTGTCTCTGAAATGGTGCCACGGTAGTTCTTTGGCTGAGAGGAAAGATTGTAAAGCTAATTCCACTTCTTCGCGCTCCTGCTCAGCCTCTACCTCAACCTTATATTCTATGAATCTAATTTGAGATTGAAGCGACGGGGCTTTAGGTCCAACTGGCCAAGCCTCCAGCAAATCAATCCCGCAAGGTAATTGCTTGCTTACCTGGGTGATAAAAGATTGCGGAGGCACCCATCGGGACAAGAATACATCCATTAGCTCAGCCTGGCTGGTTACACCTACTGATAGGGGTGCTGCCAGAGCAATTTGCGGATGGGGAGAAAAGCCTTCCGAATAAGCTATCGGAAGTTCAGCCCGACGTAAAGCCCTCTCCCAAAGCCTCATCAAATCCAGGTGTGCAAGGAACTTAAGTTCTTCACCGCGGCTAAACTTAAGGCGCAGGCGCTGCATCCTTTTCCTTGACTACCAAAATCTTCTCTATCTTCCGCTCCCGCATTTCAAGTATGGTCAGCTTCAGATTCTTGTACTTTAGGTGCTCTCCTTGCTTCGGAATGCGACCTAAATGGCTGAGAATGAAACCAGCTATAGTCTCATAGTCACCGGTAGGCAAGCCTAAATCCAACTCCTCATTAGCCTCTTCCACTCTGAGGCCACCATCAACCTCAAAAGTATGGGCATCTATAGCTACAAAGTCTTCTTCCCTGCCAGCCAGCTCGTCACCAATAACACCCATTATCTCCGCAGTCAAGTGCTCCAGGGTAGCTATACCAGCCACACCACCATACTCGTCAACAACTGCTACCATATGGTAATTGTTATCCCTCATCTCAGCCAGAAGCTCACCTAGACGCTTGGTCTCAGGCACAAAATGGACCGGGCGCACCATTTCATCAATAGGGGCGTCCATATTCAAAGAGTTATTGGCCTGAGCCATAACTATATCCTTAACGGACAGAACACCGGTCACATTATCAGTAGTCCCTTTGTAAACTGGAAAACGAGAGAAGGGATATCGGCGATATGTATCAAGAAAGGCGGCTAAGCTCGTCCCTTGCTTTACCCAGGTAACTTCTGTCCGGGGCTGCATTACCTCACTAACTGGCCGGTCAGCGAACTCGAAAGCGTTGTGCAACATATCAGCTTCTTCTTCTTCCCAAACCCCTTCAGCCTCACCGACGGTAATAGCTGTACGGAATTCCTCCTCGCTAATCGTTGGCCTCGGTTCAGCCCCTTCCTTAGCCACATTGGTGAATCTTATACCAATATGGTTCAGGACATAGACGAACGGATAAAGGATAATCGAGATAAATTCTATAGGCCTGGCATAGAGCAGAGCTATTCGTTCCCCGTAGCGGGTGCTCAAGCTTTTTGGAATAAATTCAACCAGAACTAAGGTCAGTATTGTAATGACAATCGTGGCTATGGCTGCTCCTAAGTTCTCACCCCACAATGATATAGCCATCACCGTTCCCAGAGTAGCCACCGCAGTCTCAAAGAAGTTGATGCCCAGAAGGACAGTAGCCAGGAATTTCTCCGGCTTCTCCAAAATCTTAGCCACGACCTTAGCCCTGGGGTGGTTGGTATGTATGAGATGCTTGAGGCGAAGCCTTTGCATGCCGATAAAAGCCGTCTCGGCACTGCAAAAGAAGGCTGCCACTATTAGGGATATCAGAAATAATATTAAATATAAACTGTTAATGCTTTCCATACGCAACCCAACCAAATGTCTGGTCGGGTAACTCAATATCATCATAACATCGGGCTTCCTTAGTGTCAAAGAGCCGTACTTGTCCAGTACATTAGTGACACTTGCTGTTGTTATTTCTAGGAGCGAGATTCCTCGTTGGCGCTCGGAGCAGGGCCTGCTATTCCTATTCTTCTTTTTTCTGTCATCGCGAGGAGCGTGAGCGACGTGGCGATCTCGCCCCATGCCTGTCATTCTGAGCATAGCGAAGAATCTCGGTGGGGAGGAAAATGACGTGATGAGATTGCCACGCCTTCGGCTCGCAATGACACCGGGGACATTACCCAATGTCACACTATAAAAGCGCCACCTATCTGAACGAGTTCAAGAGCTGGTGCAGCCGTTTCCATTTTGCATTTCGGTATTTCAAGCAGTATCATTGCCGTAGACACAGAAATGGACCAGATAGAGCTTGTCCCCGACCTTTCCCACTGCATCGAAACCGTAGCCAGAAAAGAATATGAGAATCTGGCGAGGAGTTATTTGCAGGCAGGCAAGGGTGATAGTGAATTGGGGGAAAAGATAGAGCTTCTTCGGAGCTTTTTGGAGTCAGCGGATTTCAGAAAGCTGCGTAAGCAGAGCGAAGGATATTTGCTAAAAGGTCAGAAAGTTAAGTTCACTTTATACCGGGAGCGCGGAAAGGCTAAGTACAGGATGCTCCGCTGTTAACGGTAACTCTCTCCGAAGTTGAGTCATGTGCCCCTTTTCTCATAATCGGGGCACCAGACGGCGTTAGGTCGTTCCGGATGATGGCAGGCGCTGCGCCAGTCCCACTTACAGCTATCACAGAGCAAGATGTGCATACCCAGCATCCTCTTGATGCGGATTTTAGCCCTGTCCAGCCAGCTCGGCCTTAGTTTCTTGCTTTTAGAAGACACTTCAATCTCGTCTAATGATTGTTCGACAGGCAAAATCACAAATGCTTACAAGACTATTTTGTCCTGAGCTACATCATTCTGACTCGCAAGTCTTTACCTGAATGTATAGATTATACTATCTTTGAGGTCTATACCACCACCGGCGAGGGATGCTCTTGAAAGGGATGCGTTCTGGCCACCAGCGAGAAAAGATACGGATACTTTGACTTCAAGTGTTCCACATAGCATAACCACTCGACTATTAACTGACTATACACTCGCTGTATATCGCCGGCGATGTGTCCAATGTCAGCCCCTGGAATGTCCGTCAGGGATTCCCGTGCCTCCAGCTCCTCGGTAAGGTGGAAAGTCGCCCAGAGTAAATCAGTGAAGCGCTCATGCTCCAGCAGGTTGGGGTTTTCCAACAGCGCCAACAAAAATTGACGCTTCCGGATAAGGAACTTTTTTAGACCGTTGAGGTCTATGCCGCTACAGTCAGGTTCACCATCGATGGCTCTAGCAAAAGACATTGCTTTTTTGAAATCTGCGTGAGTCCAGTTCTGCTTAACGGCAAGGTGCTGGCTAATGTCCTTGCTTTTATCAAAGCAACCGAGAAGCCTTTGAAGCAGCTCGTTGCCCGCCTCGCTGAAAAAAGCACCCACGACCATATTGAGCTTTTGCATGATAGCCTGCTTCTCACGGCGAGCCAGCACGCGTTCAATCACGATGACCACCAGGAATACTTCAAGCGGCAGGAAAGCCAGGTCGCCAACCATGTAAATGAAGATGTGATGCACATCGTGAAAGATGGCATAATGAACAAAATATACCAGTGCAGAGAGTGCGATAAGTATAGCGGCAAGAATAATGAAATTTAAGTGGCGTCTCATTGTTTTCCTCCCTACCAGTGCTTGTCTATTACTTTTCTCTACCAGATAATATCATACCTGCCGATAAAAAAGGGAGAGTGTGCATAGAATCCAGCACCGTGCGGTTGTTAAAATATAGTCAGTCGAGGTTCAGGCAAGTCAACACAATGCCACTTGACTATGGTATTATTTTAAGGGAATCGATTGCTCAGAGGAGTTCATGTTGGTTTGGGTAAAGTTCGCGATTTGTTTAGCCGTTATATTGGTAGCTGGATCAAGGCTTTCGAAATACGGTGATGTGATTGCGGTGAAGACAGGGCTGGGACGTATTTGGGTTGGCGTCATCCTTCTTGCCACGATAACTTCCTTACCGGAACTAGCCACCGGCATTAGCTCGGTAGCCTTCGTGGGGAAACCTGATTTAACTTTAGGTGATCTCTTCGGGTCAAACCTGATAAACCTGGTCGTTATCGCCATAATCGATGTCCTTTACACGCGTGGTCCGGTGCTTCATTACCTGGGCTCTGGCATCGTTTTAGCTGCCATATTAAGCACCCTGCTTGTTGCAGCGGCAGCAGTTTTTATCTATATCGCCCAGAACGTGTCTTCTTTAGGCATATTCGGCTATATAGGCATCTACTCACCAATACTCTTCTGCCTTTACCTGCTGGCTCAGTATATGATATTTCGCTTCCAACGGACCCAGGAGGGCCAACCTGCTGATAATGGGTCAGTAACCGCAAATTACGATGGTGTCTCTCTAAGGAGGGCAAGCACGTTTTTTGGGATAGCAGCGCTGGCAACTGTTGCCGCAGGCGCGTGGTTGGGGTTCATTGGTGATGAGCTATCTCAGGTCACCGGCCTCAAAGCCAGCTTCGTTGGTACGATATTCCTGGCTATTTGCACATCGGCGCCTGAAATTGTGGTCTCAATTTCGGCTTTGCGTATGGGTGCGTTGGAAATGGCAGTTGGCAACGTAATCGGCAGTAACCTGTTCAATATGGGGGTTACTATCTTCGTCGATGATCTGTTTTATACTACTGGACCTATTCTGTCATACGCAGCCATGGACCATGTCGGCACTGCTCTTTTTGCTATACTGATGAGCTGTGTTGTCATTATCGGGCTGATTTTCCGGCCCCGATTTTGGCCACGGATTTGGGTTGGTGTAGATGGTGTCCTTCTAATTCTGCTGTACTTTGGTGCAGTTGTCGTCCTCTATTCGATGGGCGGGTTTTAACATAAAGCCATTTAGCACAGCGAGCTGGTTGGGGTGTGCATTCTCTTTTCAATAAGAAGGAGCCGAACCTGCTGTTTCCCTCGCAGTCCTCCGGATTTATTAACCAGCGATTTTTGTCTCGTGGCATGAGTTGGTACCGCATTAACGCTTTTTCGGCAAAACCTGTTGACCTGGATGGTATAATGTGTAATCATATCCAATGTAATTACCTAGGCATAGTTACCTAGGTATCAAGTGGACAAGTGGAGGCTAATGGAGGGTAAGATACCACAAAAGTTCGTCAGGAGTTATCGAAAGTCGGAGGTTATTTTTTCCGAAAGTAGCCCTGGCAAAGACATGTACATCGTTTATTCGGGCAAGGTTGGGCTTTATACTGGAGGTGAGCAAGGATATAAGAAACTGCTGGCAACTGTAGAAGCCGGCGATTTTTTCGGGGAGATGGCTTTGGTTGATGACAGCCGCCGTTCGGCGACGGCGATGGCCGAAGAAGATAACACTCAACTTCTGGTGTTAGATAAGAGTAAGTTTACCTATTTGCTCCGTCATCAGCCTGACTTTGCTTTAGTCGTGATGGGCAAGTTGTGTCGACAGCTAAGGGAGGCCAATAAGGCGCTAACCACAGGCAGATAATTATGTCATTACTTAAGCAGGAGGATCGCACCAGAGCTTTTAGCAGTTCCATGATTGTGGAGGTGCGGCCGGACATCTATCAATTTTTGGGTGAGAAACCGGGAAGCCATGTTTATTTGATACGTGGTTGGGACAAGAATGTTCTTATCGATACTGGGACAAGCTCCAATTTTCCCTACTTGGTGGAGTGTCTTAAGCAGCTGGGGTTGAAGACGAAAGATATTGATCTGGTCGTGCTTACTCACGAGCACTTCGATCACATAGGGGCGGCCTCCTTTTTCTTTAAGATAGCGGTTATAGCTGCTCATCGTCTGGCTGCTAACAAGATCGAGTTGCAAGACGAGTTTGTGACTCTGACCAAGTATCGAGATGCAGCAAGCAAACCCTTTTACGCCCACGTATGGTTAGAGGATGATACTCTTATTGCCCTGGGTAACTATGAGCTTAGGGTGCTTCACGCACCGGGACATACTTCAGGATGCATCTGTGTCTATGAGCCCACTGAGAGGCTACTTTTTTCCGGCGATACGGTATTTGCAGGAGGTACCCTGTCTGATATTGCCACTTCTGGTAACATAAGTGACTATGTTAATTCTGTGGAGCGTCTAAGTTCTTTGAGGATTGCTGAGCTTTGCCCGGGCCATGGCCGTGTTTCCGACACACCGGAGCAAGATATGAAGCAGGCTGTAGTTTATGCACGGACATTGATGGAGGATTCCAAGGTGCTGTTTGAAGCAATAACACCGAAAAAGAATAGCATGCCTTCATCCAGGGCTTTATCCGGGCGAGACGAAAGCGATGGCGAGAAGGAGGCTGGCAAATGACTGTATCTAAGTGGTCAATGCTAATCCTGGTTTTACTCTTTGTCTTGGTGGCTGGCTCAATTAGCTGTGGAGAGCAGCCAGTTCCGGCAACATCTTTGCGATCTCCCAGCGAGCCCACCGTGATCTCTGTGGTGAGCGGAGAGGTAATGGTGATGAAAGCGGGTGCTGACACCTGGAGCCAGGTATCTCCGGGTATGGCATTGGGGCCAGGTGACCGCATTAAGACCGGACCGGGTTCGAACGCTGTAATTACCTTTTTTGAAGGTACTACTATAGAACTGGCAGCAGATACTGAAGTTGGTGTCGCTGAGTTAGGTGTTGCTGAGGGGACTGGGTCTACTGCTATCAAGCTGCGGCAGCAGATAGGTAAGACAACGAGCCGGGTGCAAAAGCTTGTTGACCCTGCTTCCCACTATGAGATTGAGACACCAGACGGTGCTGCTGTGGTTCGGGGCAGTGTGGGGGATGTAATAGTGACCGAGGGTAACAGCACCACAATAATTAATAAACAGGGTCAGTGGTCGGCTATTTTTGGTGGGCTGGAGATACCAATACCTCAAGGATATCAAATCACCTTTGTCCGTGGTCAGCTAACTATACCAAGGCCAGAGCCAGTGCCTCTCCCACCGATTCTACCATCCCCGTCACCGCCTTCTCTGCCACCGCTGTCACTGCCACCATCGCGGTCTTTTCAACCACCCTCGCCTCCGGCTATTTGGCAGACATGGACTCAGACCACAGCAAACGAGTTCAACGCCGGCACCGGCGATAATGTGACGGTAGTTAATGTTGGAGGTGGAGACGGCACTGTCATGTTGGCAACCGATCCGCGAAAGGGGGGGTATGTCCCATCAGGCACTTTAGAATCAAGCGGCTATGATTGCGGAAGTAATGCTGATTTTGGCACTATCTCTTGGGCTGCTCTGACTCCTGCCAGTACCGTGTTAAAATTCCAAATAGCTACAAATATTGATAACTCGACATGGAATTTTGTTGGTCCTGATGGTACTTCGACTACTTACTATGTGACGAACGGTGCTGTGATTTGGTCAGGGCATGATGGCGGGCGCTACATCAAATATAAAGCTTACCTCCAGACTACTAGTTCTAACCAGACCCCGGAACTGAAGGAAGTCAGGATTACCTATCGCTAATATTCATCTTTATGTGCCTTCGGCGGAGTTGGCCCGATGCCATTTTTAGCAAAATGGGGTCGCCGTAAAACTCGCCAGTTGTTCCACACTGGCATAGTGATAGCCGTAGGCTGCCTTTTCATCCTGCTAGCCGCCTTGATTCAGCCTTTTACCAGCATTAATAGTTGGCTTTCTGACCAGCTCTTTATACCCGAACCGCCTTCGCCAAACATTGTTATAGCAGGCATTGACGATGCTACGCTCAAAACTTATGGTAGATGGTCAGAGTGGCAGCGCAAGCTTCACGCTCAGGCTATTGACAATTTGAGTGAAGCTGGAGCCAGGGCAATTGGGTTTGACATCCTTTTTACTGATACTTCGGCTGATGACTCGGTCCTGGCACAAGCAATAGAGACGGCTGGCAATGTTGTCCTGCCAGTGGTCGGTGTTGAACCTTTGACTTCAAATAAACCTGAGATTGCCTATGAGCGTTTCTTATTGCCTACGGAACCACTTAAACAAGCCTGTATCAGTCTAGGCCATGCCAATATGGTTCCCGATGGCGATGGTGTGGTACGACGGTTACCTTTATTGGTCGGGGACAGTTCGGGGCGAACTTATCCTGCTTTTGCGCTAGCTGCGCTTCATACCTTGTTTTTAAAGTCGCTTCCACAAGAATATACAGTTCAAAATAATAGACTTCACTTACTTGACCGCGATATTCCAGTAGATGTTTCTAGTGGTCTTCGAATAAACTTCACTTCGGCTGATGACAGTTACACTACTCTTTCTTATGGCGATGTTATTACTGGGAACTTCGACCCCTCGGTTGTTAAGCACAAAGTGGTGTTGGTGGGTATGACGGCTACCGGTGAATTAGATACCTGGATAACTCCCATTTCAACGAGCAAGATGCCTGGAGTATGGATACATGCCGATGTTATAGATACCATTCTCAGACAACGATTCCTGGTGGATACTGGCTGGGGCACTACCTTGATGACAATGTTGTTTCTGGTAATAATTACTGGACTCGCTTTGCCTTGGCTCAAGCTGAAGTGGGGTGGGGCCTTGGTGTCAGCGCTGTTTGTTGGCTATCTGCTAGCTGTTTTCTTTGCCTTTGATAATGGTTATGTCATGACCGTTCTTTATCCTTTGATGCTATTGCCCTTAGCTTATGTTACTAATGTTCTCTGCGTGGTAGTTGCTGAGCAGTCTGATAGGAAGTCTATAAAAGACCTGTTCGGAAGATATGTTTCACCGCAGGTGGCAACAGAAATCCTTGAGCTGGCTGATGTTGGAAAACTTGAACTCGGTGGTGAGGAGAGAACAGTTTCGGTTTTCTTTGCTGATATTCGTGGCTTTACTGAAATTTGTGAACAGATGCTGCCATCTGACATTGTTAACATGCTTAATAATTACCTGCCGATCATAGTGAAGCGAATTCTTGATAATGATGGCATGGTCAATAAGTTCGCTGGTGACAATGTAATGGCAGTGTGGAACGCGCCTAAGTTTCAGCAAGAACATGCCAGGTTAGCAGTGAAGGCAGCGTGGGAAACTCAGCAGGAGATTATGAAGCGGCAGCAAGATGACCCTTCATTGCCTCGGATACAATTCGGTATTGGTATCAATACCGGTGAGGCACTGGCTGGCAATGTAGGCTCATTGGGGCGCGCTGAATATACGGTAATTGGAGATGCTGTTAATATGGCTTCCCGCATTTGTAGTGCTACTCCTGGTGGTGAGGTCTGGATTGGACCTGAGACCTATCACCTGGTAAGGGATTATGTAAAGGTTGCGGAACTGGAGCCACAATCGTTCAAAGGCAAGGCAGGGCCAGTTGCTGTTTACCGAGTAGAGGGGTTCAGGTAGCCTGATTTAGACAGAACATGCCTATTTTTTATTGCCAACTCTAGCTCAAGGAGTGGTATAACTATTGGGGGGCAGGTCAGGGTCTTTTGTTGTAGCCTACTCTTCTAGGGCACGCACTTCAGCGTTGGTCATGCGTAACCGGTGGGATAAATCCCTGGAGATCCTGCGCAGTATGTGTGCAGCAAGTGTCGGTTCACTCTCAGTAAGCTGTTGGAAATTTTTCTTGGACATAAACAGCAGCTTGGTGTCGGTTTCGGCACGCACTGTTGCGGAGCGAGGCTTATCTTCGAGGATGGACATCTCCCCAAAAAACACACCGTCGGAAAATGTTGCTAAACGATGGTCTCTATTACCAGTAAACACACTGACGTACCCTGACAGGATGAAATAGATTCCATGTCCTGGCTCTCCTTCTCTAAAGATGATCTCCCCTCTTCGAAAGGATACCGGTCGCACGTAGCCTTGAACGAGGCGCAACTGCTCAGTCGACAGGTCATGAAACACAGATATATCATGTAGCTCGAGTATCTGCGTGTCCCACTGCGCTTCACTCATTTCCTCCTTGATTAGAAGGTCTTCGGCCCACTCCAGCGCATAGTCCGTAGCGGGAAAGATATGGTCGCGACCGATGGCGTCAGTTACACCCACATCTTCCAAGTAGCTGCGCAGACGCTCTTTATTTCGATCTCCCGGCATGTCCAGGTATGCCAGCAGCAGGTGATGGCCTTTTTCTTCTACGCGATCTGCTATTTGCCGCAGCAGCTGGGTGCCGGTGAGATCAATGGTATTTACCCGCTTGAGGTCTAAAATAATGAACTTGCTGTCATAGTCCTTTTCGACTTCGGTCAGCAACTTATCACAGGTACCAAAGAAAAGGGCATCGCAGAGCTCGTATACTTTTATCTGGTTCCCGTGTTCCTCCAGAATTTGCATTGCTTCCTGGGTTCGTACTTTCTTCGAATGTATATGCTCGCCGGAATATTTTCTGCGTATTATTGTCTTATTTATTTGCTCCCTCACGAAAAGAAGACAAGCGATTACCAGGCCTATGCCCACGGCAATCACCAGATCAAAAATAACCATACTAACGGTCACAGCCAGGACAATAAGCATGTTTTCTAAAGTCGATTTCTTTCCGAACAGGATTAAGCTCTTATAATCTACCATCCGCACGGCGGTAACCATTAGGATGCCGGCAAGAGCTGATAGGGGAATCCATTTCACGAATGGAGTTAACACCAGCACCACAAGCAAAAGCGATACACTGTTTATAACACCTGAAAGCCGTGTTCGCCCGCCGTTTTTTATATTGACCATGGTAACTGAGGTGGTGCCAGCGGCTGGCAGACCTCCGAAAAGAGCCGAACCCATATTCCCGATTCCCTGGCCGATGAGCTCTCTTTTGCTTTTGTGCTTGGTTTTTGTCTCCATATCAGCAACAACGGAGGTAAGCAGCGTATCCAGGGACGCCAGGATGCTGAGTGTTAACGCTGGTATGATGATATAAACCCATTTAGACAGAGGTATTTCAACAGCGAAGCTGATAAATGCCACCGCCTTGTCGGGAGTGGGTAAAGCGCTGGGAATAGGGCCGACAATCAGAGGATTGTTTTGTGGTTGAAGCAAATCTGGGCTAACGATGAAACCGATGATAAAATAGGCAGCAATACCGAAGGCAACTCCGACCAGTACAGCCGGGATCACCCGGATTAATCGACCCGCGTACACGGTGGCGATAATGGTAATTACGCCGACTACAATAGTTACGTAGTTGAAACCGGCCTGCCCTGTTATGAGTGAGCTGAAGCTTGCGGAGTTATCCACGCCAAAAAACGGCCGTAGCTGTGACAGGAATATGAGCACTGCGATACCGTTCATTATTCCGGACACTACCGGGAAGGGAATATACTTGATCAGTCGTCCGCCGCCTACAACTCCCAGCACAATCTGAAATAACCCAGCGAGTAAAATCGTTGCCGCCACCATGAGCAGAATCGCTTCCGCTGTGCTCACGCCAAGGTTGGCAAGTTCCGGGTCCATCGTGAAACGAGCGATAAATGCTGTAATGACAACCGCCATCGGCGCTGTGGGACCGGTAATCTGTGACGGTGTGCCGCCGAATATGCTGGCTAGGAAACCGGCAATGATAAAGGCATAAAGACCGGCAAGAGCCCCCTGTGCTACATAATCAGGTCCAAGGGGCGCAAAGGCTGCCACACCGAAGGCAATAGCAAGCGGTAGAGCAACTATCGAGGCTGTTATGCCACCGAATAAGTCACCACGTAGATTGGCAAATAATCTTAGATTACCTGCCCTTTGAAGTAGGCGCTGCAAAGAATGTTTCAAAGTCATCCCCTGCAAGTGTCATAGAATGTGCACATCTACCACGCCCCTAGAAGCTAAGATATTCCACCTTATGCTTCATGCCCTCATCTCACTTTTTCTGAAATTCCTGCTCCAATGCCTCAGCTATTCTCTTAAATGTTTCGTTATGTTCGTCTCTAGTCTCAGTGTACTCTGGAAGAACCCATTCCATATCCTGCAAATTTTCTACAATACCGGTGAGCAGGTCCCAGGGGATTGATATTAGTACCAGGCCGTCTGGTAAGACATTCCTTGCTTTCATGCCCGAAAAAATACCGCTGATGGTAAAGTTCAACTCTCCGCTTAAGTATGGATAAATAAATATCCAAGTGCATCCCATCACTGGCGTTCCCCTACCGAACCACATTTTCCCGGTTGTATAGCTGCTTGCTCTCAGTATAATTTCTGCTTGACTCGGGTTAGCAGTAACAACTAATACGTCTGGATCGAATGGCAGCTTATCTAGGGGAGAAAAAGCGACATAGTTAACGGTGCCCTTCGTCATTCTTGGGATATACTGATAGATTCTTTTGTTGGCACGTGCCTCCTTAAAGATTCCTAGCTTGGGTCCTACCAGCCCGCTCTCAAAAACCAGATCAGGCTCCACCATACCAAATAGTAACGGTCCTACACACTCGAAATCCTCTTTCGTGGCGTAAAAAGGGCTTCTTTCCTGTGCTTCTCTAAGCATCTCGCATAAAGCTAAGACTTTATCAAGCCTCTCGATCCCGTCCGGCTTTGTGGCTAAGAACTTAACGCCTACGGGCGGCCTGTCAAAATTAAATTTGTTAAATATGGATAAGTCTTGCTGGATTGAACTCATGTCAACCTCCTTTTGATTTCATAGTATACCATGCCATGTAAACATGTAAATATGTAACTATAAATAGGAATTTCCTATACTTTGGGAGATGTTAAGGTTTACATATATGGAGACCTGGAGGGGCGGCTGTTTCTCAGGAATTTACTTTGGTGACCTGGCAGCGGAATCTCCGGTTTGGTGTTGAGCAGGAAATAGGGTCGCGGTCATTATCGCTGGTCAGAATATTAACATTGGGTCCTTGGTCCCAAGGATTGCCCCAGCCGAAATCAATTATTACCACTCCAGGCGATACTTCATCGGTTACCTTTGCCCTGACTTTAATCATTCCATTCGGCGACTGGACTGCTACAAGGTCACCATCCCCAGTTTTACGGTTTTGAGCGTCCTCGGGATTTAGCCTTGCTAACGGTTCTGGCTCTAACCTTCGTAATGCAGATATGTTGCGGAAGCGTGTATGGACATATACCCCTGGTCTTCGGGTCGTGCCTATTAATGGGTAATCATCTGGTGAAGCAGTCTCACCGGCAAGCGAGGCGTCCAAATCCTTGAATTCAGGCAATGGTGGGTAGCCATAGTCTTTTAGCTCTTGCGAATAAATCTCGACCTTGCCTGAAGGAGTTTCGAAACCATGTTTGAGGTATTTCCGGTACTCTAACGGCGGCGTGGTATAAATAACTGGTTGTTTCTTCAGGTCGTCCACAGTAATCCCGCAAGCCTTAAGTCTGTAGTTAATCAACTCCTCGGTGTTGGTCCAGGGGTAGGCTGCATTCAGCCCCATTCTTGTGGCCAGGTCGTATTCCATTTCGAATACGGGACGAGACTCACCTATGGGCTCTATTACCTTTGGTCTCAGTGCAACAAAGCCGCCCTCAACACTGGCGTAACACTGAAAGCCATACTGCTCGAACTCAGAGGCTTCGGGCAAAATTATATCAGCCATTTCGGCGGTGGCTGACTTGAAGATATCACAGACGACCAGAAATTCGAGTTTCTCCAATGCCTGCTTGGTCTTGGTACTGTCAGCGTTGATTAATGCTGGGTTTGCATGGTAGACGAGCATTGCCTTAGGGGTATATGGTTCTCCATTGAGCATAGCGTCGACAAAACATGGAAACGGTACCCAGGGATACAGTGGGTATCTGTCAGCACTCAAGCGCTTTATCCCCGAGGGGTGGCTGACAAGTGGAGACAGCGCAGGTTTAGATAAGAAAACGTTACCCCCTTCTATGTCCAGATTGCCAGTAATGGCGCAGAGGATGCCGATAGCCCGTATTGTTTGCACGACATTGGGATACTGGTCAAGACCGTTGCCTGCCATGATGATGGCTGGTCTCGTAGTCGCATATGTCCTGGCAACTTCGCGAATGTCACTCGCGCGGAGCTTGGTGATGCCTTGTGCCCATTCTGGTGTAAACCTCTCCACATGTTCTGCTAACTCTTCGAAGCCTATCGTCCATTGTGTCACAAACTCCTTGTCGTATAGTCCTTCCTTGACAATCACATTGAGCATAGCCAGGGCTAAGGCATCATCTCTGCCCGGTTCAATAGTGAGCCACTTATCGGCGATATTGGCGAGGTTAGTGTGCCTGGGGTCAATGACGATGAGCTTAGCCCCACGGCGTTTGGCTTCAGGAATCAACCTGGTAAATCTGCCGTGTGCACCCCCATAGTCTCTAGAATCAGATGGATTGGAGCCCCACATTACCATGCACCTGGTATTTTTGTAATCCGGCTTAGTCATGCTCCCATAAACTGTACCGAAAGCAATGTCGCGTGGTATATGGCAGATATGCCCGGAACCAGTGAAGTTCGTCGAACCATAGGCAGCCATAAGCTGGACGAAAGCATCCCATGCTGTCTGGGTTACCGGAGCGCCGTTGCATCGTATCAGGGTTTCGCCTCCATGTTTCTCTCTGATTTCCAGAAGTCTCGTTGCCGTTATGTCCAGAGCTTCCTCCCACGAGATCTGCTTGAAGCCACTATTTGTTCTGCGCAGGGGATGCTTCAGGCGGTCGGGTGAATAGACTACCTTTGCTGCCGCGGTGCCTTTTGGACATATATCACCTCTATTGGCTGGGTGGTCTGGGTCACCCTTTACCCGCCGTAGTACACCGTTACTAACATAAGCAAGTAGACCACAATTATTATGGCAAAAGCCGCAAATAGTCCGTATAGCCTTCTCGTTTGAGGATGCCAACGTTTCTCCTTCTCAGATTTTTGAGATAAGCGGTTTCCTAACTACCTTCTCACTTCCTTACTTCACTTCATGGCCCAGTGGCATGCGCAGCACCATCTTGGCCAGGTCCCAGCAATGTTCATACAAATGAAGCCCTTTACTGAAGGCAATCAGGCAACCGTCGTCCACCCCAATCTCCCCAGCCATATGCTCTTTTAATAGTTGCAAGCCGCCCAGGTTTGTAGGGAATCCACCCCACAGGTCCCAGCTTCTAAAATAAACAATGAAATTGAGGCAGCCATCCTGAACACGAGTGTCCAGTACCCTTAGGCATGGAGGGTCTTTCAGGTAAATACTACTGCGATTGCCAATTGTCATACACATCTGGTTGGTATCAACCCCGCGCTTATAGCGCTTGATTACCTCATCAATTTGTGAAGCCAGATCCTCCCCGTAAGTGTATTCTTCGTTCTCCTGCTTGGTGGCAGTCATTAGATATGACATATACTCTTCGATAACTTCATCTGTTGTAGGTGCCGGCACTCCCGTAGGTACATCAGGTCTCAATGGTCTCACCCCTGGATTACGAATTATAATTGCGACTAGAGGTATTTCTTTCCGATGGGTGCCCTCAAAACTACCTTGCTGTATACGATATGTTCTACCCTCCAATAGTGCCTTCTCAAGGCATTGAAACCAGGCATCTCCAATAGTGCATGCCTCAACTACTGTTAACTCCATATCGCACCTCTGCTTATCTAGGTTTGTTATCCGAAGATAATTATATCAGTATCGGGGTGTTTGCGGTCGGCGGCTAGATCAAATCGCAGAGTTATTCATTTTGCTCAGTGCCACGGGCAAAAGACAATTCTCCGCGTACTTTTATAGAGGAGGGTAGCATGAACATAGGTAGCTGTCAACGCCTGGGCAAGGTACAAACTGCTGTGACAGTCAGTTCAAGGACACATTTCATTGTTTTGTTGCTGAGAGTCCAAGCCACCAGATATCTTAGGTTGCAACACGTGATGACCGCAGTGGCTTGGATACCTTGCCTTCTTTAAGTTATAATTCGGTTTAAGAACAAAATGAATTTTGCTGATAAGCTTCTGGCGGCTAACCGACGAAATAAAAGTCTGCTTTGTGTTGGGCTTGACCCCGACCCTGAACTGATGCCGAAAGTGGGTCTTCTAGAGTTCAACAAGGCTATTATTGATAATACTGCCGACCTGGTATGTGCTTATAAGCCCAATCTGGCTTTCTATGAAGCTTTGGGTGTCGACGGGCTTAAAGTTTTACAGAAGACCATTGAGCATATACCCGACCATATCCCGATAATCGGCGATGGTAAGCGAGGTGACATTGGCAACACGGCTAGAGCCTATGCTAAAGCCCTTTTTGTGACCTTTGGTTTTGATGCAGCTACGGTAAGCCCCTACCTCGGTTTTGACTCGGTTGAACCGTTCATCCAATATAATGAGAAGGGGGTTTTCATACTGTGTCGGACGTCTAACCCCGGGGCGGTGGATTTTCAGAACCTGGTTGATGCTCAAGGCATACCGCTGTATGAGGCAGTAGCTCGGAAAGCTAGAGAGTGGAATGTGCATGGTAATATCGGCTTGGTTGTCGGTGCCACGTATACAGAAGAGTTAAAAGCGATTCGGCGGTTATGCCCGGAAATGCCGATTCTTATCCCGGGCATCGGTGCGCAGGGCGGTGACCTGGCATCTACGGTCAGATATGGAATTGATGCTCAAGGAGGAAACGCCATTATCGCTGTCTCACGGCAAGTCCTTTACGCTTCTCAGGGAAAAGATTTTGCTCAAGCTGCCCGGCATAATGCACAGGAGCTACGCGATAATATCAACAAGTTAGTTGGCCAGATTGCCCGCTGAGAGATATGGAAATAAGGCTCGGCGATATAGTTCGTTTACGGAAAAAGCATCCGTGCGGTGGTGACGAGTGGCAGGTGGTGAGGCTGGGTGCTGATATTCGGGTAAAGTGCCTTAAGTGCCAGAGGCAGGTTCTTCTGGAACGAGGAACCTTTGAGCGCCGAATGAAAGCCTTGGTATCAAGGTATAAGCTATCAACTGAAGCCAATAATGAGGCCGATATCTAAAGTCTGTTTTTTGTTTTTTGCAGATTGTTGTGATAAAATCGGTATTTATCAGGTAATTTTTTCCGCTGGAGCGCTACTTCACTGGTGAGGGTAGTGGTTCTATCATTGTAGTGGTGATTTCTGAATTTCAAAAAGGAGAGTATTATGCCAGAAGTTTCAGCCGTAGACCGGGATTACAACTTGTGGGTGCTGTTGCATCAGGTGAGTGACATAATATTCAATGCCAGGGAAGCGGAACTGCAGAAATATGGCCTTCCAGCCACACAGGCTGAGGTTCTGTTTGTTATTAAGGCTATCGGTGACAAGGTGACGCCAGCCCAGATATCACGGATGATATACCGGCGTCCTCACTCGGTTTCTGGCATCATAGACAGAATGGTAAAGGCCGGGCTTGTGAAGAAAACCAAGGACTTGCACAAGAAGAACCTGATAAGGGTCACCATGACCGCGAAAGGGCAGCAAGCTTACAAACAGGCTCTGGGAAGGAAGTCTGTTCAGAAGATAATGGCTTCCCTTTCTGAATTCGAGCGCCAGAAATTTAAGTCTCTCCTGGAAACATTGCGGAATAAGGGGCTTAAAGAACTTGGGATTGACCCCAAGAAGCTACCACCACCGAAGTTTGTGTGAGACACAAAAAACTTGCCTGGTCTAACTTTACAGTGCGAGCCTAGAGCCTCGCACTGTTTTTATACTGAGGTTTTCCTTGTCAGCTTTCCGCTTCTAGTCTATAATCGTTGCTGAACATGATTCGTCATATTTTGCATATTGACCTGGATGCCTTCTTTGTTTCAGTAGAGCAGGCTTTTGCTCCAGAGCTGTGTGGCAAGCCTGTAGTAGTTGGCGGGCGGCCTGAGCGCCGTGGCGTGGTGGCCTCAGCTTCATATGAAGCCCGTGCTTTTGGCATTCGGGCTGGCATGCCTCTGGCCCAGGCTTATCGTCTCTGCCCTAAGGCCATTTTTCTTCAGGGTAGCTTTTCTGCCTATCGCGATGCATCGGAAAGATTTATGGAGATTCTGGCTGACTTTTCGCCTTGCTTGGAGCCAGCAGGACTGGACGAGGCCTATCTTGACGTTACTGGCTGTGAAGCTCATGGTACCCCACGTCAGCTGGCATTGCGCATAAAGGAGCGTGTCAAGAAGGAGCTTAAGCTGATTGCTTCGGTGGGTATGGCCAGTTGTAAAGTGGTGGCTAAGATTGCTTCTGACCTGGGTAAGCCAGATGGCCTGGTTGAAGTGGCTGCGGGACAAGAAAAGGAGTTCTTAGTACCGTTGCCTGTAGCCAGCTTACCCGGCGTTGGGGAAAAAACAGAGCGGGCGTTGAAGGCGATGGGAATAAGGACTATCGGCCAACTTGCGACCTTGCCGCTTGAAGCAATCAAGAATCGTTTTGGTGCTGCTGGGGTGATGATTCATCATTATGCCAATGGCATAGATAATCGGGAGGTGGAACCACCTGGCGAGGCTAAATCTATTAGCCGAGAAACCACTTTTGCTGAAGATACCTTGGACCGCGCCTTTCTTCAAGCTATCCTGCGTTATCTCTGTGAGAGAGTCGGTGCTGAGCTGCGCCAGGAGAGCAAACATGCCAGAACTATAACCTTAAAATTGAGATATGCTGATTTTGAAACCATTACCCGTCGCATTAGTTCGAAAGAAGCTACAGATGCCGATGAAGTCATTTTTGCTGGAGTAGTTAAGCTGCTTGACCAGGCTCTGGCTAGAAAGCAGAAACTGGTGCGTCTCATTGGCGTTGGAGTATCGAACTTAATCGGTTATGGCAAACAACTTAATTTACTTGATTCCAAGCCGCAACGACTGTGGAATCTAGATAAGGCTATTGACCGTATCCGCAATAAATACGGCTTTACCTCCATTCAAACCGGACGCACCTTGCTACTTAAGGATGTATTCGCTAGCCGCGAAGGTGATTGTACACTTGAGACCCCATCGCTTTCCCGGTAGGCTTGTCTTTGTCAACAGGCAAGGTTATAATTAAACCCAACTTTTTCATATTGAAATTCGGAGAAAAAGGAGGGTAGATATGCCTCCATATGCTTATTTTCGCAAGCAATTTGTGCCCCTTGCTGAAGCCAAAATTAGTATTCTAACCCATGCTCTGCATTATGGTACCGCTTGCTTTGAGGGCATTCGCGGCAACTGGAATGATGAGCAGGAGCAACTGTTTTTGTTTCGTATCAGAGAGCATTATGTGCGCATGCTCAAAGGCTGTCGTATTTTGAAGATAAACATCCCTTATTCGGCTGACGATATGTGCCAGTTAACCGTGAAGCTTGTGGAAAAGAGCGGCTACCGCGAAGATGTCTATATCCGCCCCCTGGCTTATAAAAGCTCCGAAGCTATCGGGGTACGGTTACACGATTTGGAGGATGATTTCCTTATCATCGTTGCCACTTTGCCTGCTTATCTCGATGCCGATGAAGGCGTTCGATGCTGTACCTCTTCGTGGAGGCGCGTTGATGATACCATGATTCCAGCGAGGGGAAAGATTAGCGGTATCTACGTTAACAGCGCTCTGGCTAAGACCGAGGCTAACGAGCGAGGCTTCGATGAAGCTATTTTGCTGAACCACGATGGTCATGTTTCCGAAGGCAGCGGTGAGAACATTTTCTTTGTTCTGGAAGGTAAGCTGGTAACACCGCCAAGCTCCGATAATATCCTGTTGGGCGTTACGAGAGACGCGATAATCCAGCTAGCCCGAAATGAGCTGGGGATAGAAACCGCGGAAATGTCAGTGGATCGCACCGAGCTTTATCTCGCCGATGAGGTGTTTCTTACAGGCACGGCTGCTCATGTCAGTCCGGTCATTGAAATTGACCATCGCCCGGTGGGAAATGGGAAAGTGGGAAAGGTGACCAAGGAGTTACAGCGCCTCTATTTCGACGTGATAAAGGGCAAGAATCCTAAATATCTCAATTGGTGCACGTCGGCAGATTCTAAGCTGGTCAAAGACTAGGCAGAGTTAGCCTCGAAGGTTGCCGAACCGTATCGCCAATCTGACTGCAATTGCTGGTTATCTTCTGGTTTTATCCCCAGATTTATATCTTCGAACGGGTTGGGAGGGCTAGCGGAGCTTTATTTCAGTGCTTTTAGCAGGTAGAGGAGGCGGCAGCTTTCTTCCAAAGCTGTAGTGTAGTGATAGGCCTCTTCAAGCAGTTGACCGGCAGCAAAACTCCCGTGACCACGCACTAGTATAATTTTATGTGTTGTGAGTGCATCAGCTATTTCTTCAGCACATTCCCCGGGCTTTACAGTTGTTCCAAAACTTAGAACCGGCACTCTTGACAGTAATAGGCTTCCTTCGGTATCGCAGGGGATGATTTCTTGCTCGGAAAAGGACAGAGTAACCGCATAAGCAGGGTGGGCATGTACTATAGCCGAGGCCGGTGTGCGTTTGTAAACAGCGCGATGGACTGCCAGTTCTCTTGAGGCTAAGGGTGTGAACCGGTCATTTTTATTGATCCTGGTTTCTACGAGGTCATGTTCTTCAAGGCAACCCAGCATGCTGCTCCGGTGAGTGATGCATAGGCGTTCTCCCAATTTAATGCTGAGATTACCACTGTGAGAGGATACCAGACCTCGAGCACAGAGATCGCGTCCAACAGTCTGAAACTGAGAAATCAGCATCTGTTTTACTTTTACACTAATTTTGTGCTGTAGGTCAAATCGAAGATTTCCATCAGGCTAGGTGACGAATCACGGTAATAACCTTGCCCTGGACTTCTACATTATCAGGGGTGGTATAAATTGGCTTCATTTGGGTATTTGCCGGTTCGAGGCGAATACGGTTAGCCTCTCTGAACAATCTTTTTAGGGTAACTTCCTTTTCAGCTTTGAGCCAAGCGGCTACCATATCGCCGTTTTTAGCGTTGTTCACGTATTCCATCAAGACGATATCGCCGTCCTTTATCAGGGCGTCAATCATGGAGTTGCCTTTTACCCTGAGGGCATAGACTTTCTGTTTACCCAGTGTCAAATCCTCAGTAATCTCTAGTTCTTCAGAGGCAACTGTGTTCCAGGTCTCTGAGTGAGGAACAGGAATTGGCTCACCGGCGGCTATTTCGCCTATTATCGGTACGGAGACAATATGTTGATGGCTCCGCTTAGTGTTTAGAAATTCGACGCCACGCGATATTTTAGCGTGGCGTCGTATGTATCCTGCTGCTTCCAACCTGGCCAGGTTGTAGGCGACTACCGAGGTGGAGCTTATCTTGCAGCCGCTGACGATGTCCCTGACTGAGGGCGGGTAGCCTCTAGTGTCAATGAATTTTCGGATAAACTGGAGGATACGTTTCTGTTTTGGTGACGGCGCTTTATCAGTCATGACAAATGTTGGTGCAACTAATTAAATTTTTCAGGCTGCTTCAGCACTGGTTGTCTTCTGTTCAGCGGTGCTGGCGAGCTTGGCTTGATTAAACTTCTTCATCAAGCGTGACTTGTGCCTGGCGGCCGTATTAGGGTGGATGGCCCCCTTTTTGGCAGCTCTGTCGAGGGCACTTGTGGCAGCTAGCACAGCTTGTTGGGCTGACTCAAGTTCGTTGCCTGAAATAAGCTTCTCCGCCCTAATCAAATGGGTCTTGGTAGCACTTCTAACCGACTTATTTCGTAGTCGCTTTCTTTCTGATGCTCGTGCTGCTTTTTCTGCTGATTTACTTTTGGGCAATCCTGCCTCCTTTCTAAGAACTAAGACTGGCTTTGGCTTGGCTGACTCTTGTGGCGCTTATAACACCACGTACACCCTGGATTCTGGACAGTACTTGGGTTAACTGAACCATATTTGTGATTTCAACAGTAGCGAATACCGAAGTAATGTCATTGTGATCTGTAGTGCTCATGCTGGATATATTTACTTTGGCCTCGGCGACAACTGTAGTGATATCCCGAAGCAAGCCTACTCTGTCCCAAGCGTCTATCTGAACATCGACAGGGTAAACATCATGTATTTCTCCCCAGCTCACTTCGATGAGGCGGCTCTTGTCTTCGACATTGGTAGCATTTATGCAGCCTTTGCGATGTACGGTAATCCCCTGGCTCCGGGTAATATAACCTATAATATGGTCGCCAGGCAAGGGATTACAGCAACGGGCTAATTGAGTAAGTAAGTCACCAACGCCTAGAACCTGAATTCCTGCCGTTGTTATCCTTTCAGTGCGTACGGTTCTGGTTACGGCAGGAATTTCTTCTGGTTCGATGGCTAGCTTGAGCGCCAACTGATGTGGAGTAATGCCACCGTAGCCGATAGCTGCCAGAAAATCATCAGAGCTTTCACAATTGAACAATTGCGCTGTTTCTTCAATGTTGGTCATGGCTATGTCTAGCCGCTTGAGTTCTCTTTCCAGGATCTGTCTGCCGCGTTCTATGTTCTGCGTTCGTTCCTGTTTCTTGAACCATTGTCGAACTTTTTCTCGGGCGTGTGAGGTCTTGACAAATCCTAAGTCAGGGTTGAGCCAGTCAAGGCTGGGGCCTTTGTTGACTTTAGTAGTCCTAATTTCTATGATTTCGCTATTCTTAAGTTCGTAGTTTAAGGGAACTAGCCTGCCGTTCACCTTAGCGCCTATACAGCGATGTCCTAGCTCGGTATGGATGCGATAGGCGAAATCGAGGGGTGTGGCGCCCTTGGGCAGAGCTTTTATTTCGCCTTGGGGTGTGTAAACAAAGACCTGGTCGATAAAGACTTCTGTTTTTAGAGATTCAAGGAATTCCTCGCTGCCAAGCTCGCTTTGCCACTCAATTAGCTGGCGTAGCCAGGCTATCTTGTCCTCAAAGCGGGTATCTTGGCCGGCACCTTCCTTATAGTGCCAGTGGGCGGCTACTCCAAAACCGGCTGTTCGGTGCATATCATAGGTTCGAATTTGTATTTCCAGCGGAGTCGTGCCCTGACATAGCACAGTGGTGTGCAATGACTGATATCCGTTGTCTTTAGGGTTAGCGATAAAATCGTTAAACTCTTCAGGAATAGGATGCCACAGGTTGTGGATGACACCTAGTGCTTTATAGCAATCCGGTATTGTATTTACCAGTAGACGGACAGCGAACAGGTCATGAATGTCGTCGAAATCTCTGCCCTGAGCCGCATATCGGTTCAGTTTATTGTAAATGCTGTAGATATGCTTCGGTCTGCCTATGATTTCCGTCTTTATCTCAGCTTTATCAAGTTCTTGCTTTAGTATTTCGGTAATCTCATTTATGAAAGCTTCTCGTTGTGGCCGGCGGGTGGCTATCAAGCGCGCTACTTTGTGGTATTGGCGCGGCTCCAGGTAACGGAAGGACAAGTCCTCCAGTTGCCACTTTATTTGCCAGATACCCAGTCGGTGGGCAAGGGGTGCATATATATCCAGCGTCTCTCGGGCAATGCTGCGCCGTTTTTCTGGTGACAGAACTCCTAAGGTGTGCATATTATGCAACCTGTCGGCTAGTTTTATAAACACCACTCTCAAGTCCTCGGCCGTAGCAATCAGCATCTTTCGCAGGTTTTGAGATTGAGATTCTCGTTTGCTGGCTTCGCCCCGGCGTAGGGACAATTTACCCAGTTTGGTGGTGCCGTCAACGAGCCTGCTTACTTCCGGGCCGAATTTAGCCTCGATTTTAGACAATGGCACTTCACAATCTTCGGGCACATCATGGAGTAAAGCTGCGGCTAAAGTGGCGGCATCAAGTTGGAGGTCAGCTAGTATCATGGCGGCCTGTAACGGGTGGTCCAGATATGGGTCGCCGGACTTCCGTACCTGCCCTTTATGAGCGTTTAAGGCGAACTCATACGCTGCCTCAACTAAAGCCACTTTTTCTGGAGACAGGTATTCTTTAGCTTTCTTTATAAGGGCACCAGCGTCCATCTCAATCCTACTACGATAGTATGATAATGCAAACAAAGCGGCATATGCAAATTCGGTTCTTGGGAGTTATGCCTAAAATGCGTCCCAGTTTCGACTATTCAACAACAGCGGGAAGCAGTCACGGGACAAGATGGAATTTGTCGATTAGGTGAAGTACGAAGGCTTGACAGTCTTTGCTGCCTATTCTATACTATGTTGACCATAATGGTCAACATAGTGAGGTAAGGTTATGAAATTATCTACCAGAGGTCGGTATGGAACCAGGGTGCTTTTGGATTTAGCCCTTAGTGGGGTGAAGGCGCCTGTTCCATTAAAAGATATTGCCCGGCGGCAGCAGATTTCGCTTCTGTATCTGGAACATTTGATTGCCCCTCTCGTAGCAGCGGGGATGATAAGAAGCACACGGGGTGCTCGCGGCGGAGTCCGGCTGGCCAGGTCACCTCAGGAGATAAGGCTTAGCGAAGTGATCGGGCTGCTTGAAGGCTCGATTGTTGCGGTCGGTTGTATTGGTGACCCTGATGGCTGTCCTCGTTCTGAGCTTTGTGTCACCCGCGATATTTGGGGTGAACTGAAAAAGGCGATGGACGGAGTTTTGGAGTCTATAACATTGCAGGACTTGGTCGAGCGTCAAAAGGGGAAGGCGCAGTCTGTGGAGAAGATGTACTACATATAAGTTACAGGATAGTAGTTTGAACAAGGCATGTATGTAAGAGGAGTATTTGGATGGCGAAGATAAATGTGCGCTGCCCATTTAACCAGAGGCTGTGTGACGAGTGTCCGCTTTATCGGGGCAGACATTATTACCTGTGTTTCTGCAAGAAATATCGGGGCTACATTGGTGAGCCGGAAGGGACACGCTAAATCTAGTGTTGTCCAGCATCCGGTTGACATCATGACTGTATGGAAGCAGCTGGAGCCGTGGGCTGGCACTGGTCTTCTGCCAGGAACTAAGCCCGAAATTAAGTTGAAGGTTATATATATGGAAAGTGGAGAAACCAGAGTTTGTGACCTTGATGAAGCCAAAACGTGGGACTGGAGCAATCCGGAAATGATGAGAATGATCGGTGGCGCCCAAGTTACCAGTTGGGATAAGCTGGTTGAGATTGTGTTGTTCAAGGCTAAGAAAGGCTACCGGGAAGTAGAGCTTTATGAAGCCCCGCGTTTCATAATGTTAGGAGGAGGATAAACTCAAGATGCCCAAGACCCAAAAAGCAGACAGCCTTCAACACAAGACAATAGAGATACCCAAGGTAACCAGGTGTATAGCTAAAGACATTACAGAGCTTATCGGCAACACTCCTCTGGTCAGGCTGAACAAGATAACAGCAGGTGCCAGAGCAAAAGTTGTCGCCAAGCTGGAGTTCTTCAACCCTTGTAGCAGTATTAAGGACCGCATCGCTGTATCAATGATTAGAGCCGCTGAAGAGGCAGGATTGATAGGAAAGGATACTGTGATTGTCGAGCCTACCAGCGGCAACACTGGTATTGCTCTGGCCTTTGTCTGTGCATCACGTGGTTATCGCTTGATACTCACCATGCCGGAGACGATGTCAGTGGAACGCAGGCATATTCTTTCTATATTCGGTGCTGAACTGGTGCTGACTCCTGGTAATGAAGGTATGTCTGGAGCGGTAAGAAAGGCTGAAAAGCTGGTGGCAGAGAACAAAAATTACTTCATGTCGCAGCAATTTAAGAATCCGGCTAATCCTGAAATTCACCGTGAGACCACGGCTGAGGAGATCTGGAGAGATACGGATGGCAATATAGACATTCTGGTCGCCGGTGTTGGCACCGGCGGCACCATTACCGGCGTGGCCGAGGTTATAAAGAAGAAAAAACCTGGATTTAGAGCTATTGCTGTTGAGCCGGCCGATTCACCGGTTCTTTCCGGTGGCAAACCTGGCTCGCATAAAATCCAGGGCATCGGCGCTGGGTTTATTCCGGATAT
>JADHXB010000074.1 GCA_016783155.1 Dehalococcoidia bacterium
CTGCCCAGCTATACCTTTGCACCACCGGCTCCCAGCCCGGGTGGCACCTATACCAACGCCGAATACGGCTTCTCTATAACTTACCCGGCGGGGTGGTCCGACTATACTACCGGTCAATACGGTGAAATTCTTGACCTGCGGGCCGCCGCGGGAATACCCGAGGTAATGGTCAAGACATGGACTATAGAAGAAACTGACCTTGAAGAGGCGGCATCGATGCTGAAAAGCATGTTCAGTGAGCAGCTCGGTGACTATGAGTTCCTTTCCGAAGGTGAGATAACACTGAACGACGGTACTCCAGCCTACGAGATTGTGTTCAATGGCACGATGGGTGGCTTTCTCCTCACCTGCAAATATGTGATTGTTAGCCCGGAAGCGAATGGCTTCCTTATAATGGGGTTCAGCCTTCCCGGCAGTTTTGAACAGGATGAACCAGTGCTGGACGAAGTAATTGGCAGCTTTCACTTGGAGTAAGTAGCCTCTGAAGAGCAGAGTTGGATCGGGCTTGGGACTCCCGATAGGCTATGACCTATATTTAAAATGGAAAAAACCACCCTTTTTCTGTAGGAATTGCGGAGCTCAGATGGAGAAAGGAACCAGGGTTTCCCAGAGTGTGGTAAGACACGAAGTGACCTGAAGGAATGGGTATTTATAGGCTGTGGAAAAAGATGCCGAGAAAGTAAATGAGGAGGCGATAGCTTAAATCGAAAAGCTTTGTCCCCTCGGTATATGTTCTTAGAATGGCTAGGGGGTGATTACAATGAGGAAAAAGATAATAGCGGTCATGCTGGTCATGCTGGTCATGCTGGTCATGCTGATAATGATGCTATCTGCGGCAGCTTGTGGGCCGCAAACCGAACCACCACCCTCTGCCCCCGGTGCCGAGACTGCTCCTTCCCCGGTCGCTACACCGACACCAACACCTGCTCCAACTCCCGCACCATCGCCAATACCACCACCGCCACCGCCGCCACCACCACCGCCACCGCCGCCACCAACGCTACCAGTACCACCATCGTTGGGCACGAGCAAATCTGTAATCCTTCAGGAGGAAAACAACCTGCCTAAAATCCAATTCCGGCATAAGCAATCGAGAGAGCTTGAAGACAACCGTATCGGAGATATGATTACCTTACACCCGCAAGTTCAAACCGAAGACCCCGTTGATTTTGCGGCTCGCATTAATGAAAAAGGATTAAAGTGGATGCGCTTGTCCATTGATGTGTTTGACTGGAACGAGGTAGAGGATATGGGAGCATATTCCGAATTCTCTGTCTATCCCGAGCAGGATGAAGCAATAGAGAGTCTGGCCGACAATCACATAAAGGTCATGTACACTTTAGTCTTTCAGGATGAAGCAATCCAGGTTGAGGGAGAAGACTACTCGAGGTTTAAGACAGAGGACGAGATACAGCGTTACCTTGATTATGTGCAGTTCATAGTCAGCCATTTTAAGGGTCGGATTAAGTACTATGAAATACTCAATGAACCTAATATCGGCAGGGGCACCCAACAGTATGTCCAGGTAACGGACTATATCAACCTCGTCAAACGCACCGTCCCGGTCATTCGCCGCGAGGATCCCCAGGCGAAGATAGTGGTCGGAGCCGTTACGCCGTTCTACTGCATTGAAGATGTCGTTCGTCCTGAGCCTGAAGCCCGCCAATACCTCTTCCACATTCTGGAGTCGGATGTGATGCCTCTGGTGGACGGGATTTCCTGGCACGCCATGGCTGGGGCATCGCCGGAATACGGGGACGAATACTACTATGACTATCCGGACATAGTCAGGGATATTCAGGATGCGGCCTCCGCTCACGGCTTCAGTGGCGAATACATACCGGAAGAGTTGCACTGGCGGACGTCCAAGAGCCCACACCCCCATGAGTATTCAGGATACGCCGAGATTGCGGCGGCAAAATACCTTGCCCGAGGCATTATCATTAACTTAGGTATGAACGGCACCACAGGACTCGCCGAAAATCTCGAAAATCCGCCTAAAATGAGCGTGATTACAGGCCTCTGCACAATCATGGCTGGAACTGAGCCTGTGAGCGTACCGATAGAAACACAGAGCGAAGCGACGAATATAAAGAGTTATAGTTTTTCCCTGCCAAACGGTGATAAGCTACTCGCGTTGTGGACAGACGGTATAGCGGTGGACGACGACCCTGGCATAGAAGCCACCCTGACATTCCCTAGCTTTTCAGCACAAAAGGTGGTGGGTATAGATGTTCTACACGGCTTCGAGCAGGAATTGGTAGCAGGCATTGAAGATGGAAACCTGGTCATCCGCGATCTACTCGTTAAGGACTATCCAATGATCCTACGACTCACACCTTAGGTCTTCTCCCTACGTTTCGCGGAGAGTTTGAACAAAATGACGGAATGTGCAATTACCTAAATCTTTTCGAACAGGTTTCTAACTCTCCTAATTTGCTAACCTGCGACCCATAACATACTGATCTGTCTTTTTACCTTAGTCTAACATTATAACGGGACTAGGCTTGGAGGGGCAGGTCAAAATAAATTGGGTAAAGGAGCTTGACAAGACGTTGATATAATATAAATTGCTAGACTTCACTTACGACTATCCGATACGACTCTTATTTTGAGAGCGAATTAAAAGTAGTGCCAAGGGGTTTTTGAGAATTGCTAAAAATCCCGAATAAAAAGAATTACCACCAATATCGGCTCCAACATACCTAAAGGTTAGGGAAATTCCCTAAAATAGAATGAAGGAGGTGATAGCTTTCAGAAGTAGAGTATTTTTAGCCGACCAAAATCTAAATGAAGGAGTTTCTCTAATGAGAAAGAAAATTTTTAGTGTTTTTGATTGCCTTGGTGCTGGGGACTTCGCTTCTTTTGGTTGCCTGTGCAGCCCCAGCCCCTGCCCCTGCCCCAGCCCCTGCCCCAGCTCCAGCACCAGCACAGCCAACGCAAGTATTTAAATGGGTAGTTCAAACTGCTTGTGCGCCTGGTGAGGTTAGAGCGGAGAAGGATAGAGAGTTTTTTGCCCACCTGAAGGAAATGTCGGGAGGAAGATTGGATTTCAAGATATACTTCGGTAGCGAGATAGTTCCGGCATACGAGCTTTACGATAGCGTGAGAGACGGTGTGTTGGACATGCAGATGTATGGCTTCGGTATCACCGAGGATGTTTTGGGAAGGAAGGCAGAGCTTTTCGGTGGTTCAGGCTTCCCTGCCGGCCCCATCTGCGAGGAAATGCTGGCATGGTACTACGATGGCGATGGCGAGAAGTTACTGCAAGAAGTGCTAGACCAGTATAACTATAATCAGGTGGCAATTGGTATGTCTACCCCCACCCCGGCAGAGCTCTTCTGCCATTCCAATGTTAAGCTGGAAACAGCGGCTGACCTGAAGGGGATAAAGTTCCGCACTAGGGGTACCTGGGCTAAGATACTGGAGAGCTAAAGACAGCTGGGTTTGATGCGGTCATTGTCGAGGGTGTGTCCCAGAAGCCGGTATATCTCTGGATCAATAACGGCCGAGTTGAGATTAGGGACGCCTCACACTTATGGGGCCAAGAGACCGGGCCTGCTCAGGAGACTATCCTCAAGGAGATAGGTAAAGCTATAGTTCTAGGCATAGGACCCGCCGGTGAGAATATGGTGAGCTATGCCTCGGTACTTAGTGAGCTACATTTTGCCGCCGGACGCGCTGGTATGGGAGCAGTAATGGGCTCCAAGAACCTTAAGGCTATAGCAGTAAAGGGAAGCAGCCGCGTTGCAGTCGCTAACAGAGAGAAACTTATTGCTCTCACCCGTCAGATCAATAAAGAAATCAAGGATAATACCAGTTGCGGCACACTGACTCTATACGGAACCTGGAACAACCTTACACCTCTTCAACGCATGGGCATCCTGCCCACTAAAAATTTCCAGGCCGGTGTTATTGAGGGAGGTGAGCGTCTGGAAAGCGAGGCTATGGTCAAGGCTATCTTAACCGACCGGCAAACCTGTCCCAATTGCCCCATCTTCTGCCGTAGGATAGTTAAGATGGAGAAACCATATGAGCTTTCTGGCATCTATGGCGGTCCCCAATACGAGACAGTAGCTGCTCTGGGCTCGTTGCTGCTGAATACTGATCCAGCCGTTATAGCCAAGGCCCATGAACTATGCAATCGTTATGGGCTGGATACCATGTCGACAGGGGAGTGCATCGCTTGGGCCATGGAATGTTGGGAACGTGGCATTGACCTAGGACGCCCGCTACCTTGGGGGGATGCAGAGACTATCTTGACTTTAATAGAGGAGATTGCTTATCACCGTGGTGTGGGTGCAATTCTAGCCGATGGCGTGACAAAGGCGGCGGAAAAAGTAGGGCAGGGAAGCGAAGCTTGGGCATTGCAAGTCAAAGGGCTAGAGATGGCTATGCACGATCCGCGTGGCAAGAAAGGCATGGCCTTGGCCTATGCTACTGCTAACCGGGGGGCCTGCCACCTGCAGACCATCCATGAGGATGCTATGAAGGCGGGCGGACCATATCCCGAATTAGGGCTGGATACAGCTATGAGCCGTAAGCAGTTAGAGGGTAAGGCCTATCTGGTAAAGATTACTCAGGACTACTTTGGCACCTTGGGAGACACCCTCGGGATATGCAAGTTCCCCATGAATGCTTGGCGCCCGTATACACCGACTTGTGTGGCACAGGCAGTGGCTATGGTTACTGGATGGGGTATAACTTTAAAGGAGTTGTTGACAGCCGGGGAGCGCATTTTTAACCTCTGCCGTATGTTCAATGTGCGGGAGGGCATAAGACGGGCTGATGATATAGCGCCCGCTCGCGTGGGTGAGCCATTGCCAGAGGGAGCTTCAGCCGGGGAGACCGTTAGCACTGATGACCTTGCAAAATTGCTCGACGAATACTACGAACTGCGGGGCTGGGGTAAGAATGGTGTTCCAGCGCCTGAGACACTAGTACGGTTGGGGCTCAAATAACAGAGCCCTAGAGGACAGAAAGGTTCATTGTTAACGGCTCTGCCAGTGAGGTATCTTCTTTTATATTTTGGTGTTTAGTTATCCAGTTAAACAAAAGTCCGGGCCGTCTTTCATTAGACAAAAGCTTGGATAGTTACCCCTTTGAACATTCGCTTATGTTGTTACTTTCGCAGAACAGTAGAAGCGCAGTCCAGAGCCTCTCATGGACACGCCGCCGAGAAACTGAGCCATTCGACGAATGGCTCAGTTTCTAACCGTTGCCTCCATACTTATTTACGGACGTGGATATTGCGGTGGTGATTTCCCCTGCTTCTTCACGATCCTGGGGTATTTGGCACGTGTGACCCTTGGCGTTACGCTCATCAACTCAACATTGTGCCACCATTCATCGCCATAGTCGAAGAGATAGAGGAATTTCCGTCCCCCATACAATTCGACGCTATCGATCCTGATGCGGGAAGCAAGTTTGGCGTTTCCATCAGCACCAAGCCCTGGTGACGTATACTGGTTCTCACTGTCATAGGGGATGTTCTTCAGGAAGAAGCTGTACTCGTGTTCATCATAACGGTCGAATGCTTTGAAGATGGCCTTATGCAGGGTGGAAAGCATCTGGTTTCCTTTAATATCGATGATACGCCAGGTATCTGGATTGTCTTTCAGTGATACCTTGTACCTGTGAATGAAGTGGGTATTGGAGGTAGCTGTCGACGTCCTCTCCCAGCTGGAGCGTGTGTCTCTTAAAAATTGTTTGATATCTTGCTCAGCAATTCTTATTCTGTTCAATACTTCTCTGGCAATGTCGTTTTCTGGATCAAGATTCACCGCCTGTTCAGCATAACCCCTGGCCTGCTCGAAGTCCTCGGCCAGGTAAGCAATTGCCAGGTCGGTGAGGATATTGGCGTTCTCAGGTGACAGTTCATTCGCTTTAAGAAGCAGCTTGAGGCCGTCTTCTCTGCCACCACTCTGACACATAGCCCATCCCAGTCCCCGTAGATACTCGGCGTTCTCCGGCTGCCGGGCAACCGCTATTTCGAACTCTTTTATGGCCTCATTCCATTCAGACCTGTTCGAATAAACGAAACCCAGGATATAATGATACTCCGGTTTCTCCGGGCTGTAACCTATGGCTTTCTTGATGTGGCCTTCGGCCTGATCAAGCTGGCGCAGCGTCAGGAAGAGATCCCCGAGGTAGGCGTTGGCATGCTCGGCGGCGACATCATCGTCTCCGTACCTGACCAGGATGTATTTGTATATCTCGATGGCCTTATCGTAGTTGCCTGATTCAATGTGGTTTCTGGCCTCGTCCCATATTTTATAAAGCTCGGGGGCGTTTTCCTTATCCATACGCTCCTTGTTCAAGGTAGCAATCTCACTCAATGATACCACTCCGGGAAGGAAAGGATAAAGCGGTGTTTTCTCTGCTCCAAGCATGATATGTTGAGACTCCGATGCGGAAAGATTATTATAAGGCTTAGTCAATTCAATGGTTATGAGCTAAAGGGGGCTGAAAATGCGCATGAAGAAGCCTTATGTCGCTACTCTTGACCAGGTCAGAATAACCCGAGAAGGTGAATACGGGGTAATTGAATACCTGGAACCCAATGTTTCCGGAGTTCATCTGAAGTTAGGACCCGAAGTACAGGTAATGACTGATAAGGAAATACTTGACTGTCATAACCGGATTCTCGAGGTCCAGCAGCGGATGGCCATGGAATACGAGCACGTTGCCGTCGAGATACCTGAGGGACGTCCTCAGATTGAGTATTTTGCCCTCGGTAACCAGTGGACGCCCCGGGGTGACGTTATACGCTGTATTATCGGTAGTGGTCTCGATGGCGAGGCGGTCATCTACATTGACGATCACGAGCTATCACTCGAAGAGTTCGGCGGGCTTCTTACTACGTATGCCGGGTGGGGAATGAGGATTGTCTTCGTTCCCGACGACCGCACCGACGAGGAGCCGGAAATAGTGATACGCGAACCGGATGACAAAGGCGAATAAAAACATAACATTCCTGACAATCGTTACCTCGTTAACCGCATTGTACCTCTTAACGGGATGTTCATTCGGTGCTGGCACACGTACGTACAAATTGTTGGGTACTCGTAAAAGGTGTAGAATAGACCCAGCAGCAGAAAGTTTGGTGTGAGAAA
>JADHXB010000075.1 GCA_016783155.1 Dehalococcoidia bacterium
GGTTGGCTAAAAAGACTATTCGAGACATAGAAGTCGAGGGAAAGAGGGTCCTAGTTAGAGTTGATTTCAACGTGCCGCTGGATACGAATACTGGTTCCATTACCGATGACAGCCGCATTCGGGCTGTTCTGCCAACCATAAGATACCTGTTTGACCATAAGGCAAAAATTATCCTGTGTTCTCACCTGGGACGTCCAGACGGCAAGGTGGTCGAGGGATTGCGAATGGCTCCCATAGCAAAACGGCTTTCTCAACTCATAAAGTTACCAGTGTCAACTGCCTCAGATTGCATAGGTGCTAATGTGGAAAAAGCAGTAAATACCCTTAAGGAAGGTGATATTCTGCTTCTGGAGAATATACGCTTTCATTCCGAGGAGGAAGCCAATGACACTTCTTTCGCCCAAGCCTTAGCTAAGCTGGCTGACATCTATGTGGATGATGCCTTCGGTACTGCCCACCGAGCTCATGCTTCAACAGTAGGAATATCTAGATACCTGCCAGCAGTCGCTGGCTTTCTGATGGAAAAAGAATTGAAGGCTATCGGCAACCTTCTAACCAATCCTGAACACCCATTCGGTGCCCTCTTGGGAGGTGCCAAGGTCAGCGATAAAATCAGCCTGATTCAAAATATTCTAGACAAAGTTGACCTGCTGCTCATCGGCGGCGGCATGGCAGCCACTTTCTTGAAAGCCCAAGGCTACGAAGTAGGTCTCTCTCTAGTCGAGACCGACAAACAAGCTTTAGCTCAAGAATTAATTGAAGCCACCAAGCAAAAAGGGATATCCTTACTCCTGCCTGCAGATGTTATAGTAGCCGATAGCATCAACACAGAAGCTACAGGCAAGATCGTGCCAATAGCCGATATACCAACAAAAAAAAGCATTGTCGATATCGGGCCGAAAACTGTTGAACTCTTCTCTCAACAAATGAGACAATGTAAAACGGTTTTTTGGAATGGTCCTATGGGGGTTTATGAGATACCTCAATTTGCCCGAGGAACCAAGGCCATGGTTGAACTATTGGCCAGCATAAAGGCAACAACCATTGTCGGTGGTGGCTCAACAGCTGAAATCGTCGACGAGATGAACCTGGCACATAAAATGACTCATGTCTCCACAGGTGGTGGTGCCAGCTTAAATTTCCTCGAAGGGAAAACGCTGCCTGGTATATCTGTGTTGCTGGATAAAGAGAAATGATCCCCCTGGAAGAAATAAGGCAAATTAGCGTCGTTTCGCCATCTAAGATAGTGATGTTGGTCATTGACGGCTTAGGCGGATTACCTGATGCTAAGACTGGCAAGACGGAACTGGAGACAGCTCATACCCATCATCTTGACCACCTGGCTAAGAAAGGGATATGTGGACTTATTGACCCGGTAAGCCCGGGGATTACTCCTGGGAGTGGGCCAGGTCACCTGGCATTATTTGGCTATGACCCACTGGGGTTCAAAATAGGGCGAGGAGTTCTGGAAGCATTAGGGGTCGGCTTTGAATTAAAGAAAGGCGACGTTGCTGCCCGAGGTAACTTCTGCACGGTTGATGACGAAGGGCTTATCACCGACCGCAGAGCTGGCCGTATTACCACGGATAAATGCACCGAACTATGTACGCTGCTAAGCCAGGTCAAACTGAAAGATGTCAGGCTTTTCGTATCCCCGGTTAAAGAGCATAGATTTTCATTTGTTCTACGTGGCAATGAGTTAAGTGCTGAACTTAGCGATACAGACCCACAGAAGACAGGAGTAGCTCCCTATGCAGCTAAGCACACAAAAATAATAGCCAAGCATACGGCTGGTATTACAAATGAGTTTATCAGCAAAGCTAAAGGGATTTTAGCCAAACATCGCCCGGCTAACATGATTCTGCTCCGAGGTTTTTCTAAACTGCCTGATATCCCATCTATGCGTGAGACATATAAACTAACGCCAGCAGCTATAGCCAGCTACCCCATGTATAAGGGGCTGGCTAAGCTGGTGGGAATGAAAATATTCAATGCTGATAGTGGTATCAACGAAGAACTGAATATTCTAGCTCATCACTACAGTGAGCACGATTTTTTCTACATCCACGTTAAAGAAGCAGACAGCGCCGGTGAGGACGGCGATTTCAAGAGAAAAGTTAAAGTTATTGAACAAGTCGATTCCGCTCTACCTCAATTGTTTAACCTAAAGCCGGAAGTCATTATTGTCACCGGCGACCATTCGACTCCGGCCACGTTGAAAGGACATAGCTGGCATCCGGTACCCATCTTGCTTTACTCCCGATGGTGTCGGCCTGACAATGCTGAGGAATTCTCTGAATCAGCCTGTGTCTCAGGTGGACTGGGCAGAATCCCCGCCACAGATATCATGCCTTTGGCTATGGCCAACGCTTTGAAATTAATAAAATTTGGAGCTTGATATGCGAAAACCGTTAATCTCCGGCAACTGGAAAATGAATACCAAGCTTGAAGAGGCTGAAAGTCTTGTTCGAGCTATGGTGGCTGAACTAGATAGTATAGATAATGTAGAAAAGGTGCTGTGTCCGCCATTTATCTCACTTGCTGCCATAAAGGAGCTAATCAAAGGCACATCTATTGAGCTCGGCGCTCAGAACATGTATTTTGAGGACAAAGGTGCCTACACTGGCGAAATATCGCCTATCATGCTCACTGACCTGTGCGATTTTGTCATCCTCGGCCATTCAGAGCGCAGACAATATTTTGCCGAGACAGACGAGTTGATCAACAAAAAAGTGAAGAAAGCCTTAGAATCTGGACTTAAGCCTATTTTATGTGTCGGAGAAAGCCTGGAAGATAACGAGACTGGCAGAACAGAACAGAAAATCACCAGGCAGGTAAATGCAGGTTTGGCAGGGGTAAGTCCTACAAGCCAACTGGTTATCGCCTACGAGCCAATCTGGGCTATTGGCACCGGAAAAGCAGCTACCGGCAAACAAGCCAACACTACAATCAGCCTTATCCGGAGTGCTGTGGCTAATCTGTGGGACGAGAAAACAGCCGAAGCAGTACGGCTACTCTATGGTGGCAGTGTCACCAGCAGCAACATCGCCGAATTTATCATCGAAAGTGATGTCGATGGTGCTCTGGTAGGCGGCGCTAGCCTTAAAGCCGACGAGTTCGTAAGCATCGTCAGACAGACATCAAGTCTCAAATCAATCCGATGAAGTGTCTTGTTGCTGTTATCGGTCCAACAGCAGTAGGTAAAAGCCAGTTTGCCTTACGCCTGGCACAAGATTTCGATGGTGAGATAGTAAATGCCGATAGTAGACAAGTTTACCGCTATATGGACATCGGCACGGCTAAACCCGGCCATATTGAGCTATCACTGGGTCAACATCATCTCATTGACATAATTAACCCCGACGAATCCTTCAGCTTAGCCATCTACCAGAAACTGGCTAATGATGCAATCGAAAATATCCAGCAGCGGCATAAACTTCCTCTCCTAGTTGGTGGTAGCGGTCTCTATATTTGGTCGGTAATAGAAGGCTGGAAAATACCGCCGGTGGCTCCCGATGCCAAGTTCAGGCATAGCCTTGAGACGAGAGCCAAAGAAGAAGGCAGCTCCGCTCTGTACCAAGAACTGCAGAAAGCAGACCCGGTAGCTGCCACTAAGATTATGCCCACCAACCTACGACGCATTATCAGAGCTCTGGAGATATGCCGAGCAACAGGACAACCAGTTTCTCAGCTATGGCAAAAACAACCACCGCCATACCCAGTCCTAATCATCGGCTTAACTATGCACAGAGACAATTTATATCGTAGCATTGACTGTCGGGTAGACGAGATGATAAAACAAGGGCTAATAGAAGAAGTGAAAGATTTAATGACAAAGGGCTATAGTCTGGATTTGCCTTCCATGTCTGGCATAGGGTATAAACAGATAGGCAAGTTTCTTCAGGGAAAGTTGGATTTGACCACAGCTATTCAGCAAATGAAAAATGAGACACATCGCTTTGCACGTCATCAATATGCCTGGTTCCACCTGAACGATGCTAGAATTCACTGGCTCGATGAATATGATGCCATACAGAAAAAAGCAACTAGCCTAGTGGCAGCCTTTCTGTCTAGTCCCAGCTGCGAGCAGGTCAATTATGAAGTTCACTAAATTGCAGGCTACCGGGAACGATTTTATCTTAATATATGCCCGAAATATGGAACTGGACTGGCCTAAGTTGGCACGAGATATGTGCCACCGCCACTGCGGCATAGGCGCCGATGGACTACTCCTGGTAATACCTTCAAATGCTGCCGACCTAAAAATGCGCATGTTCAACCCCGATGGCTCTGAGGCTGAGGTCTGTGGCAATGGCTTGAGATGTTTCGCTAAATACGTTATTGACAGAGGAATAGCTGCCAGGCAAAACCTAACCGTGGAAACCATCGTCGGCACTAGGACTATCCAGGCTTCTATAGCCCAGGGCAAAGTTAGCCACGCCAAAGTGAATATGGGCATGCCTCGCTTCAGAGCTGAAGATATACCAGTCTTAATGGAAAAGCAGCAGAAGGGCAGGGGAGAGGTTGACATAACGTATATTTCAGATTATCCTTTGACCATAGACAAAAGAAAGTTGGCCTTATCCTTTGTATCTATGGGTAACCCTCACGCCGTAAGCTTTTTATCACAGCCAGTAGCTGATTTTCCTCTTTCTGAAATAGGTCCACAGGTAGAAAACCATCCCATTTTTCCGGAACGGGTTAATTTTGAGATAGCCAGAGTCTTAAATCGAAACAAAATTGAGGCTAGAGTCTGGGAGCGAGGAGCCGGCGAAACTCTATCCTGCGGCAGCGGTACCTGCGCCATAGCTGTAATCACCAGACTTAAAGGCCATACAGACAATGAAGTTGACATAATATTACCAGGTGGTAACTTAACCATAAACTGGGATGGAGTAGGGGAGGTATATCTGAGCGGACCGGTTGAAGAAGTTTTTTCTGGAGAGTGGCTGAAATGAAACTTTCGCATCGCCTCGACAAGCTTCCACCATATTTATTCGTAGAAATCAATCGAAAGATTGCAGAAAAACAAGCTAAGGGAGAGGATATAATCAGCTTCGCCATCGGCGACCCTAACATGCCAACGCCACAACACATAATAGACCAGCTATGTCAGGCAGCGCATGACCCGGCTAATCATCGCTATCCAGAAACTGCAGGACTGCCCGAACTTTGCCAGGCCATCGCCCGGTGGTATCAGAAACGCTTTGAAGTGACACTTGACCAGAACCAAGAAGTGTTGCCGCTCCTTGGCTCCAAAGAGGGCATAGGACACATCTCTTTCTGTTTCATTGACCCTGGCGATGTAGCTCTGGTACCCGATCCGGGATACCCGGTCTACTCCATGAGTACATTACTGGCTGGTGGCGAGCCGTACTTCATGCCACTGACTGAGAAGAATGACTTCCTGCCTGACCTCGAAAGCATTCCTAAGAAAATAGCTGAGAAGGCTAAACTCCTATGGCTAAATTACCCCAACAATCCCACTGGGGCAGTAGCTGATATCGCTTTTTTTCAGAAGGCAGTGCGTTTCGCCAAGAAACATCGCCTGGCTATATGCCATGACGCTCCTTACACGGAGGTTACCTTCGATGGCTATCAACCACCAAGCCTTATGCAAATACCTGAGGCTAGAGAAGTTGGCATAGAATTTCATTCCCTATCCAAAACTTATAACATGACTGGCTGGAGGATAGGCATGGCTGTAGGCAATGCCCGGATGATAGACGCTCTATTCCGGTTCAAGTCCAACCTGGATTCGGGTATTCCTCAGGCAATTCAGCGAGCAGCTATAAAAGCGTTAACTGGTCCTCAGAACTGCATTGCCGAACATAACACCATTTACCAGCGACGTCGAGACAAACTAGTTAAAACTCTCAACGATATAGGCTTGAGAGCCAAGTTGCCTAAAGCCAGCTTCTACATCTGGGCTAGAATACCAGATGGCTATACATCGGTAGAGTTCACCGCCGAATTACTGGATAAGGCTAATGTGGCAGTTACTCCAGGAGTCGGTTATGGTAATGCCGGTGAAGGTTATGTCCGCTTATCGTTAACCTTGCCCGATGACCGCCTTGATGAAGGCATAAGCCGACTGCTGAACTGGGACAGGGCCAAAAGAAAATAAGTTAACATAATGGTTTAATCCATGCGACAAACCTTGCTTAAAACTCAAGCTGAAATAGAGAAGGCTTTTCTGGTTGGTGTTGACAGCAAAACCTCTGCCGACAGCTGGTCGATTGACAGCTCTTTAGAGGAATTATCTCATCTGGCAAAGACAGCCGGTGCTGAAGTAGTTGGCAGACTAGCCCAGAAACTGAAAAAGCCTTCTCCAACTCATTATCTGGGCAGGGGAAAGTTAGAGGAGCTAATTAAGCTTAGGGAGCAATGTCCATACAATGTTGTCATCTTCAATGACGAGCTATCACCACGACAGCAGAGGAATCTAGAAGAAGCCCTGGAAGTCAAGGTCATCGACCGTACAGCACTGATATTAGATATATTTGCCAGGCGAGCCCACACCCGCGAAGGTCAACTCCAAGTAGAATTGGCTCAGCACCAATATCTCTTACCACGCCTAGCCGGACAGTGGAGCCATCTTGAACGTCTAGGCGGCGGCATTGGAACTAGAGGCCCGGGAGAATCACAGTTGGAGACAGACCGCCGTCTCATCCGCAAACGAATCGACCGTCTCCAGGGGCAGATTGAAGCAGTAAGACGGCATCGTGCACTCTATCGCCAAAAGCGCAAGAGGAGCCATATTCTTGTAGTCGCTCTGGTCGGCTACACCAACG
>JADHXB010000076.1 GCA_016783155.1 Dehalococcoidia bacterium
ATTGGCTTCGATGCTGAGGTTGTCAAGGCAACTACCGAGAAGTTTAAGGCTCTGGGGGATATGCCTTCCTATCTGATGGGACTATTCTCTACCCTCATGTCCTATGAAAACAGAGATGTCTCCATAATAGTGGATGGCGAACACGGGGAAAGAAGGATTTGCACTATCATGCTGAATAACGGCAGGTATGGAGGTGGAGGTATGCTTCCGGCACCTAATGCTGACCCGGGTGATGGTTTTTTTGACTTGGTGATAATAGATGATATAACCAAGCCGGACCTTATCATGTCGCTGCCGAGAATCTACAGGGGCACTCACCTCACACATCCGAAGGTAACCTTGATGCGGGCACGGGAGGTAGAGATAAGACCGACATTAACATCGGCTGTCCAGGCCGATGGTGAGCTACTCGGAGAAGCGCCGGCCCGTTTCAGTGTACTGCCTGCGGCACTGAACATTGTCATCTAGAGGCCACAGTTTCGGGGTTGATTCCAGTCAGTAGCATTTCCGCAGTACCAGACGTGGAGCGAGTTACGCTCTTTCCAGTATACCGGCTAGGCCAGGGGCTTCTTGTATAAGCTGGTTTAGAGGGATTTCCTTGCCGGTAATCTCGAAAGCTTTCTTTGTCGATGGCGAAGCCACCACTATGCCTACAGGTTGCTTGACGCCAGAGAAGAAGATATTACTGCCGCCGGGCTGGCAGTTAAGCGACAATTTTGTTATTAATATTAGAGTTGTTCCGGCTATTGCGACAGGGCTGCTAATTGTTACTCTTTTCTTTTCCATTTCGACAAAACCAATTTTTTCACGGCTCGCAATGTGGGCAATGAGAAGGCGAATCCCATCAGAGGTGCAGCCAGTTGAATAGGCCGTACCCTTACTGCTCCGTAAAGATGACCTTCGATGATAGTCTCACCGGCAAATGAAGGCTCGATTTTTATCTGGTGAGGCGAAAAATACCTCAGAAGTAGATTGGCTGGTGCTATAAAGGCAAAGAGGAGACCTGTATCAGCCGGATTATCAAGTCCTACATTGAAGTTTGCCACGAGTTCCTTAATCTTAATGTGACGGCGGATTCTCTTTGCGAGGCTGACAAACTGTCTTAAGAGGCCTTTAGTTCGCAGGACTTCGAACGTGACTCCTATTCTCCATATCCAATCCCGCCGCTTCTGTTTATGTTCAATCGCCGCCTCTTCGTCAGGCCTCTTTTTTCCTCGTCTTAATTCGTGACTGACCAAACCGAAGAGCCATATTAGTCTCATGCCGAATCTAGGTTTTCCGTCTATGTTCGAACGGAATACTAAGTCAAGCGGCACACAGAGGAGAAGGGTGATGAGTACAGCAAGACTAACTAGAGCAGCGATGGCCCACAACTATTTTTCTCCTTCTTTTTTCCGGTCCCCCCATTTTTCGGTGAGTTTTGCTGCAATGTCAGGTATGGTTTCGCTTAATTTCTCCATGGCTGTTGCCATACCCCCCTTGATTGGCTCTATTCTGACGCCATCCTTATCGATGACTATGACAGCGATGGGTTTTACCCCGCCACCGCCCCCAGTGCCGCTGCCACCGCCCTCCGTTTCTTCTTTGGTTTCCCCCTTACCTGTGCCGCCGCCAGCGGCAAAACCGAATCCAACGCTCATCAAGGGAATCAAGGTTATACCCTCGATAGTTATGGGCTCACCGACAACGGTCTTAGAGTCAAGCACCTTTTCAATCTCTCCAAGTGTTGTCTTAATCAGTTTCTCAATGTCTTCCATAATTCAGTGTTCCTCCTAAGTTGTTCCCTCTACATTACAAGATATTATACCACGGTCTAGAAGTATGCCTAAAAGGGGCAGGTTATCATCTGTTCGATCAGATTCAAGTTTTAGATTGACTATTATCTTCCGGTTCTTTTGCTGATGCGCGGTCATGAAACCAGCGGCGAATTTCATCCAGGGTCGGCGGCGACACGCTGAATACCTCAATGTCTTCGGGAAATTGTATCATATGACCTTCTCTGATGAACAATATGGCCATTTCATTGGCTTTAAGCGTTTCGTCTATTCTTTTGGTGATATGTTCGTATCTTTTCCTTGAGGCTTCGATGTATAATTCAGACACTTTCCGGGCTACCTTATCGCTGAGGAATCCGATGAATAAGCACCTCTCCCAGTCTACGGTTTCCTCAGCTAGCTCCTTGTCTTCTATCACTTCAAGATTAGCGCCGTCTTGGCATTTTTGCCTGGCGATTTGGCAGCTCTTCTGATTCAGCCCCTCCACAATTTTGAGGCCGTCATCGCCACCCAAGCTGATTGATTCGTGGTATACTTGGCTAACAGTGCCTATCTTCGCTTCAAGGTTAACTATGTGCTCTGCTACCTGCTTCCAGTAGAGTTCATATTTCTCGGTGTACTCAGAAGGAGCGTCTTTGTATAAGTATATCAGTGGAACGAGGAGAAGCCTCCTCCCCTGTTTGAAGTTATCTGCATCGGGTTTGTTTATTTTGCCCAGCTCTTGTGCCATGATTATTCACCTCTCTTCTAGTTTATCATATAAGTTCTTCCTTTGCGTCGCTAGGAAGGTATGACCTGAACTAAACAGGTGATTGGCAAAAGGGCTTTTTACTATTAAGGCCGTGGTGTTATAGGGTGGCCCGATATATAGTCCCCGCAGCCATTAAGGTTTGATGCAGCAGTGGTACGATATATATTAGCCCGGATTTCCGATATCAAATGGGGTAAAAGGCGGGTTCCTGTGGTGAAATGGATTCAAAACGGAATTAGAAGAGATCTTCCAGCTCTCGATTTCCCTCAGGCATCTGGCCATGCTTGGAAATGTATTGCTGCAGGAGTACAATCAGGTAAGACCACATAGTGCTCTTTGATATCAACCACCAGCTCCTGAGGCCAAGATCTCTGTTGCTCTAACTTAAGAAGTGGTATCCTTTATGGGGGCAGGTCACTGCGAACCAGACTGCAGTGTTTGCTAGCTGGGCAAAGCAGCGCGGTTTTGAGGTTATCAAGATCTATGAGGAAGAGGAAACCGCCTGGAGAAACGGTCACCAAAGGGAACTAGCCAATTTGGTAGCCGATGCCAGACGAAGGAAATTTCAGGCGGTTCTGGTATGGGCATTAGATCGGCTGAGCCGTGAAGGTGCTCTGGCAATATTGAGCATGGCATCTCCCTGTGGGTTCAAATGTTGCCTATTCCTCTGACTCGGGTTCGAAAGAAGGTGAGGGAAACGCGAGTGCTTCGGTTAAAAGATAACTTGCTTGTAGTGCCTCTGTAGGGCAAAGTGAAAAGCATTCCTTGCAGTTCCAGCACTCCTTAGAGGCTATCTCTGGAATGAAATTTATCTCTCGTCTTGCTCCTCTGTCAACAAATCCAACAGCGTTCTTCTTCTTGACTTCAGCACAGTATCTTACACATAGACCACAAAGAATGCAAAATGAGGACTCTTTTTCAAAACGGGCTTTGTCTACTCCATACTCTTGAGCCAAATCCTGCAATTCTCCGGCTTCTGGAGCATGAGCTAGCATCAGCTCCAGAAGCATTTTGCGAGTTTTATCTACCTTCTCGGACCTGGTTCTTACTACCAGATTTTTTTCTACTGGGTAAAGGCAGGCAGCAACGAGATTTGTCCTACCGCGAGCTTCTACTTCTACTGTGCAAATTCGGCAAGCCCCATAAGGTTCTAATTTCTCGTGGTGGCAAAGTGTAGGGATACCTATTCCTACACTTTGTGCTGCCTCCAAAATGGTCATCCCTTCCCTTGCTTCAACTTCTCTGCCATCAATCTGTAAAAGGATTTCACTCATCTTTATTTACTCTCTCTGACTATAGCTCTTGCTTCTTCAGGGATAGGCGGCGGAACAGGCTCGCCAGAAATCTTCTTCGCCGCACCAAAGCGAGGGGGGCAAACTTCAAAGCAAGTTCCGCACTTTGTGCATTTCTCCTGGTCAATTACATGGATCTGGTTCTTACCACCTACAATCGCCTCTGCAGGGCATTGCCTGAGACAAATCATGCAAGCCTGACACTTCTCGGGGTCGATATAGTATGAGATTAGCGCCTTACACGCGTAAGCCGGACAACGCTTCTCCTTGATGTGTGCCTCATACTCATCTCTGAAGTAGCGTATCGTGCTTAGGACCGGGTTAGGGGCAGACCTACCTAAAGCACAAAGTGAGGCATCTCTTGTTACCTCGGATAGCTCCTCCAAAAGCTCGATGTCGCCCTCTCTCCCCTTTCCTTCACTAATATTAGTCAGAATCCTAAGCATCTGCCTGATGCCTTCACGGCATGGGACGCATTTGCCACACGATTCATCAGTGAGGAAGTCAAGGAAGTACCTGGCGACATCAACCATACAGGTATCTTCATCCATTACAATCATCCCACCTGAACCCATCATTGAGCCAGCCTTGGCAAGTTCATCAAAATCAACTTTCATGTCTAACTGTTCCTCAGGAATACATCCTCCGGATGGACCCCCGGTCTGCACTGCTTTGAACCTCTTACCTCCGGGGATACCGCCGCCTATCTTATAGATAATATCTTTCAGGGTTATGCCCATGGGTACTTCCACAAGGCCGGTATTGTTTATCTTACCTACCAGGGAGAAAATCTTCGTCCCCTTGCTGCCTTCAGTTCCAAATTGAGTAAACCAGTCAGCGCCTTTATTGATAATAAGTGGCACATTAGCCCATGTCTCAACATTATTCAAGCAGCTGGGTCTATCCCAAATGCCCTTGATGGCGGTGTGGATATACTTCGGTCTGGGCTCTCCTACCTTGCCTTCTATTGCCGTCATCAGAGCACTCGATTCACCAGAGACGAAAGCGCCGGCTCCTCGGTGCACTTTAACAATAAAATCAAAGCCTGAGCCAAGGATATTTTCCCCAAGGAAACCATATTCCTCAGCTTGCTTGATAGCAATACCCACGTTCTCTACCGCCAGGGGATATTCCTGCCGAACGTAAATATAACCCTCATGGGAGCCGATGGCATAGGCTCCCATGGTCAACCCCTCAAGAACTGAATGAGGATTCCCCTCGAGAAGAGCTCTATCCATAAATGCCCCTGGGTCACCCTCGTCGGCGTTGACGATCACATACTTTATCTCATCGGAGGCATTGCGACATTCCTCCCATTTCCTGCCGGCAGGAAAGCCACCGCCTCCCCTCCCTCTCAGGTTGGATTTTTTGACTTCCTCCAATACTTGCTCGGGGGTCATCTGGGAAAGAACTTTGGCTAAAGCAGAATAACCACCTAGCGCCAGATAATCATCGATACTTTTAGGATCAATCTTAATGTTATTGCCGATAAGGAGCCGCATCTGGTTCTTGTAAAAAGGTATTTCATACTCATGTACTGCTTTTTCGCCAGTATTTGGGTCAGTATAAAGCAGGCGGTCAATCACTTTCTTCCCAACTACAGTTTGAGAGACAATTTCTGGGGCGTCCTCCGGTGTTACCCCTATATAACAGATTTCTTCGGGATAGATAACGACTATAGGTCCTTTTTCGCAAAAGCCGGGACAACCGGTTCCTCTAACATCAACCTTAGTCTTTAAAGCTTGTTTTTCGATTTCTTCTTCAAAGGCACTGATAACCCTATCACTGCCGAGAGCGAGACAGCCGGTTCCAGCACATATCGTAATACAGGATTTGTTTTGGTCTCTTTTGGACAATATTTCTTGCCTGAGTTCTTCCAATTCAGTAGGCGAATTTATCTTTGGCATAATTTTCCCTTAATCATAGTTTTTCAACACGTCTTCTATCTTGGTTGGTACTAGCTTTCCGTGATACTTTTTATCGACTACCATCACCGGTCCTAAAGCGCAGCAGCCGAGGCAGTTGACAGTTTCCAGGCTAAACTTTAAATCCAGGTCCGTTTCGCCAGGTCTAATTCCAGTCAGGTCTTGGACCGTGTCAAGGACGCGCGGCGCACCGCGAACATGACAGGCAGTACCCATACATATGTGAATTTCATGACGCCCTCTAGGAATTAAACTAAAGGCTTTATAAAAGGTAGCTATATGCTGTATCCGGCTTAAAGGCACTTTTAATTTCTTACTGACCTTCTCTAATACTTCTTTAGGAAGCCAGCGATTTTCGCTCTGAATCTCCAGTAATACTTGAATTAGTGAACTGGCATCGTTCTCATATTTATTTATAATCCGATCGATTTTATCGTGATCCATAAACGCTGTCCTAACTTTTCTTCTTTGTCCTAACTCTGTGCCTGCTCTCTTCCCTTAGGCGGGAACAAAGCACTTCTGGATTTCATCGAACCTGACTAATCCTTCCCTTGCTGAACTATTAAGATATCTTGATACTTGAGACGGGCTTAAGCCTAAAATCTCAGAGATTTCTCCAGTTGAAAGGGGTCTTTCTCGCAGGAGTAACAAAATTTGGCTTATTGTCAATTTATCTAAAATTAATTCACGGAATAACTTATCTACCTCGTCACTGGTGAAAAATTCGTTATATTCATCTTCTGTATCAAAATGTATTCTTAGCCTCTCCCTTTCCACCAGCTTAATGTAGGGGACTAAATTTTTAGCTGCTTCAAGTTTTAACTTTAATCCATTTTCATCTATTCCTTCGCCTATTCCAAGTGGTCCTAATTCCCTCAGCTTATTGGCAAAGTCAGTAACAACTTCGGCGAAACGGATTCCTTCACCGGCAGATAACCATTCAAGCCTTAACCTTTCGGGGTTCACCCCTATCTGTTCCATTAATTTTTTACATAGTAGCACCATGCTTAATGCATGGCGATTT
>JADHXB010000011.1 GCA_016783155.1 Dehalococcoidia bacterium
GTGAGATAACCCAGCACATCGGACAGATAGCATACCTGCGTGGGCTACAAAGAGGCTTGAACAAGTAGTGCCTGCCAATGTGGCTGGTCCAGCCTCGTTGCCGTATCTGAATGATATTTCCCTTTGCACTTAACAATCGCTTGAATCGTGTATCTCAGGATAAAACATCCTTCCTCTTGTGGTAACAATACTGACTATCGTGCAGTGGCAAACTAACAATCCTCGGTTTTGTTAAGCTGGTTCGATTGACGCAATCTGGCAGTAGTGTGATCCAAAAAGAGGAAGTCTATGGCAAATACAACCAAGATAAAGAATGTGATCGAATCCTATGAGCCTGGGCTTGCTTCCTAAAGTCGTTCAGTTTCAACTTTGCGGCAAGAGGGGAACAACAGGTCTTGAATTGCAAATTGAGTCAGTGATATCATTCAGCCAAGTACTGGATGGCGCAAAGGGCATGGTGGGGATATGCTCTGCAAGCGGCTGATGCGCAGCGTTATCCCGCTACGCAGGGCATACTGTGCTACATAGGTTGACACTAGCGAGGAAATGATGAAGGCCATCTTTATAGAAAGTGGTTTATCCAGCTTTGAGGATTTTCATGATGGAGAATGGTTAGAAAAAGTTGCTGGGTTGGTGAAAGGGACAGACATTGACAGTGTAGTTGAGGAATTTGCCATACATTGGTGGGGAAGTGCGAGGGCATTTGTTCTCCCGTGGGTCTTAGTTAATGGGGTTTATGACGTAGTGACTATCACCAGCCCAGTAGAAGCGTCACGGCAGGATTTGTGGAATGAATATTTGAAAACCAATGCATTCCGGGTAGCATTATGGAAACTGTCAGAAGGTATGTATTGCTCAATATATTACGCATATGAAAACTTGATAGTGAATCTCTTACGAGAAATCAGAGGTGCAACAGTCCGCGTGACAGATAGGGGGTTCAATAAAGCATTAATAGGAATTTATGGAGAGAAGTTTGCTAATAGAATATGGAATAACAGCTTTATATCTGTATCAAGGGAAGTAAGAAATTGTATTGTTCACAATGGTGGCAAACCATCGATTAAGCTCCTAAACATGAAACCTTTGCCTCTTATTAAGGATGGAGATATATTGATTTCCGCATCTGACACGAGAGATCTGTACAATACGTTAAAGCCCGCTGTTCATGAGATTATAGAGGAAAGTCTAAAGAAGATAACAACAAGGAAAGTAGCGGGCTAAACAAGTCATTTGGAGAACCGACTGCCAGGGCGTTCTTCTTCAAGTCTTGGTCAGCTTTCGGGAGGAGACTTGGCCCTTCGCGAATTACACAAGATAGCTGAGCACGTATTTGTTATCACTCCTCTGCCGCTTTGGCCCTCTGCATATCTTGACCTCAACCACAAATGGTTCTTTTGGGGAACTAAGAAAATTGCTCCAATGCCATCATTCATAAAGAAGGGCGTCAAGCCCAGTAAACCACGGAAAGAGCTTATCGCGCTAGATAAGGGTCAGGACTGGACATGCAACACATGTCAGGATATTTGGAAAGAGTTGAATACTACTGGCTACGTCCATTCGCTGGCAAGCAGCATAAACAAAAGGGCGTATTGTGCAATCGTATGAGCTAGCTACCGTTTTAGTAATTCCTGGGACTAGGTTTCTTTGACTACCATCTCCCGGTAGGCTGACATAAGCCGTTGGGTTAGTGGCCCCGGTCTCCCTGAGCCCATGGGCTTGTCGTCCAGCCGGGTCAGGGGCATGATTTCAAGTATGGAGTTAGTCAAGAAAGCCTCGTCAGCCCTGAGCAGCTCTCCCAGTTCAACCTGTCTCACCACCGGCATAATTCCCATAGATTGAGCCAGCTCCAGAACCGCCTCTCTGGTAATTCCAGGCAGGGCGCCGCTTTCTGTAGAAGGCGTAACCAGCATCCCGCCGCCTGCTGCGAAGATATTGGTGGTGCTGCCTTCAGTCACAAAGCCTCTTTCGTTGAGCAGCAGCGCTTCGTCGGCACCGGCTGTCACGGCTTCCTGCCGGGCTAAGACATTTTCCAGATAGCAGATGGATTTGAGCCTTGAGAGCGGCGACTGGCTGTTGCGACGCCAGGATGACAGGACCGCCGTGTAGCCTCGCTCATAACTTTCAGGCGGCAGGGGCACGAGTTTCCGGACAACAATGAATACAGTGATTCTACTGCAAGTATCCGGGTTGGGGGTTATATCGCCCTCTCCGGCCGATACTGTGAGCCTGAGACGAGCTTCAGCGAGGTTGTTGGCTTTTAGAACCTCATAGCAAGCTTTCTCCAGGTCGAAAGTAGCCAGCTTGGAGGCTATGCCCAGCGTCTCGGCTGCATGGCGAAGTCGTGCCAGGTGGCGGTCAAGGCGGAAGATGGAGCCGCCATAAGAGCGCATTGTCTCGAAAAGCCCGTAACCGTAAAGTAAGCCGTGGTCGAAGGGCGATAGCTTAGCCTGAGAGCGGGGAATCAAGTCACCGTTGAGGTAAATAATTTCTTCCATTTTCCCCCTCACCCTAACCCGCTCCCACCAGAGGAGAGGGAAGATGTTTTTTGCGATAGTGTCTCCTGCCATTGTGAGGAGTGCCGGTCGACGAAGCCGTCCCTTGAGAAGGAATTGAGATTGCCACGTCCCGATGCATTCGGGACTCGCAATGACAAGGGGGTGTCATTACGAGGAGCTCTAGCGACGTGGCAATCTCGGTGGTGGACGGGTGAGATAGGATTCTTCGGTCGCGGAGTTTTATCCTGAGCCATGTGAGATTCTTCGCTTCGCTCAGAATGACAAAATAAAGGCTCAGAATGACAGAAGACGAATGGCGCGCAATGGCAGGTGGTCATTGCTGAATGTTCTCTGTGCACAATAGTTCTTGACATTGTCTTAATCAGTGGACTTTTGGCCATACAGGCTCGGTAAAGCGGAGGAAGTTTGTCAGCAGGTCATGGCCTGCTTCAGTAAGTATGGATTCAGGATGTATCTGAGCTCCCTCGACTACGTAGTCTTTATGCCTTACCCCCATTATCTCCCCTTCCTGTGTCCGAGCGGTGACCTTGAGGCAGGAAGGCAAACCTTCCGATTTGATAATCAAGGAGTGGTAACGGGCTGCCGGAAAGGGATTCTCTATGCCCTCGTAGATAGTCTCGCCATCGTGATAGATGAGAGACGTCTTCCCATGGACTGGCGCTGAGGCTCGCCCGACGATGCCGCCGTAGACATGGCCGATGCACTGGTGTCCAAGGCAGACGCCCAGTATGGGGATTTTGCCGCCGAAGTGAAATACTAGGTCGTTGGAAATGCCCGCCTCCAGAGGGGTACACGGTCCCGGAGAAATGACTATATGGCTGGGAGCCAATTTTTCGATTTCAGTCAGGGTGATTTGGTCGTTGCGATAGACCAGCGGCTCCCAACCTAACTCCCCCAGGTATTGAGCCAGGTTATAAACGAAAGAGTCGTAGTTGTCGATGACCAGTATCATGGTATTATTTGTTTGTTTTCACCCTCACCTTAGTCCTCTCCCGTCGAGGGAGAGGAGATATGGATTTGCTCTCTCCCCCTAGAGGGAGAGAGTTAGAGTGAGGGGGCAATACCCCCAAAACCACCCCGATATTGCCACGCTTCGCTCGCAATGACGGAAAGGAACTGTTGAGTATGACCATCATTTGGTCTCCACAGCCACCTTCGGTGCCAACCGAAGCGCCTGAATCAGCGCCTTAGCCTTATCCAGAGTTTCCTGGTATTCCGCCTCGGCTTTGGAATCATAAATAATGCCGCCGCCGACCTGAAAGTAAGCTTTACTGTCCTTAATTATAAAGGTTCGGATAACTATGTTGAGGTCTAGGTTGCGGCCGAAGCCCACATAGCCGATGGCGCCGGTGTAGACGCTTCTTCTTGTCGGCTCAAGCTCATCGATAATCTCCATAGCCCGCACCTTGGGGGCGCCGGTGATAGAGCCGCCGGGGAAAGTAGCTTTGAGTAAGTCAATGCGGTTTTTGTCCGGGCGTAGCTTGCCGATAACGGTGGAGGTCAAATGAAAGACCGTAGGGAAGGTCTCGAGGATAGCCAGCTCGGTAACTTTAACCGTGCCGTACTGACAGACTCTGCCTAAATCATTTCTCTCCAGGTCAACAATCATCACATTCTCGGCACGGTCTTTGATGCTATTAAGCAGTTCTTGAGCCAGCATGTCATCTTCAACCGGATTTTTACCTCTCGGATTGGTGCCTTTTATGGGCCGTGTCTCTATCCAGTCGCCACCTACACGTAGGAATCTCTCCGGCGATGCACTGACAATGGTTATGCCATCAAAGTTGAGGTAGCTGGCGAAGGGTGCCGGGTTTATCCGCCCCAAACGTCGGTAAAGCTCATAAGGGGAAATGGTCAGTTCGGTCTCAAAGCGCTGGGAAATATTAACCTGAAATACATCGCCAGCGGCAATATATTCCCTGACTCTGTTAACAGCCTCCATATAGCCCTCAGGGGTGAAATTGGACTTGAGCACAGCTTCAGTCGTTTTCTTGGCGCTCTCTGAAGCGATTTCGGGGATGTTTGAAGGGGTCGAAGACAGCCTGCTCTTCATCTCCTCGAGGCGCACTCTGGCTCTTTTAAGCCTCCGGCTCTCATCGAGCTCGGGGAAGCCCGTGGAGGCGATATATGCCCGGTTTTCCAAATTGTCAAAGGCAAGAACAGTGTCATAGAAACCGAAATAGCTTTCTGGCAGCTCCAGGTCATCTATAGCTGTGGTGGGGAGGCGCTCGATGAAATGGCATAGGTCGTAGCTGAGATAGCCCACAGCACCACCCCAAAAGGGAATGGGCGCTGGGAAAGAATCCAGGCTGTATCTTTTGAGCAGCTTATCCAGAATGTCAAAAGGGTTGCCTTGCTCGTTTTCCTGCCTGTCTTGCCGTATGATGGTGGACTGATTGCCCCGGCTTCTCATCACCAAAAATGGGTCAACGCCAATAAACGAGTACCTCCCCAGCCTTTGAGGGTCCATGCCGCTATTGAGAAAAAAGCTGTGAAGCTGGCTGTGAAACAGCTCAAAGACCTCAGTAGCAGCCAGTGGAGTATGAATTTCCTCAATCAGTATATTTCGGTTCCTTGCGTCCACAGGATAGTTGCCTTTCCATTCGATTCATTGCTATTTTCGTCACTTTCGCTCTTTCCACTTTACCTTTTGTGCCTCGATGGAGTGGTTTAGTCGCTCATGAGCCTTCAGCCCATAAAGTTTCTCCCAGGCGGCAAGTATCTCATCCACGGGGACATCTTCACGATATCCGTGGTCTTTGACATATTCAATGTGCAGTTTTCCATCCAAATTGTGGGAGTGCAATATAGCGTCGTTTTGGCCATCGAATTCTACCGGAATAATCCTATTTTTCCGGCACATTTTCAGGTCGAAAGCTGGAGTTGCCTTAACCCATTCCCCTTCGATGTATAGCTCGGTGTAACCGTGGTAGCTAAACAAGTTCGTACCCATAACTTCAAGCAAACTACCGGAAACAAGATAATTCCGAATATCGGCAAAGTGCAGACGAGCCGGAATGCCCACGGCTCGGGCAAAGGCAGCCAGGAGAGCCGCCTTTTCAACGCAAAATCCCTGCCCTCTCTCTAACGTCTTGCTTGCCCGGAAATCTTCAAAAACTTCGATAGGCACGTACGGGTTGTACTTAATCTCATCCCTTACCCAATAGAAAAGGCTTCTAGCTTTGTCTGCAGCTTCACGCTTGCCCATTATTAGGCTCTGGGCTTTTTCTTTTATCGACGGATTGTCACTGTCGATTGTAGCTGTGGGTTTAAGATACCTTTCCATTCGGTCCATGGTTATTTTTCCAACGCTTTCTTCATGGTAAGCCCGATTTCAGCGGGGCTGGGAGCTATGATGGCTCCGGCGTTAGCCAGGGCAGCTATTTTATCTTTGGCTCTGCTTGAGCTGCCGCTGATAATAGCTCCGGCATGCCCCATTCTTTTATCCGCTGGAGCTGTAGCTCCGGCGACAAAGGCGACCACTGGCTTGGTCATTTTCTCCTTGATAAATTGAGCCGCTTCCTGCTCTGTGGTGCCGCCGATTTCGCCGATAAGTACTACCGCCTTGGTATCTTTATCTTCCTGGAACAGCTTCAAAATATCTACAAAAGTGCTGCCCGGCAGCGGGTCACCGCCGATGCCAACGCAGGTGGATTGGCCGATGCCGAAGCTGGTCAGCTGAGCAACTACTTCGTAGGTCAGAGTGCCACTGCGGGAAACAACGCCAACGTTGCCCTGAAGATGAATATCACCAACCATAAGCCCCACCTTACATTTTCCTGGCGAGATGATGCCGGGGCAGTTTGGACCGATAAGTCGGGTTGACTTATTTCTGAGATAACTGTGCACCATAACCATATCTAAAACCGGAATGCCTTCGGTAATGCACACGACCAGCGGAATACCAGCATCTGCAGCTTCCAGCGTAGCATCGGCGGCAAAGGCAGGAGGGACAAAAATCATGCTGGCATTGGCTCTGGTTTCTTTTACTGCTATCTCTGCGGTGTTAAAGACAGGCACGCCCAATATCTCACTGCCTCCCTTTCCCGGGGTAACGCCAGCAACCACCTTAGTGCCGTACTCAATGCACCGCTGGGTATGAAAACTTCCCTCGCCGCCGGTAATTCCCTGGACAAGCAAGCGAGTTTTTTCATCAATGAGGATACTCACTTGCCGCCTCCTTCTGCGGCTTCTACCGCCTTACGGGCGGCATCGTAAAAATCTGTTGCCTCAATAAACTTTACTTTAGATTCGGATAAGATACGTTTCCCTTCATCAACATTTGTCCCAGCCAATCTGATGACGAGTGGAAGCCGAATGTCCATCTGCTTATGAGCTTCAACTATGCCCTGGGCGATAACGTCCACCCTGGCCATGCCACCGAATATGTTAACCAGCACTGCCTTGACGTTAGGGTCGGTGGTGAAAACTTTAAATGCGGCGATGACTCGGTCAATATTGTTGACCGTGCCGATATCGAGGAAATTGGCTGGCTTGCCGCCAGCTTTGGTGATGAGGTCCATGACTGCCATGGCTAGACCAGCCCCGTTGACCATGCAGCCGATGTTACCGTCCATCTTGATATAATTCTTGACCCCAAGCTCGTTAGCCCTGGCTTCAAGCGGGTCCACTTGTTCCAAGTCGTGAAGTTGCTCGATGTCACTATGTCGGAAAAGGGCATTATCATCGAAGTTCAGCTTGGCATCGAGAGCCAGAAGCTCGCCGTCGGCGGTAGCAACCAGAGGGTTGATTTCGGCTAAAGAACAGTCTCTGGCTTGGAAGAGTTTATATAAGTTCGTCATCAGGCTGGTGGCTGGTCTTATCTGAGTTGGGCTCAGGTTCATCCCGTAAGCCAGCTTGCGCCCCTGGAAGGCTTGAAAGCCAGCCGCGGGGTCAATATAGACCCTGATGATTTTCTCCGGGCTTACCCGAGCTACTTCCTCGATATCCATGCCGCCGGCTTCGCTTGCCATCATTACCGGCATCCTGCTGGCGCCATCAACAATGATGCTGAGATAAAGCTCGCGTTGGACGCTGACCGCCCTCTCTACAAGGACTTTGCCCACCGGTACCCCTTCCGGGGTTGTCTGATGCGTCACCAGCCTGGTGCCGAGCATCTGCGCCGCCAGCTTTTCTGCCTCCTCCGGGGTGTTGGCTACCTTTATGCCGCCGGCTTTACCTCTGCCGCCAGCGTAAACTTGAGCCTTAATTGCCACCTTGCCTCCAAGCTCAGCAGCTATTTTTTTAGCTTCGGCTGGTGCAGTAGCTATTCCACCTCGCGGGACAGGGATGCCGAATTCAGATAGCAGCACCTTCGCCTGGAATTCGTGGATTTTCATCCAGTTCTCTCCTTATATGATTTCGGCGATTAACGGAGATTACAGCGCTCTGGCGGAGGGGGTGGGATTCGAACCCACGTTCGCTTTCGCGAAAACGGTTTTCAAGACCGTCGCCTTAGTCCACTCGGCCACCCCTCCAAAACCATCCTAGTATAGGAAATAGAATTGTGTTTGGCAACCTTGCTTGCTGTCATCCTGAAAGAGCCTTCCTCCTCGTGTCATTCTGAGGGAGCGGAGCGACTGAAGAATCCCAATGGGGTGGTGTTAAGGGATTGCTTCGGGGCTTTGCCCCTCGCAATGACGATAGTCGGGTGCACGAGGCTGAAGCCTCGCCGCTACGCTGGGTTACGGCGTTTGGAGGGTATCGAGTATGTCTTCTATCTCATCTGTGCTGTTGAAACGGACTCCCTCTATTACTTTCTTGATGATGCCCTCGGCATCGATAAAGAAAGTTAAGGGGAGCTTGGTGGTTCCGGGGATGTAGCCGTACTTTTCGGCGACCTTTCCGTCGAGGTCAAGCAGAACAGTGAATTTGTACCCTGCATTAACTTGGAGGAAAGAACGCACGTCTTCTTCAGGCTCTTTATAATTAATGGCAAGTATTTTTAAGTCCTCTGACCAGTCCTCGGAAGCTTCAATTTCCTGGAAGAAAGGCATTTCATGCGTGCAGGGCTCACACCAGGTCGCCCAGAAGTTGACCATCACTATCTTGCCCCGGAAATCGCTTAATTTCCACACTTTTTCATTGATTTCTTCCAGCATGAACTCGGGAGCGAGGTTGCCTTCTAGATAACCGACCGGTGGGAGAGTTTTGAATGTTTTGTCCTCTGCGAAGGTGGCTTCATTTTCACTGGCGTCTTTGGATATTACAGTGTAGTGATAGGTTGTATCGGGGTCCAGTTCGGTCAATTTGACACTGTGGCTGGTGGAAAGCTTTGTACTTTCCGTCGTTTCTGAGCCGTACTCTTCAGTTTCTCCGTACTTAACCTGGCTTGTGGCACGTTCATCTGTTATCCATGTGATAATGGCGCTCGATTCAGTAATGCTGGAACTACTGACCGCTGAAATTGTTGGCGCGGTTTCATCGGCTGCGGCTAAGGTTTTCAGGTTACCTTCGACTGTGGCTTCATTTCCGACGGTATCTGTTGATATTACCTTGAAGTAATAGGTTGTGCCGGGGTCCAGTCCGGTCAATTTGACACTGTGGCTGGTGGAAAGATTTGAATCTACCGGAGTGGTTAAGACGTCTGTTTCAGTTTTCCAATACTCAACCTTACCTGTGGTAGGCTCGTCTGTTCCCCAGTTAATGGTAGCGCCTGTTTCGGTTATCGATGAAGTCGAGACGCCTTGGATGCTGAGAAGCGTGATATCTGCAGTGCCATTGGATGGTGATGATGCCCCCCCCTGGTTGACGAAGTAGTAAATGCCGCTGCCGACAAAAAAGCATACGATTATAATAAAAAGGGTGGTAATGATTCTTTTTAGTCCCCGCTTCCCTGCGCCTGAAACGCCTCCCCCTCCAGGCACAGGTGGCACTGTTTCATACGGATATGGCCTTGCCGGCAAAGGAGACCTGGCCTGCATTGGTACTGTGCTGGCGGCTGCAGGCGCAATACGTGGTATCGGTGACTGCACGCCACCATGCGAGATGTAGCTTGGACGCTGTCCCGAGCCAGATGAAGGAGGACTATATTCGGGGTTATTATATTGAGGCCCCGTTCCATAGGCTGCCGGCGGCTGCTGGCCTGTGGAACTTTGCGGGCTCGATGCCAGTGGAGGACATGCCGGTGGCATATCAGATGCAGCTTCCTGAACTATGCGGTGCTTGCCTCCATAAAGTAGGCCGCAACCTGTACAGCGGCCCATTTCAGTGTCAATGCTAGCGCCACACCTGGGACAGCTATGCTGATTCCCTGTAGCGGGAATGCCGGGTGGTTGCTGTTGCATAGCAGCCTGTGGCACAGGTTGTGGTGGAGGAGTTTGGGCTATTGGAACGGCAGCAGCTTGCGGCAGTGCTGATGTGGTAGGCTGAAATTGGGTGGTTGAAGTATATTGCTCTGTGACGCAGAGGAAGCCACATTTTGGACAGTATCTTGACTTATAGGGAAGAGGCTCACGGCAATGCGTGCACAGCATTGTGCCGCAGTTTTTGCAGAATTGCTGGCCTGGGGACATTTGCGAGTGGCAAACGGAACAAATGGTTATTCTCGGCTGCACAATAGCACCGTAGTATAATTATCTCGGCAGTCTTTGGCTTTCTGCCGTTGTCTTACCTCTTCTTTTTTCTCGTCAGCTTTGCAACGCATATTAAGTATCATCTCTATTATACACCTTGCCAAGGCATAAAACAGAATATTTGATTTGCAATCCGTGTATGAATTACGTTGGAAACACAGAGAAAGGCATCTATCACTTTATGTCCTATACCGCGGATGCTTGTCTGAGTTTTGCCATGGTTCTGTCTAAATTGGGGACAATTTTCACGGACTGTGAACAGATATAAAGGCGCTGGATTATTCGAGAGCTTTAAGTTCGCTTTCTATTTCCTCTGTGCTTTTAAAGCGACCGACCTTTATTTTTCTAATGGCTCCATCTGAATCGATTAAAAACGTGGTAGGTATTGGACCAAAGTTGTAGAGATACTTGGCTTGACGCTGTGAATCCAGCAGGATAGGAAGTATAAAACGACTGACTTCATCTTCATCGGTGTATTTGTCTTTAAGCATTTCAATGCGTTTAGCCGCGTCTTTCGGCTCATCGAGGCAAATAGTGATTATGGCCGAATCTGCATCCGGCGAGTTCTCCTGACAACAGGTATCATACACCGTTTGAATGTAGGGTAACTCGGCCAAACAAGGGCTGCAGCGAGTTGACCAGAAGTTAAGCAACACTTTCTTGCCCTGAAAATCGCTCAGGCTGACTGTCTCACCGTTATTAGGTTCTCGATTTCTCTCATCATCGTATTCTTGCAGTGTAAAATCAGGAGCGCGGTTACCAACTTCGGCTGGCAATGGGGTAAGAGTGCTAAATGTTTCTGGTTCAGAGGACGCTTCAATTTCGCTGGCATCGTTTAACTCCACTTTGAAGTAATAGGTTGTATCGGGCTCTAGCCCGGTTATTCGGGCGCTATAGCTGGTATACTGCTCTCCCGTGCCGGGCTCTTGTGACACTGGCCCTTGGTCGCAGGCTTCGGTTTTTCCGTACACCACCTGGCCTTCAGAAGGCTCCTTAGTTTCCCAGGTTATAGTAGCGCACGCTTCAGTAAGGTTCTCACTTTCGGCACCTGTAATCTCGGGTGGAGCTATGTCCTTGAACTCTGCGACGACCATTTTATCCGAGTCCATTGTAATAATGATGGTTTTTGCTAAGTCTGAAACGTCAATTTCCCAGCGGTGGAACCCCCAGCCCTCGTTGGGAATAGCAGTTAATGTGATTTCAGTACCAGACTTGTATTGCAGCGTGATTGGAGGACCGGGCTCATATGTCTTGCTGCCCGAAGCCTCCTCATATATCTCTATCTTGCCTCCTTCGGGAGGCACGCTTATGCTCAGTGTGTAGGTTTCAGATGGAGTGAGAGGTGGAAGGAATGGTCGAGTGCCAGGCCAAGCAAGGCTCTGGCTAACTAATCGTGTGACGTAGATACCTCCCATAACGAGGCCACCAAGCACAATGACAACTAGCAGACTAGCCAGGAGTGGCCGCGGGGAAAACTTCCGCTCTCTCCGCTCAGCCTTTGCAAATTCAGAAAGAATTGGACTTCGTTGTGGTGCGGCGCTCGTTTTGCTTGATACCAGGGGTGCTGATTTATACGACCGGAAAGTGATGTCCGCTGGCTTGCTCACTGGTGTTGGAGTGGCACTTGCTGCTGGTTCCTGGACATCCCTTCTTCGCATAGGCCCGCTGTATCCGCAACCTCGTTGATTGGGGCAAGCTCCCCGTGGTGTGCTAACCTTTGTGTAACAACGTGGGCACATATATTGTGGCTTGTCATCAAGGAATTCTTTCTGTTTCCTGGGTACAGAGCTCCGTTCCCGCGCTTTCTGCCACAGGTGGTAATTAGGGTCTTCCCAGCCACAGTACGAGCAGATTTTGCCATCAAAGATATGAGCTTTAGGGCATAATCTCGCACCACAACTTGGACACAGAAGCTCGCCTAAGTTGTCCTTCTTTACCTGCACATGGCACTTAGGACATAATATTATTTTTTGCACACCATCCTCACTGCGTGTTTATCCCGGATATTCTACTCTGTGTTTTCTGGTGATTCAGGTAACATGCTTTTCCTAAATTATACATATCGGAAAGCCAAAAAGAAATCATTTAGTGTTAGCGAGTCTGTCTGCTAATACTGTATCGAGAACGGAAAGTCGCCTAGGGTTTTACTTTGACTTCGGCTTACTTAGGGCCTCTTTGTCTTCATGGCGCCAACATAGCCGCAACTGCGGTGGTTTGGACAGCGCCCGTGGGCCCTACTGGCTCTGGCACCGCAGCGGGGGCATGTGTATTGCGACAGTGCATCTGAAGGTTTCGTTTGCTTTTGCTTCGTAGTATCTTGCTGTACTGTTGGTGGGTCAACTATAACTGGTTTACCTGCAGCATTTGTACCCTGTAGATACATATCTTTGTGTTCCATTCCACCGATAAAGCCACACTTAGGGCAGCTTCCAAACTGGTCGTGCATTTTAGTTGCGCATCGGGGGCAAGCGTAGCGGGGTTTGGAATCGTGTCGCATCAGCTTCAGCTCTTGTTGATTATATCCGTATCCATATATGGTTTTATTGCTTCAGGCACCTTTATGCTGCCATCAGCTTGTTGGTAGTTCTCCAGTATTGCAATGACCACACGCGGCAAAGCTAGCCCCGAGCCGTTAAGGGTGTGTACGAAGCTCGGCTTCGCCTTAGCCTCTGGGCGGTAGCGAATGCTTGCCCGCCTGGCTTGAAAGTCACCGCAATCGCTACATGAGCTGACCTCCAGCCACTCGCCACAGCCGGGAGCCCACATCTCGATATCGAATGCTTTAACTGCGGCAAAGCCCAGGTCGCCGGTACATAGCTGCACTACGCGATAAGGGATACCTAACCGTTGACATACATCTTCAGCATCTCTCAACAGCTTGTCCAATTCCTGGTTTGAGGCTTCCGGCTCAGTGAACTTGTAGAGCTCGACCTTGTCAAATTGGTGACCTCTTTTGATGCCCCTGGTGTCCTTGCCGGCAGCCATCTTCTCCCGACGGAAGCAGGCGGTATAGGCGACATAGTGAAGAGGCAAGGTGCCCGGCGGCAGGATTTCATCACGATGTAAATTGGTCAAGGGCACTTCAGCGGTAGGCACAAACCAGAGACCGTCCTCTTCATCGTGGTACAGGTTATCGGCGAATTTAGGCAGATTGCCTGAGCCAAGCATACATTCACGTTTCACCATGAATGGTGGGTAAATTTCCGTGTAGCCGTGCTCCTTTGTATGAAGGTCAAGCATAAAAGCGATTAGCGCCCGCTGGAGGTGAGCCCCAGCTCCCTTAAGGATATAGAAGCGGCTGCCGGAAAGCTTGACGCCCCGCTGAAAATCGATAATGCCCAGCTTTTCACCCAGTTCCCAATGGGGCAGCGGTGTGAAAGAAAAGCCTGCTGGTTCACCCCAGGAGCGCACTGTTATATTGTCCTCTGAGTCTTTGCCAACAGGCACATCAGACGCCGGGATATTAGGTAGCCTCAGTAGAAGGTCTTCCAACTCAGATTCAACTCGACATATTTCCGACTCAATCGAGGTAATTCTTTCACCGAGTTGGCGCATATCGGCAATGAGCTGAGGTGGCTTATCTGCCATATTGCCTAGTTGCTTGCTGACTTCATTACGCTGGGCTCGGAGCGTTTCCATCTCGTGTAAAAACTGGCGGCGCTGCTCGTCAAGGCTCATGATTTGGTCAAGCGGAGCACTCTCACCCCGCTTTTCTAAAGCTTGACGGACTAAGTCAGGATTATCGCGGAGCAGTTTGATATCGAGCATGATAAATCAGCTCTCTTGCTGTTTTGTCTTCAGTTGGGGGAAAAGGATAATTTCACGGATGGATTGCTTATCAGCGAAGAGCATTACCAAGCGGTCAATGCCCACTCCAAGACCGCCGGTAGGCGGCATACCATATTCCAGAGCTAGGAGAAAATCCTCATCGATAGCCTCGGCTTCCGGCTCCTTGCCACCAGATTTCGCCAGCATCAGCTCGGCGGACTGCATCTCTCTTTGCTCGTGGAAGCGTTTCCTCTGTTCTACAGGGTCATTGAGTTCGGTAAAAGCATTAGCTAATTCCAGGCCGCCGATAAAAGCCTCGAAGCGCTCAACAAAGCGGTCATTATCTCGCTTTCTCTTGGCTAGAGGTGACATTTCTACCGGATAATCTACCAGAAAAGTGGGTTGCATCAGGCTGGGTTGAACAAATGTGGAGATTAGCTCATCTATCAGCCTGCCTCTGTCCTTGTTGGGATCGACTTCCAGCCCCGATTGTTCCATCCTCACCCGCAACGACTTAACGTCGGGGCAGTCCTCAAAGTCAATGCCACAACGTTCTTTGATCGCTTCACGCAGGGAAATCCGTTGCCACGGAGGTGTCAGTTTAACAAGTTCTTCGCCGAACTTGATTTCAGTCTTGCCCGCGACTTCCCTGGCAATATAGCATACCATATCCTCAACCATCTTCATCATATCATTATAATCGGCATAGGCTTGATAGATTTCCACCATGGTAAATTCAGGATTATGTCTTGTGGATATGCCTTCGTTGCGGAATATGCGGCCGATCTCGTAGACTTTATCGAAGCCGCCTATTATCAGCCGTTTGAGATAAAGCTCCAGAGCAATACGAAGGTACAGGTCCTGTTCAAGGGCTTGATGATGGGTTTTGAAACGCCGGGCAAGAGCACCCCCTGCTACCGGCTGTAAAACTGGTGTTTCCACTTCAATAAATCCGCTCTCATTCAGAAAAAGTCGTAAAGCTGAGATAATCTGGCTCCGCAGCCTGAAAACAGGCTTAAGCTCTTCGTTGGAGATTAAGTCTAGATACCGTTGCCGGTAACGCTTCTCAACATCAACCAATCCGTGCCATTTCTCAGGCAATGGCTGAAGAGACTTGGCTAATAGAGTGAAATCATTTACCTCTAGGGTGATTTCGCCGGTCTTGGTTCGAAAAAGCTTGCCTTCGGCACCGATGATATCGCCGATATCGATTTCGTGAAGAAACTCATATTTTTTCTTACCGAGTAGGTCATGGCTGAAATGAAGTTGAATTTTGCCTGAACCATCGCGAATATCGAAGAAGGCAATCTTCCCCATGAAACGAATGGCTGTAATTCGACCGGCGAGGCTCAATTCTGGGCTCAGGATGGCCTGCGGGCTTGATTCTATTTGCTCATAGAGGGTCAACGCTTCTTGGGTGGTGTGGCTGCGATGATATGAATGGGGATACGGATTTACTCCTTGCCCTCGAATTCTTTCTAGTTTTTCAAGGCGCTGCTGGGCGATGTGCTTTAATCTTGCCATCACTATTTAACATCCCTTGAAAAATTCGCTGCTCCTTTGTATCCCATCAGCTCTCCAGTTTGGTGATGCTCCAGAATCCCGGAAAAAATCGAAGGTTTTTCTGGGTGGAGCTCCTGGGCAAACAGTCAAGTTACATCCATTATCAGGAGTCTAATTATTCCAGCCAGGGTTGTCACCTCAACTTCGTCGCCGATTTTTCTACCCAGCAGGGCTTTCCCTACCGGTGATTCGTTAGAAATCTTACCCTCAACAGGACTGGCTTCAGCGCTACCTACAATGGTAAACTGCTCTATCTTACCGTCCTGGTTTTGGATAAGCACCTTGTCACCCATCTCCACTACGCCTACCAAGGCTGGCGCCTCTATAACCGTAGCGTTCTTGACGACATTCTCCAGCATAAGTATTCTGCCCTCAACAAAAGCCTGTTCATTCTTGGCATCTTCATATTCAGCGTTGTTCTCAGTGCCTCCCTTCTCTCGGGCGCGCTTAATCTTGCCGGCTACATCCTGCCTTCGTACTGAAAGCAGGTGTTCCAGCTCAGATTGGAGTTTAGTCAAGCCCTCTCGGGTAATAAGGATTTTCTTTTGGCTCATGTGATGTCTCCCGTATCGAAAACTAGTAAAAAAACTGAGAGTTCGGGAACCCTCAGTTTGCGTTAAGGTTCAATACATATTATAGGCTGCTTTAGCTTGATTGTAAAGAGCGACGCAAGGTAATATAATTACAAAGTCCATGTTTAGGAGATAATGTGGTTGCTTTATATATAACGTCTACGGAAGCCGCCGGGAAAACTACCTTGTGTGCTGGAATTGGCAGAAAGTTGCTTGACCGAGGCATAAAGGTGGGCTTTGTTATACCAGTACAGCTTTTCGGGGCCAGTAACACTGATGGTTATGATGATGCCGCTTTTATCAAGGAAATTTTCGACTTGGCAGAATCCAGCGAGCAGCTTTGTCCTATTCGTTTGTCCCAGCGTGAGTTATGGCAAAGCTTGACCGATGAGGTAGAAGACTTCACACGGAAGCTTAAGCAGATATACTGTAAGATATCACGAGATAAAGACATCGTCATTATGGAGGGACCTGGCAATTTGGATGTAGATAAAGTCTCTGCGCTGGCTTGCTATACGATTGCCGAGGCACTGGAAACTAGGGTGATTATCGTAGTCCGCTACTCGTCGGCTTTAAACCTGCCGAAAATTGTACAGATAGGTAAAAAGCTGGGTCAGCGGTTGCTGGGAATTGTTATTAGTTTTACGCCTGAGCCCAAGATGGAAATGGTACAACAGGAGTTGATTGCCTCATTTCATGGGGCTGGGATAAAAATCCTGGGCGTACTTCCAGAGATTCGGAGCCTGCTCGGCGCAAGCGTTAGCGAACTAGCTGAGATTCTTGGTGGCGAAATTTTAACTTCTCCAGAGACCACTGACGATATAGTGGAGAATATAATGCTAGGGGCTATGACACTTGACTCTGGGGTGGAGTATTTTGCTCGCAAGACAAACAAGGCGGCAGTTATTCGCGGCGAACGTCCTGATATGCAGCTAGCTGCTTTGGAAACTTCAACCAATTGCCTTATTATTACCAATAATGTGAAACCTTCGCCGGCTGTTGTCTCTCAGGCTGAGGAAAAGCGTGTGCCTATAATACTGGTGAAGCAGGATACTACCGCAGCCATAACCGGCATCGAGAAGGCTCTAACCAAAGCTAGCTTTCGCAGCCATCGAAAGCTAAAGATGTTTGGCGATGTTTTAGATCGCTATTTTGACTTCAAAGCTCTTTATTCAGAGCTTGGCCTGAAAGCTTAATACCTTTCGTTTTCATCGATAGCCAAAATCTCTCTGGCGTGTTGAGCCAAAGAGGATGGCACCTGTACCTCTACCTGACCTAGCCCATCGATAGTGAGACCATAAACAATTCCGGCGCTTTCATAGCGAAGCACAGCTGGTATACCTTCATTCTCGAGGCGTCCCTTTACGATTTCTGCCTCTGGTTGCCCGTTGGCTATGTAGACTGTAGTGAGCCAGGTCTCTTCAGGCAAAGTAGCCCCTCTTAATTATTTGTGGGAATAATTAATTTTTGAGTTCAAGTTAAGGTCTGATGCGCAGGGAAAACGCGCAGACCCAAGCCGGGAAATTAGCTGCTTGAGTTTATAAAAGCCGTGCCACAGCACTGCACATGCAAGGAATGGAAACCCTGACCGAGGCTTAGCACACTACCCTCGGCCAGGGCTTCTCAGTTTATTCCTTCAACTTCTCAGAAAGATATTCTATTCACAGGGACAAGGTATTATTTCTAGCACCGAAGGGCCACCTGCTGGTGCGCAATTCATGCTGGCGAAACAGTTGTCCTGCAGAGCCCAAGTGAGTGCACAGCACTCGGTGTGTGGGGCACCACTGAGTCCCCAGTCACCACCGCAGTTGCCACCAGTGCACCAGGACTGCCCTTTGTGGTTGAGGTGTGCATCGCTGATTCTTGGATGATCACCGATGGTAGCGGCAGACCAGCTCTTGTTGGCAAAGGCAAGGCTGACTCCCCAGCAAGCAGCGCACTTCGGCAATTCGGTCGCTATCACCACCTCGCCAGCCGGACATGAGGCGGGCGACGGGGGCGTAGTGGGGCACGTTTCCGGAAGGGCGAGACCACCAGGTTGACAACTGTCAGAGCAGCAGCTAGCCGTGCAGTTTATGTCTTCGCAGCAAGCACAACAGCCTTGCTCTCCAACACGACAAGAGGCGCAGCCACCAAGGCAGGCATTCGGATCCGCATAGAGCCTGGACTTGGCTGGGTTTGTTGTGTCGGGGCAGGATGTGCCTAGCTGAGCGCACAAGACAGGAGGACCACACAGACCTGCCAGCCGTGACATGGCCTGGATTGGGGTCCTGCCCCAATGCTGCAGGTATAGATGCCAGGAATTCTCGTTCTCATGCCACTTTACATCGTCCCACTCGCAGTTGTGCAGCCCCTCGAAGACATCGCCATTGTCACAGCATGACGTACACTCGTCTTGCGCGAATACGGCTGCCGGTACCAGCATCAGGGATACTGCCAACACCAAAGCAAATAAAATACTGATGATTTTCAAATTATCACCTCCGTTTCAAGTTTTGCTTATGAAAGGGTCGACCACCCTTTACTAAACGATTTTACAAGGTCAAAACACTTTTGTCAATAGTCTACGGGGTCTTGAAAATCATTTTTGCAAAATATACAATTACAGTTTGCTGTACTTGATTCTCCGCAGATTGGAGGTGATAGCTTCATCAATTAAAAATCTAAAGGAGGGACGGTGATTTGAATACTCTCGGAAGACACTTACTGCTAGAACTGAAAAATTGTAACCTGGAGGTGCTTAATGACGTAGATTTTCTTAAGCGTTGTCTTCATGATGCCGCTGAGCAAATTGGAGCTACCGTAGTTAATGAGTGTTTCTATGAATTTAGTCCCCACGGTGTAAGCGGCGTATTACTTATTTCTGAGTCTCATTTATGCATTCATACCTGGCCGGAATATGGCTATGCCGCTGTAGACATATTTACTTGCGGGGATTCTGTTGAACCTGAGCTAGCCATCAAACCACTTGTGGAAAAGCTGGGGTCGAAGAATCCCTCTTGTATTGAGTTGAAAAGGGGCATCTTGCAAAATAATCGAGTTATCTGTGAGCTGAAATGAACGACTCGGATAATCCTGACAAACGTAAATGGCTATATGACGAGGTCAGTCCTGACCTTGCCCAGCTCCATAGAATTAAGAAGGTAATATATTCAGGGCGAACCGAATTCCAGTCTATAGAGATTGTTGATACCAGGAGCTTCGGCGTTTGTCTCGTGCTGGATGGTAAGATTCAGTCCAGTGAACGGGATGAATTTATCTATCACGAAGCCTTGGTTCATCCGGCGATGCTCAGCCACGCATGTCCTGAGACGGTCTTTATTGCTGGTGGTGGTGAAGGAGCTACTCTGCGCGAGGTGCTGGCTCATAAGACGGTAAAAAGGGTAGTCATGGTAGATATTGACAGGCAGGTTATAGACATTTGCCGCCGTTATCTTCCTTTATTTCATCAGGGCTCTTTTGATGATTCTCGTTTGGAGCTTTGTTTTGCAGACGCCCGAGGGTGCTTACAGGAAACTAATGATAGATTCGATGTTGTCATAATCGACCTGGTTGAGCCACTGGAAGAGGGGCCAGCGTGTTTATTATATACTCAGGAGTTTTATCAGCTAGTTAAAGAAAGGCTGAATCCAGATGGTATAATGTCTGTCCAGTCTGGAGCTTCTGGCTGGACTAATCTACAAAATTTCACCGCAATAATCAACACTCTGAAAAGTGTTTTTGCTATAGTCTGTCCGTATCAAGCTTATGTTCCTTCCTTCGTTGACCTGTGGGGGTTCGCTACAGCGTCACAAAGTATCAATCCAACTGAACTATTATCTGAGGATGCAGACCGTAGAATTGCGGCTCGACTGTTGAATAAGCCAAGGTCATACGATGGTCTGACTCACCAGTCTTTATTCACCCTGCCCAAGCACACCCGCCATCAGTTAGCAATTACAAGAAGAATCATCACCGACAAGAAACCCATTGTTGTCCATTAAGGTTGTGATAGACTGGGTTTCAGCTTTATTCCCCTTTCAGTTTAGCCGGCCGGTGGATCTCCATAAGAATGAAGTAGTGGTCTCCGTGAGTTAGCTGTCCACAGGCAGTGAAACCGCATTTTTGAAAGCACTTCTGCGCCTCAATGTTCCAATTTAAGGTCTTGAGGTAAACCCTCTTCAGGTTGGTTTGCGAAAAGATGTGCTTAAGTGAGGTGAGTATGGCATCAGACCCGTAACCACAGTTCCAATAAGCCCGGTCACCAATCATGATGCCCATCTCGGCCTCCCTTTTGGTTTCATCTATATTAAAGTAGCTAAAATTGCCAATGTGTCTGCCGTCCAGAGTTTCGATAGCGAAACGGTAGCTTCGACTTGTGCGGTATAGTTCCTCAATATAGCTTTCTAAAAATTCTTCAAAAGAACATAATATGGGAGTAGCAGCATCGAGACGGCATAGCTCAACATCTCGCCGCCAGCTATAGTCATTGACAGCGTCCTGCGAGCGCTTTGGACGTAACCTGGCTTTGCTGCCAACTAACAGTGGCGGCCTAGTTGAGGCTGAAAAAATAGAGGGTCTTCGCAAAAGTGTATCTCCTCCAAGGCTGATTTGGCTGCCTGGCTGATTCTGGGTTGAGGATTTTTCACCAGCTTGTTCAAGGCTTGTGTGGCTTGCTCGCCACCTATTTGACCTAATGCCTCTATGGCTGCCTCTTGAACCTGGCGGTCTTCGTCTTTAATCAACTTCAGGAGGTGAGGCACAGCCTCTTCAGCACCAAGTTCGCCGCAGGCATTAGCAGCCTCGTAACGTATCTCAGCTTCATTACTGTTTAACTCAGTCACTAAAGTAGTCAGCCATGCGAAATCGCAATTGCGCCCCATGGCATATATTGCGCTAGCCTTGAGCTTAACATCATCGGTATGATAGGCTTGCTCTATAAGTTCTTTAACTCGCGGCAAATTGAACGGGGAAACAGCCTCTAAAGCTCGACGCCTCACTCCAGCAGCTTCTACCTTGTTTTCCAAGACCTCTAACAAAGCAGTGTATATCTTGTTCTTGTAGTGAGTGGGAAGCTTGCCTAGTTCACCTAGAAGAACAAATTTGCCTATGGCTACGGCTGCTGCTGCCCGCACTTCAGTGGAATTATCCTCTTTCAAAGCTCTCAGTAGCGGGGTAATGAGAAGGTAGTTTTCTTCTCCGTCTAAACCAGTGGTGGCTTGGATCCTAATAGCTTCATCTGGGTCGCCGAGACAGAAAACGAAGACGCCATTGAAATCGAGCCTAAAGTCAACCTCGCTAAGGTGAACAAGCTGAGAGATGACCTGATGCCGTCGTGCTGCATCTGCATTTACCCAGATTTCTCCCAGGAACTTGAGCTCTTCACTACTGAGGTCGGACAAATAGACAAGTTTAGAGCTAGCTACAGGCTTGCTTGAATCAAATATTTCCGCGATATGCTGAATTCGGGGGGATAATTCCGCTGCCATCTCTTAGTTTTCCTCTTCGTCCCCACCCTCGCCTTCCTCTCCCTCCTCCTCTTCAATCTCCTCTTCTGGTGGCCACACAGGTTTGGTGTAACGGTCAATGAACTCACCCATAGCTTCAGCGGCTAGTTTCGTCATTTCCTCGTCTGATTCTTTGGCCACTTTGGCAAGTTCTGATAGATTAATGTTAATGTCCAGCATCTTGGTCAGTATGTCAAGTACCGCCAGAGAGGCTTTTGGATTGGGTATTCGAGTAGTGTACATAGGTACCTCGCCTAGCAGGCAGATGCCTTCAAACCCCATCTCTTTGGCTACGCCCAGAAACAAGCCATTAAGTCCAGCAATTTGAATGTCGCCACGAAGAATGACGTCGTATTTTCTTAATATCTCGAGGAGTTTTTGGCTTGTGGCAGCTCCCCAGACCTTTGGCTTTTCAGCGTGGTGAATTCGGGCAATGGCTGCAGCACAGGTATATACTCTTTTGACTTTGAGTTTCCGACTAACATCTAGAACAGAGCTAGCCAACTCGTAGCCTTTGAAGCTGGGTTGCTCATCGCTGATAAACAGGATTAGGTCTCTGCCGGAGATGGAATTGTGCCAATGATAGAATTTGCTTTCCGGGAATTGAGGCGCTTCTATTATGTTGCCTTTGACCATAATGCCGATAGGGTCAAAGAAATCGAAGGGCTCGATTTCCCCAATCTCCTCAGCATTCAGTTTGTCTTTAATATACTTGGCAACTATAAGCGCCACGTTCCCAATCCCGGGCCAGGCTGCAATCAGGTCACATGACTTAAGACGTGGTTCTTTATAGAGCTTAACCGCACCTCTCATAATGTTTATCCAGTAAAGTCCTGATTTCTACCCTGCTTTTGAGGCTACTGACAAGCTAGAGCAATAGAGGCAGGGGGTCAATAGAAAACCTTCGACCCACCTTGCTTCACTCCCTACTGCTTCAAGCTGTTTTAAAAGCTGATACACATTGCCGGCGACCATGGTGTCTTTTACTCTGCCTGTCATCTCCCCGTTTTCTATCTTATAGCCCAGCAAAACATTGCCGCTAAAGTCCCCGTTTAATATGTTTCCCTGCTCAGCACCCATTAGGAACTCTACTACCAAACCCTCCTTTATATCTCTTACCATGTCCCGGAAGGAAATATCACCTTTGCCTATAACCAAGGAGCTTGGTGAGGGTGTCGGCAAACCACCGTGGCGGCCGCCATTGCCGGTGCTTTGTGTATTAGCCAGGGCTGCTGTTTGCAGGTCGTAGAAGAAGTGTGACACGACTCCATCGTCAATAAGCGGTGTTCGTTGGCTTGGCACACCTTCATCGTCGCAAGGATAACTGGCTACCTGGTATGGTAAGGTAGAATCATCCCACAAGGAGAAATTTTTGTCAAAAATTTGCTCTCCCAGTTTATCCTTCAGTGGTGAAGCTCCGTCAAAAACTAATTTACCACTGAAAGCAGATACCAAAGGGGCAATTAGGGAGCTAGCCACGCCATGTGGTGTAAAAATCACTGGCATCGGTTTGGTTGATATGCTGACATTCCTCTTGGCTAGCTCTAGCTGCTTGATTACCTCTTCAGCTATCGGCCTGAAATCAAGAACCGGGTGACACGAACTATGGCTATCGCCAACGAAGAGCATATCCTCGCCCTTGATAAGGACACCTTCAAAGCTCAGGCTGAAGAGACTCTTGTTGTAGCTGGCTTCGCCACCTTCGGAGTTAATGATATGGACTGAAGCAACCCCTCTGCTTATCGAGGCTTCGCACAAAATGTCTGAAGTATGTTGCCTTATTTTGACGATAAGTTGCTCTCCGAGCTCGACCATATCATCGATAGCTACCGCGTCTATCTGTAAATCAAAGGTATCTATCTTGGGATAAACTTCTGGGTTGGGAAAATTGAATTTGGCGGGCATGCCAAATTGACATGTCTCCACTGCCATTTCAACCAGCATCCCCGGCTCTATAAAGCCACTAGCCTGAGCGAAGCCGACCTTTCCACCTTTGATGAGCCTTAGAGCAGTCCTGGTGCTTTCCTTGTCCTGTATTTGCTTTAGCCGATTAGCTTCGAAATGGATAGTAGTCACTTTAGAAGAGACTTGAAACACCTCAGCCTGCTCAGCTACTTTTTTGGCCTGTGCCAGGATGTCTTCCATCAACTACCCCCAACTAGACAACTGCGGATCCTTATATGCGGGCTGCCATTGGAAACAGGTAAAGGTGACTGTTCGCGTTTGCCGCAGCCACCACCCTGATTCATCTGCAGGTCATTGCCGATAGCATCTATGTTGCCCAGGGTGACGAAGACATTGCCGCTGAGCACTACCGGACGAAGTAATTCTGCTATTTTGCCGTTGCGAATCATATAAGCTTCGGCGGCGGAGAAAGTAAACATCTCCAGGCTGGTTGTACCTCCGTACCAGTCCTTGGCATAGATGCCTTCTTTGATGTCACTGATAATATCTTCAAAAGACAGTGTTTCGGGTTCAATATAGGTATTGGTCATTCTGACTATCGGCGGAAAAAGATAGTTAATTGCCCGGGCATTGCCCGTTGGTTTTTCTCCCATTATGGCAGCCGTTTCACGGGAGTGAAGCCTGCTTTCAAGTATGCCTTCTCGGATAAGGTATGTTTTACTTGCTGGAACTCCCTCATCATCATATTTGTAGCTGCCCCGCAGTCCAGGAACAGCAGCGCCATCAACAATATTCAGGTGCTTGTCGCCGAATTTTCGACCAAGGACCATGATGTCTTGCAGTCGCTTGTTTTCGTAAACATGGTCTGCCTCGGACAAATGTCCGAAGGCTTCGTGGACGAATACGCCAGCCAGAACAGGATCCAGGACTACAATGTACTCACCTCCCTTGGCTTGAGGTGCTGAAAGAAGCCCCACTGCCCGCTGTGCCATTTGCTTTACCTGCTCCTGTAATCCCTCTATAGCTGAAAAGTCGCCCTGGCTTCCTAAGCTCAGACCAATCTGTTGGACTTGACCATCCTCTGATGCTATAGCTGCTAGACGCAGGCTGATGTCTACTTTCGCTTGTTCTATATAAGTGCCTTCAGAGCTGGCAAAGGTTATCTTCCTCTGGCTGTCACTATAGCCGATATTCGATGTTTGAATCTTAGGTGTGCTCAGGATGATGTCGTTATACTCATCAAACAGTTTCTTTTTAGAGGCCAGCGGAACAGCCATTGGATTCTTCTCTATTTCGACAGTTACCACGTCGGTCAGCGGCTCTGATTGACTGAACTTACTGGTTTCCTTGCCTACAAGCCATGCCTGGTTTATGGCTAACTCTACCTTGTCTCGCAGCTTGTTGACACTATTGAAGCTGACGAAGCCCCATCCACCTTTGACTAAAGCCCGCACGTTCCCCCCCATGCTGGATATTCTGCCTATCTCCTCCAACCTATTGCCGCGATAAATAATACGTGTTGCCTTACTTTCTTCAAGCCGAATCTCGATATAATCGGCGTTGTGCCCCTTCAAAGAATTAGCAATCTTGTCCTGCATCTTGTTGCCTTCCAGAGTCCATGTATTGTAGCCTGTGATTGCGGCTGAAAGCAAGACAAAGTAGCTCAATCCAGATGGACGAACAGTTCAACATCATGGACTTTTTCACAGCCTGGTTATATACTTACTTGCGGAGGTATTTAGATGCATTCCAGTCTTATTGGAAAGGTTGAGAAAGCCAAGCGCTACGCCCAAGAACCAGACCGTGTTACCCTTTCAGAATTCTCCGCAGATTTTCGCGGTGAGCATAGCAATTATACCGTGAATTATAAAGACAACAGATGGCACTGCACCTGTCAGTTCTTTTCTCAATGGAAAACTTGTAGCCATACAATGGCATTACAGCAGCTTTTCGTGGGAGTATTACCTAAAGAGGCAGTTGCCTCTCCTGCTGCTGACCTCAACGGCTGACATCTGCTGTTCCTGCCTTTATGACATAATCTATTGCCTCGGCTACAACGAAGAGAGATCCTGTAACCAGGATAAGGTCTGTCTTTTGGGCTGCAGCCAGCGCCTTAGATAAAGCCGTAGAAACGTTTTCAATTATATCCACTTTAATATCCAGCTTGGCGAACTCCCCAACCAATATTATTGAGGCAGAAGCTGCTCTAGGATGAGAAGAACTGGCAATGATAATGTTGTCAGCGAGAGATTTAAGTTCTTTCGCCATCCCGGGAATATCTTTATCGCACGAGGTGCCAAAGATAACAAAGCACCTATTAAAGTGGAAGAGCTTCTTTATAGCTTCTACTAACTTACTCATTGAATAGGCATTGTGAGCTCCATCAACGACCAACATCGGCTCACGCTTCAAAATCTGAAGCCTGCCCGGCCAGCTTAGTTGACTGAATCCTTGGACAACGTCTTGGGCTGAAATCTTTGCTCCCAGGCAGACTAAGACTTCTAAAGCAGCTAAAGCTGTAGCTGCGTTCTCCAATTGATGGTCACCGAGCAGAGGAACGGCCAGGTCATAATTTCCGGCTTTGCCTTTAACTGTCAAGGTTTGCAGATGTAAGTCACCGCCTGTTTTTTGCCAGGTGATGTCTTCGCCGACTTGAATTAGTCTTGCGCCTTGTTTCTGGCAGACCTGCCTAATTACTTTAACCGCTTCGTCAACCTGTGGAGAACTGACTACGATGCATCCGGGCTTGATTATGCCTGCTTTTTCAGCAGCTATCTTGGCAAGGGTGTCGCCTAGAATCTCGGTGTGGTCGAGACTAAGTGATGTAATGACACAGACATTGGCTTGGGCCACATTTGTGGCATCAAGCCTGCCCCCCAACCCCACCTCAAGTACCTGGAAATCCAGCCGACTGCTCTTAAAATAAGCAAAGACGACGGCCGTCAATATCTCGAATGTGGTCAGTTCACCATAGGCAGCTTCCCTGTTTACCTTTTCAACAATTGGTTTAAGTTTTGTTACCAGGGCAGCAAAATCAGCCTCGGAAATCATAGCGCCGCTAGTCCTGATACGCTCTCTCAAGGTATGGAGATGTGGTGAGGTGAATAGTCCTGTCTTGTAGCCGGCGGCGATGAGTACTTGAGAAATCATGGCTGCGGTGCTTCCCTTCCCCTTAGTGCCGGCTATGTGCACAGTTCTTGTTTCGAGGTGTGGATTGCCCAGCGGCAGCAGCAGCTTTTCCATCCGCCTTAAGTCGTAATTAGCTGATGTATAAGCGATGCCCGGGATTTTCTCGTAATCGGTGAAGCTTAAGATA
>JADHXB010000077.1 GCA_016783155.1 Dehalococcoidia bacterium
AGCAGAGATCAACGGAATCCGTGTGGCAGGCATTGTCCATGATATCGGTAAGATACAGATACCAGCCGAAATTCTGAGTAAGCCTGGCCGATTAACCGAGCTGGAATTCAGCCTGATAAAAAATCATCCTTCAGCCGGGCATGAAATATTGAAGAGCGTAGAGTTTCCCTGGCCGGTTGCCCAAATTGTGCTCCAACATCATGAGAGAATGGATGGTTCTGGATATCCTTCGGGTATGTCAGGCAACGACATCTTGTTGGAAGCAAGGATATTAAGTGTGGCTGATGTTGTTGAAGCCATGGCGTCTCACCGACCTTACCGTCCAGCTCTCGGCATAGATCAAGCCCTCGACGAGATCTCGAAGAATAGTGGCATCCTTTACGATTCCAAAGTTGTGGATGCTTGTTCCAAGCTTTTTTGCGAAAAAGATTTCGAGTTAGACTAAGCGATTAAGACAGCAGAAGCCAGAACCATGCCATAGTCCTGACTCGTTAGGTTGAACATAGGTAAAAGTTCATTTCGCTTAGGTTAAAGCACAACAACCATCTGGGGCATCTATAAAAGATGTCCAACTTGACTTACAATTTTCCTTCTAGACGGTTGATGACCAGGCCGGTGGGCAATTTGGGGTAGAAGAAGGTTGATTTTCCCGGCATTTTGTCATTGGCATCAGCGATTGCCTTAATGGTCGCCACCGATATGGGGTTTAATACAAAAGCCAGTTGATATTCACCGCTTTCCGCAAGTCGTCGGGCTTGTACCATATTTGGAGTATAGGCAACGCTGCTGCCTTTATCGAGGGCTGTTAGCTTGTCGATAACGAGGTGCTGGACAATGCTGAAGTCTAGCCTTTTATAGATTTCAGAATGGTCCTCGGGCATCATTTCCTTGAGGGATGATGGCTGGCGGGGTTTCAGAGCTATAACACTACCCGCCTCCAGCCCTAAAATCCGTGTGATGGCTCCTCTTGTCTCGGGGAGGCCAGCTTCTCCTAAGGGTACAGATTCCACTTCAAAAAACGTTTCCAGGTTGCCTCTAAATTGAGCCACAGCTTTAGAGGATAAATTATTCACCAGGCGGTGAACAGGTAGCACGATAAGTCCGGGGTCGGAGAAGGACACCAGCGACATCATGACAAAATTAAAGGCTTCGTTGTCAGGCGAATTTTCTTGTCGCCTTTCATCCCGGTAAGCTAATGCTGTCTCGTAGCGATGATGTCCATCGGCGATATAAATGGGTCTGGAAGCCAGGGAGTGGCTGACTCTCTGGACGAATTCAGGTTCGTTAGCCACCCAGAGCTTGTGTGCTTCATCAGCTTCGGTAAACTCAATCGCCGGCTTACGGCTAGCCTGCAAAGTTAATAATTTAGTGACTTTTTGTCCGAGGTCTTCATAGAGGCCAAGGAGCGGACTGAAGTTGGCAGCGCAGGCTCGCATCAAGTCTAGTCGGTCGGTTTTTATCCCGGGCACTGTATTTTCGTGAGGGAATATAACCTTGTTTTCCCAAGGCTCCAGTCTGACGCAGGCTATAAACCCAAGACGTCGTTTTCTGATATTTTGATAGGTGAAAGTATGCTCGTGGATGTAGAGTGAAGGTACGTGGTCAAGTGTCAGTATCCGGTCTTTTAGCCACTGGTTGAAAATAGTACTGGCCCGGCTGTGTTTATCGTTGGTTTTTGTATCTTCGGGCAGCACTATTCCATGCTCAATGCGAATGGCATTGTATTCACTTTTCTCATAGTAGGCTCTTTGCTCTTCCGGGGAGATGACATCGTAGGGCGGGCAGATGACCGATGCCATGTCTCCGACGATTTCTTGATTGTAACGTACGCCTGAAAAAGGACTTATCTCAGCCAAGTGTTTCCTCCATTTTATAGCGATTTCTCAAGTCCACCCCACCAAGCCTCCCCTGGCTCCTTTAGAGGCAAATCTATGTAGCCTTTTAATATCAATCGCTTGCCGCCTACTGTCCCCAGTCTTGCTGCTGCTATCTGGTAACGAGCGGCGAGCTTCTCTAATTTCCGGGCTGATTTGGGCGCTACTGAGACTATAATTCTCGATTGAGCCTCACCGAAGAGAGCTGCATCCAGCCTTCCTTCAAACTTCCAGTCAGAGCTGGCGAAGCCTAGGCCGTTAGCCAGGCAGCTTTCTGCCAGGGTAACGCCTAGCCCTCCTTCGGAACAATCATGAGCTGAATTTATGAACCCTCGTCCGATTGCCTCAAGACAACAATGCTGCAGCCGCTTCTCCATCCCTAAATCAATGTATGGGTTCCCCTTTATAATGCCGTGTATTAGTTCGAGATATTCGCTGCTGCCAATACTGCTATCAACGGCTTGTCTGTCGCCTAGCAAAAACACCATGTCACCTTCATTTTTGAATCCAGAGATGCAATGTTTTTTTACATCCTCGATAAGCCCGACCATTCCAATGACTGGAGTCGGATATATGGCTTCGCCTTTGGTCTCGTTGTACAGGCTGACATTGCCGCTCATAACCGGGATTTTCAATTCCCGGCAGGCTCGAACCATACCATTGATGCACTCTTTTAGCTGATAGTAAACGTCGCCTTTCTCTGGATTGCCAAAATTGAGGCAGTCGGTAATAGCCAGAGGCTGAGCGCCGCTGCAGGCCAGGTTTCTGGCTGCTTCAGCCACAGCGATTACACCGCCGAGGTAAGGATTCACATAGCAGTAACGGGCATTGCCATCGGTAGTCAATGAGATGGCCTTTTTTGTTCCTTTAATGCGCAGCACAGCAGCATCACTGCCGGGTAGAACTACGGTGTTGTTGCCTACCTGGTGGTCGTACTGGCGATAGACGCAACGCTTGCTGGCGATGTTGGGCGATGCCAGCAGACGGAGAAGTGTCGAGTTAGCTTTCTTCCGGGATAAGTCAGGAATTGAGTTGACATCAAAGGTTTGCAATTTGTTGAGCCATTCCGGCTTTTTGACTCGCCGTCGGTAAATGGGTGGTGAAGTCAGCAGGTTTACCGGCGCCTCAGCCACCACCTTTTTCCCCTCTCTAATTCTGGCTACGCCATCGCTGGTCACGTGGCCGATTATGTCCGAGCGCAGTTCCCAGCGGTCGAACAGAGCTTTCACTTTGTCCTCATAACCTTTCTTCACCACCACCAACATCCTCTCCTGTGATTCGGACAGCATAATCTCGTAAGGAGTCATACCTTTTTCTCGGCGTGGCATTTTGAGGACATCGATTTCAATGCCACCGCCACCCCTGGCTGCCGATTCCACGGCTGAGCTGGTCAGCCCGGCGGCACCTAAATCCTGCATGCCGGCAATCCAATCGGTTTCGGCCAGCTCAAGGCAGGCTTCTATAAGCAGTTTCTCGAGAAAGGGATTGCCAACCTGGACTGTGGACCTTAACTCCCGCTCCTCCTCAAATGTCCTCGAAGCCAGACCGGAGGCGCCGTGCAGTCCGTCACGGCCGGTATCGGCTCCGACCAGCATGAGCAAGTTACCCTCTCCGTAGGCTCTTGCCCTGACCAGCTTCTTAGCTTCGGCAATACCCAAACATAGCGCATTGACCAGAGGGTTAGCTGAATAGCACTCGGCGAAGAAAATTTCGCCGCCAACGTCGGGAATTCCCAGGCAGTTGCCGTAGCCGGCAATGCCGCCAACTACTCCACCGAAAAGATATCGATTATGAGGGTCGGTCAGAGGACCGAAGCGAAGCGAATTCATCAGGGCAATTGGTCGGGCTCCCATGGTGAATATATCCCGAACGATGCCTCCTACCCCTGTTGCTGCCCCTTGGTATGGTTCGATTGCCGAAGGATGATTGTGTGACTCTATCTTCATGACTACCACCAGCCCATCGCCTATGTCCACAACTCCAGCATTTTCCTCTCCAGGTTTGACCAGTAACCGTTTGCTTTTGGAGGGCAGTTGTTTGAGTAAGGCTTTGGAATGCTTGTACCCGCAGTGCTCGCTCCACAGCGAGCCGAACATACCCAGCTCGACTTCGCTCGGCTCTCTGCCGAGCTGTTCAACTATGAGCTGGTACTCCTTCTCGCTCAGTGCGACTTCATCGAGCGCTTCTTTAGATATTGGCAATTATTGACTCCCAGATAATATTACCATCGCTGCTTGCAAGTAGTGGCTCACAGGCTCGTTCAGGATGTGGCATCATGCCTAATACGTTACCTTTTTTGTTCATGATGCCAGCTATATTGCGCAGTGAGCCATTAGGGTTTGCCGATTCTGTTATCTCGCCTGTTGGAGTTGAGTAGCGGAAAATAACGCGTTTGTCGCTTTCCAGTTCAGCCAGTGTGGCATCATCGGCGTAGTATCTGCCTTCGTAATGGGAGATAGGAATCTTAAGCACCTGCCCATTTTGACATTGTGAAGTGAAGACAGTCGAAGTATTTTCTGCTTTGATGTATGTCGACTGGCAGCGGTATTCCAGGTGGTCATTGCGCAGCAATATCCCGGGGAGGAGTCCGGATTCACACAGAATCTGAAAGCCGTTGCAGATGCCGATGACCAGCTTGCCGCGAGAGGCGAAATGTTCTAGTGATGCCATCACCGGGGAAAACCTGGCGATAGCTCCCGGCCGCAGGTAGTCGCCATAGGAAAAACCGCCGGGCAAGATGATGCAATCATATTCGGAAAGCCTTGTCTCTTTATGCCAGATATAGTCAACCTTCTGGTTTAAGATATCGCTGAGGGCATAGTAACAGTCTCTTTCGCTCCAGGTGCCGGGAAAGATAATAATGCCGAATTTCATAGTTGCTACTCTGAATAACCAAAATGGCGGCACTCCCTGCCGCCGCATATTATCCCATCAAAGACAAAAGGGCAAGATGCAATACCTAGGTGCTGCTCAGGAGTTCTGAGGCAACGTCACTCACTTCCTGCCCTTGAGCTCTTCCTCTAAGTTGGGGCATAAGCTGGGACATGACTTTACCCTTGTCCTTCAGACTTGTTGCCCCCAGTTCGCTGATTACCTTACGGGCTGTGGCTACAATCTCCTCCCGGCTCATCTGCTCGGGCAGATACTCTAGCAGAATTGCCAACTCTGCTTTCTCGTTAGCCACTAAATCCGGGCGGTTGCCCTTCTCAAAAGCCTCGATGCTCTCATGCCGCATCTTGGCTTCTTTATCTATAACACCTAATATACCACTGTCGTCTAAATCTTTTTGTTGGGCAATTTCGGCGTTTCTTATACTAGCCAGGACAGAACGGAGCACCAAACACCGTCGTTTGTCCTCTTTTCTTAATGACTGTTCGAGGTCAGTTCTGATTTTTTGAACCGTAGTCATCTTCTAGCTGCTCCTGGCGCTTTTTCGCCGTTTTGCCGCTTCCTTCCGCTTCCGCTTTATACTTGGCTTCTCGAAGAATCCGCGACGGCGCGTTTCCCTGATTATACCTTCCTGTTGTACTTTCTTGCTGAAACGCCGCAGCAGGCTCTCGAAGCTTTCCCCCTGCGAAAGTCTTACTTCAGGCACATGACATCACCCCTTCCTTATAACTAATTGAGATACTTCTCTGAAAAAGGCAACTTGCAAAGGCAAATTTTAATCCTTATCCCTCGTAGTGTCAAGGAGCACGTCATAAAAAATAGCTGGATAACATAAATATCGTAGCCACAGAAGGGTGTTGGCATTTCGAGACGCTTTGAGCTTATAATTGTTGACACGAAAATCCGATTGTCTGGCTGTATAACTGGTGAAATACCCAGGCAGACAGATTTCTAGAAGAAAGGAGAAATCGAAGTGGCTAAGAGCAAGGCAGTGTTAGTGAAAGTACAGGACAAAGTGGCGACGATTACGCTTAATCGACCTGAAGTCAGGAATGCTGTTAACGTGGAGTTGCTTGAGGGGCTTAGGGCGGCTGCTGAACATATACTGTCTGAGCCTGAAATACGAGTAGTCATAATTACCGGAGCTGGAGACCGTGCTTTCTGTGCCGGCCTGGACCTCAAGGCGGCTATGTCAGGTGAGGATATCCTGGCCACACGTGTCGCCCGTTCCGAATTTGAAGCTCTTCAGATGGGCGGACAGATTTATGCCAATTTCGCCATATTGCCGGTACCGGTTATAGCTGTCGTCAACGGCTACTGTTTGGGCGTAGGCATGGAACTGGCGCTGGCTTGTGATATAAGGCTTGCCTCGGAAACAGCCGTCTTCAGTTTACCTGAAGTGCACATGGGCACCATCCCTGATTTTGGCGGCACCCAGCGCTTGACCAAGATTGTTGGCGCCGGCAAGGCTAAGGAGCTTATATTTACCGGTCGGAGGATAGATGCTGCTGAGGCTTTGAGGATAGGGCTGGTTGAGCGTGTTTATCCCCTGGATAAGCTTATGGAAGAAGCCGGCAAACTGGCTCGGGAAATAGCCTCCATTGCCCCGGCGCTAATCCAGGGTGCCAAACGAGCCATCAATGTGGCTGTGTCTTATCCTCTGGATATAGGCTTACACTATGAGATAATCACCGCAGTTAGCACCCGCCAAGATTTAAGGCAGGGCTCCGCTTCCCTGTTGGAAAAATCCAAGTCGTAGCTTGAAAATTGTGAATTCCCCTGTCATTGCGAGTCCTTTCGCTGAAGGGCGTGGCAATCTCGGTGGGGGCAATTTTAGGGATGGACCTTCAGGTC
>JADHXB010000078.1 GCA_016783155.1 Dehalococcoidia bacterium
TTTCCTTGGATTTCTGTTTCTTCCAGTTCTGGCTTATCTGGTAGTTCTGGCAATAGACACATCTCATATTGCAGTTGCCGAAGAATATCGTCCCTGACCCTCTGCTTCCCGAGATGGCGGGTTCCTCTCCAAGATGAGCGCAGACCGCCGAGACTACAGGGAGATAAGCCGAATGACAGAAACCCGTTTCATTTTCCAGCCGATTGATCTTGCATTCCCTGGGGCAGATATCGCAGGAGGCTAACCTGGCTTCGAGCGCCTGAACACGGCGCTCTAGCTCACCAGAGTGGTATAGAGCAATGTAGCCGGGTTCTGTAATTACACGAAGCATCATCGTGGCACACTTTAGTTAGCTATGCTGCTTTTGTCAAGCATGCTGTTAAGGGGTGGTTTAGCAACCTGACGCCCTGTCATTCTGAGCCCTCCCCGTTGTGTCGTTGCGAGCGAAGCGAAGCAATCTAATTAGCCAGCCCCTTCCTCCGAGATTGCTTTGTCGCTTTGGCTCCTCGCAAAGACAGGTCTGTGTCATTCTGAGCCCTCCCCGTTCCGTCATTGCGAAGGAAGCGAAGCAATCTAATTAGCCGCCCCCTTCCTCTGAGATTGCTTCGTCGCTTCTGCTCCTCGCAAAGACAGGTCGGTGTCATTCTGAGCGTAGCGAAGAATCTCTATATAGACCCTTTTCCGTGCCGGTCACCCGCCTACGGGTGAGGGCGCAATAGCCAATTACTGATGTTTTAATAATTCTGTCGTAATCCACGACATCGGTTAGTATAGGAGGATCACAGGCCGCGGGGCAAACGGTTTCGTTGGATTTCCCTCCATACTTCCTGTAAATGCCTTGACGCGATTTGAATAATACTCTAGGATGGTGGTGAACAAAGCTTGGTTGGGTTAGACGAGTAGGGACGATATGAAGTACAAATTAGTTGGGTGAGGCCATGATATGGCATACTTTTTGATTTCAGTGTCAAATCGAATAAACCTAAATTTGTGCATTAAGTATGCCCTTGCTGGCTTCACCAATAGCATAAGCGGATTGTGGACTTTTTGTGAAATCGAAGAAGGTGATTTCGTTTCTTTCTTATATGGAGCAAAGGTCTTTAACCTTTACAGGGTAAAGGAGAAAACAGCAGTCAGAAGTGCAGAGTATCTTCCACCTTGGCCGCCCGTAACATTTAAGATGTCAGGGAAAACATATTATTTCCCCTTTAGAATTACTCTTGAGCCTATACGTAAATTTGAAGAGGCTATGGTAAGGCCCGAATTCGCTTATGTTGCTGAGAATTTGCTTTTGCGAGGCGGTTATAGAAAAACTCATTTTCAGGCTGACCAAACTACTTTACAATCGGTATCTCAAATGGGTTACCTTTGTGATCAGAAGCCAGAGCCATTGAATATGAGTGAGCCTGAAGCATTCATTCCCAGATTTACATGGGATAAATCGAAAATCTTCAATCCCGAGGTTTTTGGGTTCCAAGAACTCATACTTCAAACGTTACTGAGGCACTTTCTATCAAATATAAGAAACCTCCAGAACATTTTCATATCCATAGGATTAAAGAGTTTTGCCCCGGAATCTTTTGAGATACTTGGAGAAAAAGCGTTGGCAGAGGGGCACATCGACATTTTAATCAAAGAGTCTACACCTAGAGGGTTATCCAGGAAAATTATAATTGAAGTAAAAACTGCGAACGCAAAAACCCAAGATAGTGATCAATTATGTGGTTATGTAAAGGAAATTGGCGATGAGTGTCTGTCAGGGATATTAATCGCTGGAAATTTTTCAAAAAAAGCTCTTATAGCAGCAAAGGATAGGAAAGTCAAAACATTCACATACAGACTCGGAGACATAAAGACAGATGGACTCTACTCTTTTATGGAATTACGAGAAAAGATCCAGTTGAATGAGATGTAGGCGGCTAAGATGAGAAGTCAATCTGCCACAATCAAGCTAACTATAGATTGCAGTTATCACCGCAACCAGTTTGACGATTGCTTAGCCGGGGGAGAAGTCGAATACAGAAGTAGGACATATTACTGGTCAGCAGAAAACAGCAATTATGGCTTTGGTTGGGAAATTGAACCAATTCCAGAAGAAAATTGGAGTGATATCTCGCAGGAGGAATTCAACGAGATTATCAAATTAATAGAGAAATGTCTGTATGAACACAGAACAGAATATGTTTCCTGAGTCCCTTATTAGCAGAAAACAACACAATTGGGACATTCACTTATTGTTCGAAGGAGTTCAAGACATCTTTTAAGCTAACAAATGTTTAGGGAGAATAATTATGCATCAGGCAAGAATGAATAGAGAAGATGTAGTTGCAATCATGTGTCTCTGTGGTAAGACGATAGCTGTTGAAGTCATCGGCGGTCAATATCAGAATACCTACGATGGTGAGTGCGAGTGTGGGCGCAAGTGGTCTTTAGAGGAGCTAACGGAAGTGCTGGAAGAGCTGTCGTAGAAGAATAGTGCGCGGGTTCGCTGATTGGGAGTTTATATAGGGATTTCGGACCCAAGCCCCGTTTCTCTGTAATTCAGAAAGCTGTACTAAAGCGACTGCGGTGACGCGCTACACGAGTTTGGTCTCACTTCGGAGCTTGTTTGCCCCGTGGTAGCTGGGCATGGACTTCCAGCCCGATGATAGTCTCATAGTCCACGACATCGGTTAGTATAGTAGTATGCTAGGTATGAGGCAAACGTCCGTGCCAGACTTGGGTCGCATCTCACGTGCACATTGACCGGCCTGCGGGTTAATTCTTCAAATAACAGTCATCTGGGAATAGGTAGTTCGTAGCCAGAAGCCATCGATTTCTGGTTCTTAGTGTGTCTTGGGCTGACTGGTGTGGTTTGTTGCCTTCCTCCGTTTTCTCGACGCCCTAAATGCTTTCGCAGCCGCTTCCCATGTTGTAACATACTCTATTCGAACCATAGACTCATATTCCTGAGGCCGATATCTGCTGGGCTCACGAGCTACGGAGCTGAACATTCGCATTATGGTAATCCATTGCTCTTTGGTGTCTAGGCTTAACGGGATGTCTTCTCGTTCTAGTGCCTCAATCGATAGACCGTCTGACAGGCTATCCTCGCCTAGCTTGAATAACGGTTCCTTGTAAGATTTACCATATTTGGTTTCTTCTAGCGTGCTACCGTGGACAATGAAGTTCTGGATGCAATCGCCGCCGGGATCAATTGCGAATATCAAATCTCTCTCGTCACCAGCTAGCACAACCCGCATCTTGGCAGGGGTTTCAGTAAGGTAGCGTTCAGTGGCCAGCAGTAGCAGTTCGCATAGATCAGTTGAACCTTCCACCAACTCTTGGGTTGGTGCGGCGTAATCGTGTTCCATTGCGTTACGTTCTCGGTTGTAGACCCGCAGCAAAGCGCCAGAAACGATACTCAACTCGCGAAGTAGATCTAGCTTTACCGGGAAATCCGACTTTGACGTTGCGTCGCGTAATCCGAATCTGAAGAGCAACCTATCTACCTGATAGTGGAAGCATCTCTTAGCATTTCCTAACGCATTTACCAATCCTTGACGATTTCCTGCTGCCAGGTCAGCTTTGGCAAATTGTAAATACTCTTCTGCCGATACATCACCAAACGGTTTCCGTGGACATAGCGTCTTATGAAACGGCGAGAAGGAGATTACTCCAGGAAAGTCAGTATCACCTTTCGGAAAATGGTATACGCTCATTCTAGTCCCCTGCTGGCCAGGCTCTAAATCATCCGTGAAGCACTAGGCGGACTTTGAGTTTCTTCTGCCTGCTCTCCTTTCCGAGATTATACCAATTATCAATGTAGCTTGTGAAGACAACTTTTTCCTGTCAACTAACAGCATTCTCGATAAGCTCGATTCGGGTGGTTTTGGCGTTCTGGTCTAGTTCCACGGCGACTAAATCTATGCGCTGCAAAGGACAGGTGAGGAGTTTGGGTCATTTTTGTGTTATGATAAGAACAGAGGTTGCTAAATGAAGGCGGTTGAATCGAGAGCTGAGATTTATTTGATGGCTCTGCAATCTCTTTCTAAGGCGGAAAGAGAGGCGGTTATTGCCCGTTTGCTAGAGGATGCGAAGCTAAGAGAAGACATCCTCGATTTGATGACTATGCAGCAGCGCCAAGGCGAGCTATCGCGACCATTTAGAGAGTATCTGACAGAGACAAGAAAGCGGGCCGGCAAAGGGTGAAGTATGAAGTCCGAATTCTCCGCACTGCGGAGAAGGAGATGGATAAGCTCCCTGCGGCAGTCCATGCCCGTATCAGCGATAAAATCCTTTCCCTCGAAGACAATCCCAGGCCCAGAGGCGCAAGAAAACTCAGTGATCAAGAGGAATACCGTCTTCGGGTCGGCAATTCCAGGATTCTATATACCGTAGGTGACAAGGATAGCGTGGTCACTATCTTGGCAGTAGGTCACCGGCGGGAGGTATACCGTTGAAGGCGCGTGTCAAGTAGAAGCCTCAGCTGACGGCATTCTCGATAAGCTCGATCCGCGTGGCTTTGCTGTTCTCGTCTAGCTCTATACCGACGAAGTCTATGCGCCAGTTGTCGGGCACGTTTTTGTGGCTGTTGAGGTAGGCAAGGGCTGAGGCGATAAGCTTTTCTTTCTTGGCAAATGTCACCGATTCTTCAGGGCTGCCGAAGCCAGAACTGGTCTTGGTGCGGACTTCTACAAAGACGAGGTAGTCCTTACGCTCGGCAACGATGTCGATTTCACCTTCGCGGCAGCGGAAGTTGGTTTCGCGAATGCGGTAGCCTTTCTTCTTGAGGAAGTTCCTGGCTAGCTTTTCCCCGGCGGCGCCAAGCTCTTTGCGCTTCATCTTACCTGGACAGCCTCTCTCAGCGGGGCGAAAGAATAGCGGTGGATGGACGAAGGCCCCTGCTGGCGCAAACAGGAGAAATGCTGTTTGGTGCCGTAGCCCTTGTGACGAGCCAGACCATAACCGGGGTAATGTCCGTCAAGCTCGACCATGATACGGTCACGGGTGACCTTGGCGATGATGGAAGCACAGGCGATGGAGAGGCACAATTTGTCGCCTCTGGTTATCCCCTTTTGGGAGATGGGGAGCTGCGGGAGGGTCAACCAGTCTATGAGCAGAAAGTCGGGCGAGCAGGCTAATTGTTCCACAGCCTGGCACATGGCAATCCTGGTGGCATTGACAATGCCGATGGAATCGATAATCTGAGGTGGAACGATGCCGGCTCCGATGGCTATGGCTTCTTCTTTGATGAAGCCGAAGAGAAAATCTCGCTTAGCTGGAGGGATTTCTTTGCTGTCTCGAACTGACCTGAGCTTGGGGAAATCGGCGAGTTGAGGCAGGATAACAGCAGCGGCGACTACCGGGCCGGCCAGGGCTCCCCGTCCGGCTTCGTCAATGCCAGCAATGAGCCGGTAACCCTGGGAACTGAGGCCGTTTTCCTCGACCAGGCTTGGGGGCTCAGACGTGGATTTGTGACTGTTAGCTTTCAATGGTGCCACCGCCGAGAACCTGGCTATCTTGATAGAAAACTACTGCTTGGCCGGGGGTAATAGCACGCTGTGGCCGGTGAAACTCTATATCGGCTGAATCCGGCTTCGGGTAGAGAGTGGCAGCTACTTCCGGCGACCGGTAGCGTATTTTGGCGTTAACCGTTATCGGCTCAGATGGGGCTTTCCCTGACACCCAGTTCACTCTGCTGGCGGTAAGGCTGGAGCTACACAGCTCTTCTTCTGTGCCGACTGTGATTCTATTTGTGTCAGGTTCTATGTTGGTTACGTAGAGACGTTCAGCAGCGGCTAGCCCCAGGCCGTGTCTTTGACCTACGGTGTAGAAAGGCATTCCTCTGTGTTTGCCCAGCACTTGGCCTCGCTTGTTGATGATTTCCCCCTGAGTTGCAGTGGAGCGCTGGCTCAAGAAAGTGGCGCAGCCGGTGGCGGTGAAGCAAATATCCTGGCTGCTGGGTCTGTCGGCAGCAGGGAAGCCCTTTTGTCGCGCCAGCTCCCGGACTTCGGACTTCAGGTAATTTCCTAGAGGAAACAGCAAGTGGTTAAGCTTGTCTTGCCCTAGAGTGTAGAGCATGTACGACTGGTCTTTGTTTGGGTCAACGCCTTTGAGCAAATGGTAGGCATCGTTGAAGTACTCCATTCTGACGTAATGCCCGGTAGCCAAATAGTCGGCTCCCAGGGAAACAGCTTGCTCAAGGAGAAAACCAAATTTAATGTGCCGGTTGCAGGCGATGCAGGGATTAGGGGTTCGCCCCTGTATGTATTCCTGGCAGAAGTAATCGATTACGTGCTGCTTGAACTCACCCTCAAGGTCGATGGTGTGAAAAGGCACATCCAGAGAGAGGCAGACCTGCTCTGCGTCGTGAATGCTTTGCGTTGAATAGCGGGAGCGGTGCTGGTCCTCTGGTGCCCTTTCTTCCTCGGGCCACAAGCGCATCGCCACCCCGATGACTTCATAGCCAGCTTCCTGAAGTAGAAAAGCCGCTGTCGAGGAGTCAACCCCACCGCTTAAGGCTACAGCAACCCGTTTCCTAGCCATGCTTCTATGTATTTTGTGCCTGGAGTAGTTGGTTAACCCTATCCCAGATGATTTCACCGATTCTGTCTCTGGGAAG
>JADHXB010000079.1 GCA_016783155.1 Dehalococcoidia bacterium
GCTTGTTCATCGAAGGGGCTAATAACGGGTGGTACACCCGGGGGTGGTACTACTTGGTTGCTACCCGGGTCAATCTTGAAACTGGCTGGTGGTGCTTCAGGATCGAGTACCTGTTTACAGCAGACAATCATATTCATGGGCACCTTTTCCTCCTTTCAAAAAATGTGGCTGCTGAGCGTAACCAAGCAAATACTTTAAGATAAATCCTGCTATTTGTCAAATGAAGCCCTCAGAAATCAATTCTGACTGCTCTGTCTATTCCACTCGAATCTGGGATGAATTCAAACTCAGCTTTTGGAAGGCAGTGATCAATTAGACAAGCTACCGCCTTTTCTTGCTCTTGTCCTATCTCGAACAGGAGGCGACCTCCAGGGCGGATTTTCCTCTCAACTTGCTTCAAAAGCTGGCGTATCTGCTCCAAACCGCTTTCACCACCGTCCAGGGCCACGCTTGGCTCAAAATTGGTTATCTCTGGGCTCAGATTTGCCAAGTCTGAGTTCCTGATGTAGGGCAAATTAGCAACTATCAAGTCGACAGGCTCAGGCACTGGTTCCAACAGATTACCCTGGATAAGGATAATTTGCTCCGTCACATTGTGATGTTCGCAGTTCAATCGGGCGACCTCAAGAGCTGAGGGCGAGATGTCCGTGGCGTAGACTCTGCTGTGAGGTAGATTTAAGGCGAGACTGATGGCGATGGCTCCGCAGCCGGTACCAACATCAGCGATGAGAAGGGGTCTCCCTGAAGAAAAGCGGTTAGTGCAGCCTTTAGCAAATTCAAAGGCGGCCGCAACAAGAGTTTCTGTCTCCGGTCTGGGTATCAGAACACGGGAATCAACATAGAAATCAGTTTCGTAGAATTCCTTATGTCCAACGATGTAGGCTGCGGGTTCCCGGGAAAGGCGGCGCTCAATTAGTTCTTGCAAACGCTTTACGTGTTCTCGGCCTAAAACTCGCTCTGTCTGGATATATAGTTGGGCCGGCGACAGCTTCAATATATGCTGCAGAAGGATTCTGGCTTCGAGATGACAGTCCTCTATGCCGTTGAGACTCAAGGTGCGGGTGGACTGTTGGAGTGCTTGCGCCAGGGTCATAGACGAGCTTCTTTTAGTTGCTTGGCCCGTTCGCTGGTAGCCAGGGCCTCGATAAGTTCATCGAGTTCACCATCGAGAATGCGTGGCAAATTATGGAGAGTTAAGTTGATGCGGTGGTCAGTGATGCGGTCCTGAGGGAAGTTGTAGGTGCGGATTTTTTCAGCGCGGTCACCGCTACCTATTTGAGAGCGGCGTTCCTCGGTGGTCTCTTCACGTTGTCTACGCTGTTCTTTGTCAAAAAGGCGAGCTCGAAGCACTGCCATGGCTTTCATCCTGTTTCTTATTTGAGAGCGTTCATCCTGGCAAGTTGCCACCATGCCTGTAGGCAAATGGGTAATGCGGACTGCGGTAGTCACTTTATTCACATTCTGTCCTCCGGCTCCACCGCTGCGGAAAAAATCCACCTTGAGGTCATCGGGGTTGATAGCTACCTCTATCTCTTCAGCTTCAGGGAGAACGGCTACTGTAGCTGTTGAGGTATGAATTCGTCCGGAAGCTTCGGTAGCAGGCACTCGCTGTACCCGGTGGACACCACGCTCATGTTTTAGCCGGCTAAAGGCACCCTTGCCTTCAACTTCGAAAACGATTTCCTTCAAGCCACCGACCTCAGTCTGGTTGCTATCGATGATCTCTACGTGCCAACCCTTAGCCTGGGCATAACGGCCATACATCCGGAAAAGGTCAGCGGCGAAAAGGGCTGCTTCGTCACCACCGGTGCCAGCCCTAATCTCTACAATAGCGTCTTTAGCTTCGCTGGAATCCTTGGGTAACAAGGATAGCTTCAACTCCTGGAGAATGGTATCCTGGTGCTGCTTCAAGTCGCTTAATTCCTCTTTGGCCAGAAGCACCATTTCGGGCTCCAGCCCGTCGTCAAGCATCGCCTGAGTTTCCTGTAGCGCTTCAGAGGTTGTTTTATATTGCCGGTACTTGGCTACGATGTCTTCCAGGCCGGCTTGCTCCTGAGCTAATGACTGCAAGCGTGCCCGATCGGTAGATATCTCAGGTTGAGCTATGAGCTGGCTCAGCTCCTCATAACGCTTTTCTATTGATTCCAACCTATCAAGCATAGCTTCGCCCTTACGGCGAAATTATAGCATAGCTTCAAAGGGATGCCCAAATCTGAGCTAGTTGCGAAACTCCGAACAAGTGGTAAAATTGAGTTATGGCAAAGCTCCCCAACTATATTACTATCGGGAGTCTTCTTATTGCGGGGGTGTCGTTTATGGTAAATTTACCCCCGCAAGTTGGTATTGGCATACTTATATTCGCTGGTGTTTGGACATTACTTACAATCCCTAAATGGGGGCTCCTGAGAACATATTGGGAAAGCAAGCCTACTAAGTTAGTTTGTGTCACTAATTACGAACAGCAACATGAATTCGGTTCATCAGGTGAGCATGGTTTTCCTAACGCCATTGCAGAGGAATCAGTTGTATTAAAAATAAAAGTGGGCCTTTTTGCCACGCCCAGTGCTACTATTAAATGTGTCCAACTAGAGCTAAAGGGCAAACGCCTGTTACCTTCCAACTGGCAGTCTTGTAAGGCAGGGAACCTATGGGCCACACCTGACGTTTATTTTGCAGTCCCTAAATGGGTAAGAGAGGGGCAAAGGAAAGTCAAGCTGGTTGCACACGCTGAAGGAAGAGATTGGTATTCTGACAATATAATTATCGATTTCCCTAAGCAACAAGAAAAACCTTAGTTTCGGGGGCAAAGACACGTTATAGTGGGGACACATTGTCGAATGGAGTTTGTTTGGTTATTAATAGTGCTATCCAGAGCCTGTGCTTGGACAACAATGAGAGAATAGGAAACAATGAATGGTTACTTGGCGAATGCGGCGAGCGGTGATGTTATTCAGATGCCTGGGGTGTGAGGTAGCGAAGAAAAAATCTATGGAGGCCTTTCTTAACCTCTGGGTAATTTTGATATCGCCTTGGCGTATGCCTTGACAATGTCATACCGGCGCAGCACACCGACGAGCCGAGAGGGGTCCTTTCTGTCGACCACTGGTATTCGTCCTACTTCGCTAGTTCCCAACCTGTGAACCACGTCGTGTAGTGTTTCATCGGGGTAAGCTGTGATCAGATGCGTAGTATATATATCCGCTACGGTAAGGTCTTTGCTACTCATCTTGGCTTCCACATCAGCCAAGGTAACCATACCCCTGAGCGTACCCTCCTTGTCAACTACAGGGAAGCCGTGGTGCTTGCTCTTAGCAAACCTGGCTGCTATTTGGACCAGGGTCATTTCGGGTGACACTGTGGGGAAGTCACGTGTCATTACCTCCTCGACACTCACCCTCTCCAGCAAGTCTGTTTCCTCCTGGGGGTGGAAAGAAATGCCACGGCGCTTTAGCTTCAGAGTGTATATGCCGTCAGGGCTGAGCCTGTGAGCTATCAAAGTGCTGACAACCACTGCCAGCATTAAGGGCAATATGATGGCATAATCCCTGGTCATCTCAAACAGGATAATCATTGCCGTAATCGGTGCTCGAGCAGCAGCGGAAAAAACCGCCGCCATGCCAACCAGGGCATAAGCTCCTGAAGGAGCAACAACACCAGGTAAGAGGCGATTAGCTATATTGCCGAAAATGCCTCCGAACATCGCCCCCATAAACAGGCTCGGCGCAAAAATACCTCCGCTACCGCCACTTCCTAATGTGAACGAAGTAGCCAGCACTTTCAGCAGCAACAACGCTACCAGGGTAATCAGTCCGATTTTCCCCAGAAGAGCTTGTTCTACCCCGCCGTAGCCGACGCCGAAAAGATAAGGGTTATATAGTCCAATTAAGCCGATAGCGATACCGCCTAATGCTGGCTTTACATATTCAGGTATCCTGGCAGCATCAAAAATGTCTTCAGTCTTGTACAACGTGCGTATGAAGACCACAGCGATCAAGGCACAGGCGACACCGAGTATGAAATAGAGTCCAAGTTCCCAAGGACTATTCAAGGTGTAGGAGGGCACGCTAAGGGATTGGAGGTCACCAAGAAAGGCATGGGCAATGACGCTGGCCACTATTGAACTCATGACTACAAAACCGAAATGACGGGTGAAAATCCTGCCCAGGATTACTTCATGGGCAAAGAACACTCCAGCAATAGGTGCATTAAAAGTAGCCGAGATACCAGCGGCTGCACCGCAAGCGACCAGGCTTTTTATCCACTCTTGAGATAGATGGAAGCGTTGTCCTAGGATCGAGCCGATGGTTGAGCCGATTTGAACAATTGGTCCCTCTCTGCCTGCCGAACCACCACTGCCAAGGCATATTGATGATGCTAGGATTTTAACCGCAGCTACTCGACTTCGAATGCGCCCGCCTCTAGTAGCTACTGCTTCCATCACCTCAGGGACACCGTGCCCCCTGGTCTCTTTGGCACCACTGAAGTGGATAAGAAGTCCTACGATAAGCCCGCCAAGTACCGGCAGCAAAATGACATAATACTCTCCCAGGAAGCCCAAGACCTCCGCACCGCGGTCAAAGAAAGACTCGTGAAAGAACCTGATTAGCCATCTGAAGGCAACAGCACCTAGCCCGGCAACGATTCCGACTGTAACAGCCAAAGTAGTGCCGAAAGCAAATTCTGAACCACGGAAACGCTGGATAAGAGAATCCAGCCAGGAAGGCTTAAGTATGTTCATTGGTAGCTATAGTGCAAACTATGTGCTGGATTGAGGAGACCTTTTGTAGGCTTCTTGCATCCCTAATTCTAGCAGGAGACATCAAACAGGGCAATAATGCGTCACGTTGTCCGCAAGCTGAAATCATACGATGTCGAGATTGACAGGCAACGAGACCTGTGCTATATTGTGCGAGGCCCAAAAAACTATAAGGAGGTAAAATGGCAGGTATTACGTCATACGGAGCCTATATTCCACGCTATCGGATAAACCACAATACGATTTTCTCAGCCGTAGGATTCCTGGGGACATTCCCCGCGCCAGGGGAGAAGGCAGTCGCCAATTGGGATGAAGATACCCTGAGCATGGCGGTAGCCGCAGCTATTGACTGCCTAAATGGAATAAAACGGGAAAATGTAGATGGGTTATTCCTCGCCACCACTACCATGCCATATGTGGTCAGGCAAAACTCAGCGATAGTGGCTGCTGTTCTTGACCTTCAACCCAATATAAGAACTGCCGACTTTGTTGGCTCGACCAAGTCAGGGACTGGCGCTCTCCTCTCTGCTCTCGATGCTGTGAAAGCGGGAGACGCAAGCAATATCCTCGTCTGTGCTTCTGACTGTCGAATGACCAAGCCTGGCGGTGCTCAGGAGCATCTCTACGGTGATGGCGCAGCGGCTCTTCTGTTGGGGAAGGAGGATGTGATTGCTGACCTTGAGGGGCATTATTCTGTTTCCTATGATTTCCCCGACCGCTGGAAAGCAAGTGGAGAGACATTTGAGCATGCCTGGGAGGACAGGTTTATTCGGGATGCGGGCTATTCTAAAATTATCCCTGAAGTGATATCCGGGCTACTGAAGAAATATGAATTGACCATCCAGGACTTTGCTAAAGTAATTTACCCGGGCTTGTATCCGAGGGAACATGCTAGCATAGCCAAGCGACTGGGTGCTGACCCAAGCCAGATTCAGGACTCAATGCTGGCCACGGTCGGTGACACCGGTGCAGCTTCGCCTTTGATGATGCTAGTAGCAGCGCTTGAGCAAGCTAAGCCAGGAGATAAAATCATGGTCGTCAGTTTTGGGAATGGCGGTGATGCTCTGTTCTTCAAGGTGACTGATAAAATAGGCAAGGTGAAGGGTAGACGAGGGACTGAGAAGCACCTGGCTTCGAAGAAGGAGCTTTCCAGCTACGAGAGGTATCTCGCCTTCCGCAAAATCGCCCCGATGGAAATGGGAATGCGCGGTGAGGAAAGTACTTCTACTTCGATGTCTCTGCTGTTTAGAGATCGCAAAATGGTTTTGGCTCTCTGTGGCTCGAAATGCAAGCGTTGTGGAACACCTCAATTTCCTCCTCAGAGGATATGTGTCAACCCTGACTGTGGAGCCGTTGACGAAATGGAAGACTATCGTTTCTCCGACAAAAAGGGTAGCTTATTCACCTATACCGGTGATAATTTGGCCGCCAGCATTGACCCACCGGCGATGTATGGTCAGGTAGATTTCGATCGGGGAGGGAGATTCTGGTTTGACCTCACCGATTGTGACCTTGAGTCTGTTAGTGTAGGCATGCCTGTGGAGATGACTTTTCGCAGAAAATATGTGGATGAAACTCGCGGCGTTCATGGTTACTTCTGGAAAGCAGCACCAATACGTGCTTAGGGACACGAAGAATAAGTAATTACGGAGGCGAAGAAAGATGGCAGAAGGTATAAGAAACAAGGTAGCTATTATAGGTATGGGCTGTACAAAATTTGGAGAGTTATGGAATAAAGGCTCTGAAGACCTGAT
>JADHXB010000012.1 GCA_016783155.1 Dehalococcoidia bacterium
TTTACCCTGAAGGTGGGAAAGATATTGAAAGCTTATTGAAGAATGCCGACACCGCCATGTACCTGGCTAAGGAGCAAGGTCGGGATATCTATAGATTCTATGATGGGAGCGAGACCGCGACGTTGTTGGCAAAGCGAAGAACAGTGTGTGCATAGTTTTCCTTTGGGGTGGTTGGTGTCCACTCCGGTGGGCCAGATGTACAATAGACAGAACTTTCACTTTGGCCTTCAGCCTTCCGGCGTAAGATTGCCTCTTACCTGATTGCAGCTAGAAGCTGCCCATCCTGCAAGTGTCACTGGTAACCACACCTAAAATGTAGGAACGGCTCTTATTCAGAATGAAAAAGTCAATGCTAAATCTGAGATAATCTGTTGCCTTCAAAGACATCTCCTATATTTTTATCTCCTTTGGCCAAGGTTGTTCCATGGCAACAGTCCATACTTTGTTGATATAGTTAAGAATGTAATAGTTCTGTATCAGGTGTATCCAGAAGGAACCACTTTCCGTCAAGAAAATTTGGTCTTCAGTCTCTTTGCAAAGCCCCAGTTTGGTTGCTGCCCACAAGAGTCTATGAATTTTCCTGTCATCTTTAAATAAATCCTGGAATTGTTTTTTGGGGATATAGGTATCATAGAACCTCCAATAAAGCCAGTAATATCTGGATATCGAATCAGTAAGTCCCATTCTTAAGGCAATGGGCAATTTTTTGTTCAAAGATGTTTTGATATACGCTTTCACTGAAAAGGTATTGAAGGAAAATGCGCCTGGGATATGTGAACCGGCTCCAGCTCCCAAGCCTATATATAGGTCTCTGGTCACCGAAGAAAAGCTGGGGACATCACCTCGCTTAAACCCCCAAACCGATACCCTCTGATAACCTTTATTTTGACAGAAGTCATGTATTGCCCGATACATTTCTCTCCTTCTGAATAAATTTGGGAATTTTACCTTTTTAAGTTTTAGGTATTTGCCGGCGCTGGAGTAAGGAAAACTAAAGAGAGGATAGAGAGTTACTTGATCCGCTCTGGCGTCAAGTGCTTTTTGCAAATCTGTAAGCACTTCATTGGTTGTTTGTCCGGGCAAGGCAAACATGAGATCAAGGTTGGTTGACTTGAACTTAGAACGTAGCTGGCTAATGGCAGAATTTACAATGCCAGAATGATAGTTTCTTCCAATCAACTTTAAATATTTATCATCAAAACTTTGAACTCCAAGGCTTACCCTGTCGATGCCAAATTGTTCCAATTTGCGTACAATTTCACTATTGATATCCGCTGGATTGGTTTCGATGCAAATATCACCGGCCACTTCGAATCTATCATTAATACGCTCAAGAATTATTCCCAACTCATCTATGAGGCTTGTTGGGGTGCCTCCTCCGATGTAAATGGAAGAGATTTCAATAGTGCCTAAGCGTGAGTGGTATTGTTCAATTTCTGAAAGCATGGCATCTAAATAGGGAGCAACATATTTCTTGGTATATCGTATTTTATTGTAGGGACAATAAGGGCACATGTTTCTACAAAAAGGGATATGGATATATAAATCTATGCTATCCATTTTAGGAAATTGGATCTCGCCTGCAGACCTAAAAACGAAGTGTGAATCCCTGTCAATAAGGTAAGACCTCGTCAGTTTTGTCAAGAAGTCCATAATCATAGCAGGCGCTCTCTTTTCTAGATATATCCTCTGTATCAAAGCTCAGCCCTTGGACCGAGCTAAGCTCTCCACAATTTAGCTATGCTACGTACACAGTGCGTGTACAGGTTGCTAGCTCAAGCTTCTCTGGCGGTATTGAAGGGCTTCGGCGAGGTGGTTGGCTTTGATAATGTCGGCGCCGTCGAGGTCGGCGATGGTTCGGGCTAGCTTCAGGATGCGGTGGAAGGCACGGGCGGTAAGGTGGAGCTGTTTCATAGCCGTCCGCAGCAGGCTCTGAGATGGTGGGTCAACACGGCAAAACTCCTTGACCTCTATGGGCGTCATCTCGGTATTGCAGACAAGCCTTGTCCCTTCAAAGCGCCTTTGCTGAATTCGTCTGGCAGCTTCAACTCTAGCTCCAGCTCTCTCTGAGCTTTCGCCCGGGGTGTCATCGGTCAGCTTTTCGTATTCGACCCGCGGGACTTCGACAAAGATGTCGATGCGGTCAAGAAGTGGCCCGCTGATTCGCTTCTGATAGCGCGATATCTCGCCTGATGAGCACTTGCATTCTTTGACAGGGTCACCGTAATAGCCGCAAGGACATGGGTTCATAGCGGCTACCAGCATAAAGTTGGCCGGGAAGGTGACGCTGCCTTGAGCCCGGCTGATGGTGATAACCTTGTCTTCAACCGGCTGGCGCAATGATTCCAGAGACATATGGCTGAATTCGGGAAACTCGTCAAGAAAGAGCACGCCACGGTGGCTTAAGCTTATTTCACCGGGTCGAGGCCAGTGTCCACCGCCGACCAGACCGGCGTGAGAGATGGTGTAATGTGGTGAGCGAAAGGGACGCTGGTTTATTAGGGGCGTATCCTGGGAAAGAAGCCCGCTGACACTATAGATTTTGGTCACCTCTAAAGCCTCGGCTATAGTCATCGCTGGCATTATGGATGGTAGCGAACGGGCAAGCATGGTCTTGCCGCTGCCCGGTGGGCCAGACATGATAATATTGTGTCCGCCGGTAGCGGCTACTTCTATAGCGCGTTTGGCGTGTTCCTGTCCCTTTATGTGTGCCAGGTCAACATGGGAGAAGTCGGTGGTGATGTCTCTCCAGTCTTTATCCGGCTGATGTTGAGGGATTGATATCTCACCTCGAAGATGGCTGACCAGTTGAGCTAATGATACAGATGGTATGACCTTGATGCCATCCAGCATAGAGGCTTCGTTGGCGTCATTAGCAGGAACAAAGACATCCGACAGGCCTTTTTCCTGGGCTATGGCTACCATAGGCAGGATACCGTGGGTATGGCGTAAGCTGCCGTCCAAGGAAAGCTCGCCGAGGAAGAGCGTGTTTGAGACGTCGGCATATACTTGTCCTGAGCTGAGCAGTATGCCGATGGCAATGGGTAAATCATAGGCGGGGCCGGCTTTTTTAAGGTCAGCCGGTGCGAGGTTTACCGTAATTCGCCTGGTTGGGAAGATGCAGCCAGAGTTACGGATGGCAGCCCGGACACGTTCTCTAGCTTCCTGCACCGCAGTATCTGGTAGGCCAACGATGGTGAAGGAGGGAAGCCCGGGAGAAATGTCAGCCTCGACTTCAACGATGGCTCCTTGCAGCCCGACTACAGCACAACTCATCACTTTAGCTAGCATATTTACTTCCTAAGGCAGTTAAGGCGCGAATTGGACACGTATCTCATTTAATCACCCGTGCTAGAGTTTCCGCCAGCCCGGGAACGGTCTCGTATTTCTTGAGTTCTCCCGGTTTAATCCACTTAGCCTCGGTATGTTCCCAGTCGGTCTTGATCTTTTCCGGAGCCTTGACGTGAAAGAGGAATGGATGCACTATCCACTTTCGGCTCAGGTTTTTGTCGATGACTTCTAGAGGGCTACCTTTTTTTATCAGCTTCAGGTCTTTTTTGTATAGTTCTGTTTCCTCACTTATCTCGGTGAAGGCCTGGTCAATGTCGTTCGTCTCAATGTAGCCGCTGACACCAGCCCAGCTTCTGCGGTAGGTGCTAACCCGGCTACTCCGTCTCAAAATCAGGATTTTACCACCGTGTTCAAGGAAGCAGGTGACCACGTGTTTTTCTTCTAGAGTACTATCGGTTACTTCGCTGAGGCGATTTTGCAGATATTCTTTTAGTAGGGTTAGTGCCATTTCAGCCGCCTTTTGCTTATTTTGCTCACGGTTGCCTTGAAACTGATGTTCTTTAGCCATATTGGTATCTTTGGCTGATATGCCGAGATAAAACAATCCTACGGGTTTTCCCGACGTAGCACCGGTGGGTCCAGCAATGCCAGTATCGGATATGCAGATGTCTAGTTTGAGCAATTTCCTGCCAGCTTTAGCCATCTCTATGGCTGTCTCCGAGCTGACGGCCCCGTGTGTCTTAAGGGTCTGCCTTTTCACTCCAACAATCTCCGTTTTGGCTTCATTGCTATAGGAAACGATGGAGCCCTTGTAGTAGTCGGAACTACCCGGGACGTTGGTTAGCTTATCGCTTATCCTGCCGCCGGTAGCTGATTCGACTGTGCCAATCTTCAACAGTTTTCCGGTTTTGGCCTGATACTCTCTGAGCAGTTGGGCGATCTCGTCTTGTAATGCTGTCATTCATCTCCTTTTGGTAATCTAGAAGGCTGGCCCAATTTTAACAGAAACCTGGATGGGTAAGCTAGGGGGACTCTCTTTGCTTTGAGATTCTTAGTTTTGAGATCCTTCGCTTCGCTCAGGATGACAGGGGAGGACTCAGGATGACAGGGGAGGACTTAGGGTGACAGGTGAGGACTCAGGATGACAGGGGAGGGCTTGGGATGATACAGAGTCTCTCTACCTTTCCTGATATAATTGTGGCTGTGGAGGGTTTGCTGGATACAATAACTTTTCTGGGTACTGCTGGTGCTCGGTTTGTGGTGACCAAGCAGTTTCTGGCTTCAGGTGGCGCCTGGCTCAATTTCGGCGGCACTGAGATACTCCTTGACCCCGGTCCCGGCTGCCTGGTTCAAAGCGTCAAGAGAAAACTCGATGCTTCCAGGCTGAAGGCTATCATTTTGTCTCATAAACATCTGGACCACTCCGGCGACATTAATATCATGATTGAGGCTATGACTGAAGGTGGCTGGAAGCGGCGGGGTGTGGTATTTGCCCCATCCGATGCCTTGAATGAGGATGCTGTAATTCTCCCGTACTTGCAGGGCTATCCACAAGAGATAGATATTTTGACTGAAGGTGCCTCCTATTCTATCGAAGATATCTCTTTTGAAACTCCGGTGAAGCACAGGCATCCTGTTGAGACCTATGGCTTTGTTTTTAGAACACCACGACATACACTTTCCTGGATTACTGACACCAAGTATTTTGATGAATTATCCAGTTATTATCGGGCTGAGCTGTTGATTATAAATGTGGTTATGTTGGAACCTCGGGACGGAGTTGACCATTTATCTATTCCTGAGGCAAGGCAGATAATTGTGGAGGTGAAGCCGAAGGCTGCCATACTCACCCACTTTGGTATGTCACTGTGGCGGGCTAAGCCCTGGGAGTTGGCCTGGAAGCTGAGCGAGGATACAGGTATTAGAGTTATTGCGGCTCGCGATGGCATGAGGTTTGATTTAGCAGAGTTGGAAGAACCATAGAAGTGCGGTGGTCTATTTTAGGTATAGCTGCTTAATTGCCTCTTTTTAGTCCGGGCAGGGAAATCAGAAGGTTGAATATTATATAAAACGCGAAGATGAGCAAGAGTAAGCCTATTAGCAGTGCCAGGAAGAGGAACTCAAGCATGAATATAGGCAGCATCAAGACGGAGGAGATCCCTGAGAACTTTCTCGTTTTGATAAAGCTGCGGCGATTGCTTATCCAAGCAAAACCCTGGTTAAGGAGCTTCGGTGGAGTTACTGGTATAGGAAGTCTTGACTGGTTATCTGGCTCTTGCATTAGAGGTTGATTATACCTAGAAGGTGGTGACAAAGTCCAACCCGGCCTGTAGCCCAGCCCCAGGCGACCTTAAAAGGTCGCAATTGCATTTAGGCACAAGTATTTCTACTTCTTAAAAGCCTTGCTGCCGATGGCGAAAAGAAGAAGTCCGACACCAAGAATGACCAGGGTTACGGGACAAGGTAAAGGCAAGCCAAGAAGTGGGTTAGGTATACGGGCGAACATTAGTATCGCATCGATAATTAGCAATGCGCTGCCTACTATTAGAAGCCACTTAGATGCCGTTAACATGATTCACCTCCTAGTGAAATTATATAACAGTATTTAGGGTCATTGCGAGGAGCAAAGCGACCGAAGAATCTTATGTGAGGGAAATAGTGTGAGATTGCCACGCCCCGATTGCATCGGGGCTCGCAATGACAGTATGGGAAGAGGCTCGCAATGGCAGTAGCGAAAGGATGACAGGTGGGCTAAAATGCGGCTCGGTGAATAATCTCAAATCACAGGTATTCTTTCAATTTCTCAGCCAGTTTGGTGGGCATTCCTGTAACTTTTGACAGCTCGTCTACCGAGGCGTCTTTGATACCCCGCACCGAGCCGAATTTCTTAAGCAAGGCCTTTTTGCGTTTGGGGCCGATGCCCGGGATGCTGTCCAGAGCCGAAGCTATGGCTTCCTTGTGTCGTAGCCTCCGATGATAGCCTAGGGCGAAGCGATGGGCTTCATCTCTAATCCTCTGGAGCAAGTACAACGCTGTGGAAGTCTGCGGAATATCGAGCGGTTCAGTTTTGCCGGCTATGAATACCTCTTCCTTTTCTTTAGCCAGGCTGGCGGCAGGGATGGAGTTTAGTCTCAATTCTTTCATCACTTCCAGTGCAGCGTTTAGATGGCCTTTGCCGCCATCGATGAGAATCAGGTCAGGTGTTATTGACCATTTATCATCGGCAGCCAATGACCTTCGGAAACGCCGTCTTAGCACCTCCTGTATCATGGCATAGTCGTCTATGCCGGCTACTGACCTGATTCTGAAGCGTCGGTAATGTGCTGGCTTGGGCTGACCTTTATCGAAAACAGCCATGCTGCCGACTGCGAGATTGCCCCGGATATTGGAGATGTCGTAGCCCTCTATCCTAAGCGGTATTCCAGGCAAACCAAGTCTCTCCTTCAGCTCTTCTAAGACGAGAGCAGATTTAATGATTGTCGATTGCTTTGCCTGGTATAACGCCAGTCCCTGCCGTGCGTTTTCTGCGACTATATCCATCAGCTGTTTTTTGGCTCCTTGGCGTGGCACATGCAATTTAACCGCTGTGCCTCTCTGGTTTGCCAGCCATTTGATGATGACTTCTGGCTCCTCAATGGGATACTGTAGCAGGAGCACTGGTGGTATTGAGGAGGCTGAGGCGTAGTATTGTTTGATGAAGCTGGTCATTATCTGGCTCGGTTCTTCATCGTGAATGCCGTTCAGCAAAATATAGTCGCGACCAGTGAGCTTGTTGCTTCGGATGAAGAAAATCTCTACATAAGCCAGGTCTTTGGTTTGTGCCAGTGCGATGGCATCGTGGTCACCTCTCACGGTAATAGCAATCCTCTGTCCTTCGATAACCTCTTCTATGGCTTGAATCTGGTCGCGGAGTAGGGCTGCTTTTTCGAACTGGAGTTGCTGTGAGGCTTTTTCCATTTTGCGCCTGAGGTCTTGAAGGACTAACTCCTGCTTACCTTCTAGAAACAGGATGACCTGCTTTATTACCTCGTGGTAATCTTCTTTGCTTACAGCACCAACACAGGGTCCCAGGCATTGATTGATGTGATATTCGAGGCAAGGCTTTGGGTCTTTTCCGGTGATGGTCTTGGTGCAGGAGCGGAAGGGGAAGATTTTCTTTATTAATCTCAGCGTTTGGCGCAGTGAGCTGGCGTTGGCAAAGGGGCCGAAATACCTGTCTCCGTTTTTATGGAAGCGGCGAGTAACACGGACGCTTGGCCAGTCACTCTTGATGTCTATCCTGAGGTAGGGAAAAGTCTTATCATCCTTCAAGCGCACATTGTAGCTGGGGCGGTATTTCTTAATCAGGTTGCATTCCAGGATGAGGGCTTCCTGCTCGGAGTCAGTCACAATAGTTTCAAAGTCGCTTATCCTGGCTACCAGCCGTTCAAGCTTGGGTGATAGATTAGCACCAGGGCTGAAGTAAGCTCTCAGCCGGTTACGAAGGCTAGCAGCCTTGCCGACATAGATAGTTTTGTCCTGGCTATCTTTGAAAAGATATACGCCAGGCTTTGCTGGCAGCGTTTTTAGCTGTTCCTCAATAGGTATAGGCATCTTGTTATAATTTATTGTAGCATTGGATGCTGAAATTCAACAAAAAGTTTCGAATTTTTCTTCCGAATACATAGCTTTGGCTGGTTGTGTTGTGCTAGAATAAACAGAGCGTGCTGAAATGGAAGAAGACATAAAGTCCTTCCTTGATTATTTAGTTAGCGAAAAGAAATATTCCAAAAACACTTTGGCAGCTTACGGTAACGATTTGAATCAGCTAGCTGAATATGTCAGGTCTGAGGAACCAGTAGGGAGAATTGACACTTCTTCGGAGCCCAGGTTGAACGCTGAGCTTCTATCAGGTTATCTGCACAACCTCAGAGGGAGAAAGTACACATCGTCCACAGTGGCTCGCAAAATAGCTGCAGCCAAGTCCTTCCTTAAGTTTATGGTGAATAGAGGCAGGCTGAGAGGCAATCTGGCACCGAATTTGGCTTCACCTCACGTAAGCAAACCCTTGCCTAAGTTATTGCCTGTTTCTGAGGTGCGTCGTTTCTTGGCGGAGCCGGCAAAGCTTTCTACCACTGACGCAAAAAGAGACAAAACGATGCTGGAGTTACTTTATGCCACCGGCTTAAGGGCCAGTGAACTGATGGCGCTGAACACGCGAGATATTGACTTGAAGAAGAACACGGTGCGGTGCTCGGGGTCGGGCTCCAGGGTTCGAGTTATTCCTATTGACCAACCTGTAGCACGGCTGGTTAAAGAATATATTGATATTGTCCGTCCTGAGTTACTGAGTGACGAAAAGGAAGTTGCTCTATTTCTGAACCGTCGTGGCGAACGTCTTACCCGGCAGGGCTTCTGGCAGATTGTTCAGGGCTATGCTGATAAGGTCGGACTTAGCGGCAAGGTCACACCTCGCAGTCTGCGACACAGCTTCGCTGTCCATAAACTGAAGGGTGGTGCCGACTTACATTCTGTTCAGGAGCTTCTGGGACATGCAAATATTTCAACTACCAAGATTTATACTCAGGTGGAGTTTCGTCCTTGAGTTGCGGCAGTAGCAACATAACGCTATATTTTTTGGAGTAAGACTATGGGGAAAAAATCGCGACGCGCTAGAGCCAGGGCTGGAGCTAAGCAAAGGGCTGGTGGCAAGCTCGCTAAGAGCATGCCAGCTGAACGCGTCTATTCTGCGGAGCCGAAGATCGAGCCTAAAGCAGTGCCTTCAGTTGAACCGGCTATATCGTCAGCTCAAGCAACACGCTATCAATACATATTACCTGAGCTGCGGCTTATCGGTATTATTTCTGGTGTTCTGTTTATAATACTTATTGCATTAGCTTTCATGCTCGGTTAGAGCCTAAAGGTGATAGGTGCGTGGGTTTAGAGGCAGCCCGAGCCAGGCTGATTGATTGCCTGAGCCGAGAGATCAATGATAAACGTGTGCTGTCAGCTATGGCACGCGTGCCCCGCGAGCGTTTTGTACCCCTTGACTACTACAATGCAGCTTATGAAGACATGCCCTTGAGTATTGGCTTTGGGCAGACTATCTCTCAACCCCTTATCGTGGCTTTGATGACTCAGGCTTTAGAACTCAAGGGCGACGAAAAGGTATTGGAGTTAGGTACCGGAAGTGGTTATCAGACAGCAATATTAGCTGGGCTGGCGAAGTGGGTAGTCAGCATCGAGCGTGTTCCTCAATTGGCTGAGTCGGCCAGGCAGGTTCTGGACAGTCTGGGTTATACCAACATTGAGATTCACACGGCTGTTGAGGCTTTGGGCTGGCCGGATGGAGCACCCTATGATGCCATAATAGTTACCGCTGGTGCTCCCCGTGTTCCTGATGCCTTGCTTGAACAGCTAGCATTAGGTGGGCGACTGGTCATTCCGGTAGGCTCGAGGTGGGAACAGGATTTGCTTAGAGTCACCAGGAGGAAGAAGGGCAACGTAGTTGAAAGTCTCGGTGGCTGTCGCTTTGTACCCCTCATCGGTAAAGGGGCATGGGATGAAGGTTAAGAGTATAGCGACTTTTAGCCTCGCTACTACATCTTTAGAAAATAATCTCATATACCTGCCCTGGGCAAGAAGATGGGACCCACGCCAGGTTTAGCTACCAGGGAACCTACCGGGCAGACGGCGACACAAGCCAGGCAGGAGGTACAGCCTGCCTCAGCTAAGGGCATACCTGAGAAGGTGCTGGCGACAGTATCAATACCTCTGAAGGCGAAGTCGAGTATGCCTGAGCCTTGCTGGTGACATACCCAAACACATTTGCCACATAAGACACACTTATTGGGGTCATAGGTAAACAGAGTATGGCTTGAATCTATAGGTAAATTACGGGGTATGTGTTTAAGCCTCTTAGACTTCAGCTTCAAACCAAGGCGGGAAGCAGTATTCTGAAGCTCGCAGTTCCGGTTCTTGGCACAGTTGGCGCAATCGAGGTGGTGATGGCTGAGAAGAAGCTCAAAAGCGGTATTCCGGAGCCTTTTGACTTTTGGGGTGTTCAAGTGTATTACCATGCCATCTCTGACCGGCTCGGTGCAGGCGGTAACTGGAGCATCTCTGCCTTCGATTTCCACAAAGCAGAGGCGGCAGGAAGCAAAAGATGGATTAGCTTCTCTTATGGCACATAGATTAGGGATATAAAGCCCGTTATCCAGGGCTACCCACAGGATTTTGGTTCCCTCTTTAGCTTTGACCTTAATACCGTCAATGGTTAGACTAAGCAGCTTGTTGCTCCTCTTTTAAAATCCAGCTAACACTTCCTTATTATGTTATTTGGGCTTTATGAAGCTGTTTTCCAAGAAGTCGGCTATGCTTTTGATGTCGTGCAAGGGAAACTGTCTGGTCGTGGTTTCCAGCGGTTCGTCAGTGGCTATAGCCATGAGGTTGTTAATTCGGCTGAGGGGTGGACCGGCTGCCTTACGATGAACCTCTAGCTTAGGTGTGTTGCTCTGCTTAAAACCTTCGGCAAGGATGATATCATAATCTTCACTGAAGAGGCGTGCTATCTCGTTTAGATCAGGCTCCTGGGTAACAGGCTTGATTAGCACGACCTGGTCTGGCGAAACGATAGCTGTGGCATTGCTGCCAGCTTGAATGTGGCGCCAGCTATCCTTGTCTGGTTTATCGAAATTCAACCTGTGTACGGAGTGCTTTATGGTGGCTATGCGGTGACCCCTCGACTTCAATTCTGAAATCAGCGCTTCTATAAGGGTGGTCTTGCCTGATTTCGATTCGCCTACAATTGATACTATGGGAGGCATTTAATTAAAATTGCCATGGAAGCTAAGGTGGAAACTTTAGATTTCAGCATTTCCTGTAGGCCTTTTTCCATGGCTCCTTTCTAATGGCTATGTAATCCTTGACTGCCGCTTTGACTGTGTTTGCTGCCAACAGTGCGCAGTGATGGTTGTCCTCAGGTAGCCCGCCCAAAGCTTCCAGGACATCACTTGGACTGATGGCCAACGCCTGCGCCACATCCTCACCCTTAATTATCTCTGTGGCCATGCTACCACAGGCGACGGTAGTGCTGCAGCCATCTGTGGAGAAAGTGGCACCTACTATCGTGCCGTTATTTACCTTAAGCCATATCTCCATAGTATCCCCGCAAGGTCCGGTAATGCGACCAAAGCCGTCAGCATGAGCAATTCTATCCGCATTTTTGGGATTCATAGCGTGGTCAATAACCGTTTCGGTATATACTTTCCTCATCGCTGCCATTATTTGTTTTTCTAACCCATCAAATTCATCAGTCATTATTCGTCTCTTAAACAAAGATTATTCGGTAATTAACCTGTCATTCTGAGCCTCTCGCTTCCTGTCATTATGAACCCTTCACTACTTGTCATTCTGAGGGAGCGAAGCGACCGAAGAATCTCGCTCAGGGTAAACTCCGCGAAGAATCTAGAGACCCTTCGCTGTCGCCCAGGGTGACAAATAAAGTAACTCTTCTTACGCATTCCTATGTTTTTGCCTTAAGCGGTAGCACCTTGATAAAATTCTGGCTGAGGCTATCGAATACCTCTGAACTATAGCGCTCGATTTTACCTTCGTCGCAAAGCTGAGCCAGTTTAGGGTCGATGGGTATTTGGGCTAAAAGGGGAGCCCCGGCGGTTTCTGCCATTTCTTTACCTTTGCTCTTGCCAAATAACTCCAGTCTTTTTCCGCTATCAGGAAGTGTGAGATAGCTCATGTTCTCCACAACTCCCAGGATGGGGACATTCATTTGCTTAGCCATCCGTACTGCCTTCCTTACTACCATTGCTGCCAGCTCCTGAGGGCTGAGGACTATGACTGCTCCGGATACTGGCAGGGTCTGCATCACAGTCAGTGGAGCATCGGCGGTGCCTGGTGGGAGATCGACTATAAGATAATCGAGCTTGCCCCAGAGCACGTCTTCCCAGAATTGTTGAATGACTTTGCTTATGATAGGTCCACGCCAGATGACAGCATCATCCTCGTGTTCCAGGAGGAGATTTATTGACATAATACTGATGCCAAGTTTTGATAAAACCGGCAAGATACCTGTTTCACTGGCGCTGGGCCGAACGCTGCTCAGTCCAAATATCTTGGGGATGCTGGGGCCGGTAACGTCAGCATCAAGGATACCGACCTCTTTTCCCTGGTGGGCGAGGGCAATGCCTAGAAGCGCTGCAACCAGAGATTTGCCTACGCCGCCTTTGCCGCTCATTACGGCTATGACATAGTCGACAGCATTAATTTCTTTAGGCGTGGCCTGTACGAAATTGACATTTGCTTGGTTCACCCCTGGCAATTGCCCGATAGTATCGCTGACTTTGGCCTTTAGCCAGTCTTGGGCACTTGGGTTCAGGGCTGCGGAGGCGAGAGTAATGTCGACTTTTTGGTCAGAAATAACGATTTCACGGATCAAGTTTAGCTTTACCAAGTTCCGCATAACACCTGGAACCAATACTTCTTCCAGGCTTTGTTCTATTTTCTCTTTGGTTGGCATGAATTTCACCTGCAATCTTTGTTTTAGTGGTCACATATATTGTCGCCTGTAGCCAGTGTGCCATTCAAATAGTGCAGAACTGCCTTTTCCGGGTCACTTTCCATGGTGCCAGTGATGACGCGGATATGGTTTTCTCCAAAGAGGCTTTGAGCTCTTAAACCCATGCCGCCAGCTATCACGGCCGAGACCCCATGTTCTGCCAGCCACGTCGGGAGCAAGCCAGGCTCATGGCCTGGGGAAGCGATAATCTCTTTCTTCTGGATTGTCTTATTAGCCTCATCGGCATCGAATATGGCAAACTGCTGGCAATGGCCGAAATGTGCGGCAAGTCTGCCGTCAGTTACTGGAACTGCATATCTCATATTCATCCTCCTTTTAGTATTACTCTTCTATAGCCAGCTAATAGGCACTTTAAGCATTTGCCTGGTATCTCAACAGTGGAATATCTCGGTTTAAGCTCTATTTTATCCATGTTTTTATCTCCTGTGGCAGGTGGCACCTGTAGAACAGGGCGGTTGCTCACAGCGTTCGCTTTGACCACAGCAGGTAGTACCGGGAACTCTACTCTCATGTCGCACTATATAGGAGGCTGCAACCATTCTCTCCAGGTCCTGACTGCCACATAGAGGGCATTTGATTTCACCTGTGTGCGAACTGCGGACTAGTATCTCGGATACCCCGCCGCACTTAAGGCATCTATAGTCATAAATGGGCATACTTATCTCCTTTCAGGCTTGCCACAATATTCTGCCACATTTTCTCTATCTCATTGGTGACACGGTTTTGGGAATACTCTACTACCGGCAATGCGTGGACTATGGCCTCGGTGACCGCATTGTCAAAGGGAATCTTTGAAATCACCTCTATTCCTTGGTTTAAACAGTAGCTTTCTATCTGGCGACTATTCTCTTCGTTCAGGTCATTTTTGTTTATACAGACTAAGGGAGGGACACCGAAATGGCGGCACACACTTATTATCCGCTCAAGGTCATGCATTCCAGATAATGTTGGCTCAGTAACCAGAAGAGCCAGGTTAGCTCCGGAAAGCGAAGAGATAACAGGGCAGCCTATTCCCGGCGGACCGTCTGCGATAGTATAGTCTAGTTTTTGTTCTTGTGCAATTTCCTTGGCTTTTTGCCTAACCATTGCTATCAGCTTGCCAGAATTCTCTTGAGCGATGCCCAGCCTGGCATGAACCAGAGGGCCATAGCGCGTTTTAGAGATAAACCAGTGTCCAGCCATCTGTTCTTTCATAGTAATGGCCTGAACAGGGCAAATATGATAGCAGAAGCCACAGCCCTCGCAGGAAACTGGGTCGATTGTAAAATCGTTAATTGCTTTGAAGCGGCATACTTCCTGACAGAGCCCGCATTCAGTGCACGCTTCCCGGTCAACAAATGCCACCTGTCCGCTCCAGAACTCCTCTTTTTGCTGCTCAGTAGGTTTGAGAATCAAATGTAGGTCAGCGGCATCGACATCGCAGTCAACCAGCACTTTGCTTTTTGCCAGAGCAGCGAAGGAACCAACGATGCTTGTTTTCCCTGTGCCTCCTTTGCCGCTAAGTACTACAAGCTCTTTCATGTGCTATCTCCCTAATTTTCACCAAAGCTCTTAGAAAATTATTTTTCCACTGTGACATACCCTCGACTAAAGTTATTCCTCTCGAATAGAGGATGGCAATCCTGGAATCCAGTGGAATGGTAAGCAAGATAGGGATATTCTCTTTGCGGCAGTACTCATCTAACTTTGTATCGCCTACTCCAGCGCGGTTTATTACCACACCGTGTGGGATTCCCAGCTTTTTCACCATCTCTACTGCCAGGATGAGGTCATTGAGCCCGAAAGGTGTTGGTTCTGTTACCAGGAGGCAAAAGTCGCTCTGCTTGACTGCTTCGACTACTGGGCAGGAAGTCCCCGGGGAAATATCTACGATAGCTGTCATTTCACTATTAATGTAACTTTTCACTTTACGGATGACTGGCGTTGGCATAGCTTCGCCGATGTTAAGCTTACCATGCACGAAATCCATACCCTTTGAATTTCCTGTTTCTACAATGCCTACCTCTCTGTATTCTTCAGAAATAGCGCTCTCAGGACAAAGGTAGCTGCAAGCTCCGCAGCCGTGACACAGTTCGGGAAAGACAAGCACCTTGTTCTTAAAAACGGCGACGGCATTATAGATACAGACCTCAGCACACTTGCCACAATAGGTGCACTTATTCTCGTCAACTTTTGGAATCGGGATAAAGACTGACTCTTTGTGATTCAAGACGGCTTTGACAAAAATGTGAGCATTAGGCTCCTCAACATCACAATCCAGGAGCTGAACTCTTTCTTTGCCTGCCAAAGACAAAGCTAAACTGGTAGCTACCAGTGTTTTACCGGTGCCGCCTTTACCGCTGGCAATGGATATTATCACTCTCTTGCCATTTTTGTGCTGCATTTAGGGCAGCTTAGATTGTAGCAGGGCGTTCCTGCTTGATGTGGGACTGCGGTACCACAGTTGGGACAGACGCAATTCCCGGCTGGCCCAGCTCCGGGACGTGTCCCACCCATTCTACCCCTGCCCATACCTTTGCCCATACCTCTGCCAGTTCCTTGGCCGCTCCCCCATGGAGGACCAGTACCATCTCCCCAAGGCATAGTCATACCTCCTTAAAGATTTTTCAGTAGCTTGCTTTTACAGCATCTGGGACGTTTCAACCTGGAGTTATCTTCTTTGATGGATTGACAGACAGCGAGTTTTTCCTCGTAATTGGGGCGCTGATACTCATATCTTGGCATGGCACAACCTATTTGCTCTTTTCCTCCAGATTCTTAATACGCCGCTGTATATCAGCTAGTTGCTGCTCCATCATCTTAGATTGTGCCTTCATGGCTTCAAGTTCCTGTTGTGCGTTCTGGGGTTGAAGTGCCGGGCCAGACATGGGCATCATGCCAGCCCCCATACCTCTCCCCATACCCATGCCTTTGCCCATACCACCCATGCCGAAGTGTGAAGGCGCGTTAGGTTGAGAAGTTGCCTTGAATCGTCCACTCTTGTAGCCTTCAATAACATCCCGGATTTTCCCCGAGACTTCGGTGATTACTTGAACCCCGGCTGCCGATAGTGTCTGGTAAGCGTTCGGGCCACAGTTGCCTGTAAGAACTGCTTGTACACCTTTGCTGGCAACCGTCTGGGCAGCAGAGATTCCGGCTCCACTTGCTGTCATGGCGCTGGAGTTTTCCATAGCTTCAAAGGCCATTGTTTCAGGGTCGGCAATAATGAAGTACTGACATCTACCAAAACGTGGGTCTACATCAGCATCAATGTTAGGACCTGTCGCCGATATCGCAACTTTCATAAGACACCTCCATTGATTTGTTGGCTGAGAATCGATGATTGTTCGTTAACCTTCTTAGTCGCAGGCATTAAAGTTATTTCTCCTCTGATTCAAGCTCGTGCATCCTGGCATCGATTTGCTCAAGCTGGCTTTTTATCGCTTCAGCCTCGCTTTTGAGCAAATCAAGTTCCTGCTCTCTGGTCATCTGGGGAGCGGAAGGCATGCCCCAGGGAGCGCCATATCCGGGGTATGGGGTTTGTAAGTAAGCAGGAGCGTTCCATAAACCGGGGTGCCAGCACCTGGGTAAGCCACCTCTTCCGCGACCGATATAGGGCCAGGGTGGTGAGCTGCCTCGGAAACCGAATCCAAATCCGTTGGGCATAAATGTTACCTCCTTTCATATTTTCATTGGTCTGTTTATCTTGGAATCATGCCACCAAGTGGCGTAGCTATGCCTGGATATGCCATTCCATAGCCGGTATATCCGTATGGTGGCAGGTGGCCCATGCCGTAGGATGGGTAACCATATCCTGAATGGTAAGGAATTGTTGCCGCATACTGGCTGGCATAAGGTGTTGCCCGCCACCGTCTTGGTAGCCAGGGGTAGAAGCGACAGAATGGGTAAGGATTGCCTCTACCAAGGCCTCTACCGCGGCCACCTCCCCAGCTAAACCAACCTCTTCCGTATGGCATATTTCATCACCTCCTTTCTTGTATTTCAGTCACCATTTACCACGGCGGCATCTTCTGCCCTGTCTCCAGCCAAAACCAAACTGAGGTAAGGGTGTTGGTTGGGTGTTTGGACTAAAGCACACCGGGCATGATAGTGGTGCCTTGCTCGCCAGAACTTCGAAGGGCACATTCCATTCGTGGCCATCGTTGTTGCATCTGAAACGGCTTTGGGGCAGGCTGAAGTTTCCTCCTTCTATCTGAATTGCCTTACCGTTAATCAAGGCGTCAGCCAGTTTTTTTCGTCCTGATTCAAGTATGCGGTGAAAAGTTGGGCGTGAAACGCGCATTCTCTTGGCACATTCTTCCTGGTCTAGCTCTTCCAGGTCTTTCAAGCGTATAGCTTCTGCTTCTTCCACCGAAAGCTTGACTCCCTGCAAAGCATTCGCAGGAATTCCAGCCGGCTTGAACAGGGCGGCGTTAGGCAGTTGGGCAATACAACGTAGCTTTACCGGTCTAGCCATTTTAATTTAACCACTTCAAATGTGAATTATGAACATATGTCAATAATGATTATAAAAAAAGTCTGTGCTTTTGTCAAATTAACGGTGCCCGGTTTACTTGCTTGATTCAGAGGTTGATGCGAGCAATCCTGTCTTTTCGCTGGTTTTTGGTGGTGGAGTTTGCCTTCACTATTGTGTCTTGTTCAATCGGCCGCTGCTCAAGGCAAACCTCATTTATGGATTGAATGAAAGTGGGACTAACTTGATATTTCTCTTATTATTTCACCATCAGCGGACAGTATATGAATAGCTAGTGGCATTTGACCTAAAGCGTGAGTTGAACAGGAAAGACAAGGGTCATAGCAACGAATGGCGACCTCGACTCGATTAAGAATTCCTTCGGTGATTTTATTATTCTTTATGTATTCTTTAGCTACTGAGTATACTGCCTTGTTCATGGCGGCATTATTATTGCCTGTCGCTACGATGAGGTTCACTTTGATGATTTTGCCAGTATCGTCTGCCCAGTAGTGATGGAATAAAGTGCCCCTTGGGGCTTCGATGACACCAACGCCCTGCTCATTGTATTTATTTGAAGTAACTATCAGGTCAGTGGAGCATATATCCCCGTCCTCTAGAAGTTGTTTGGTTCGTTCAATTGCGTAGAGTAACTCTATAAGGCGTGCATAATGATAATACAATGAGCCTTCTACTATGCCATTATTGCCCAGTTTCTTGAAGTTCTTGAGTTCAGCGTTGGCTAGGCGAGTGGATATTCCGTCGCTAACGTTAAGTCGGCCGAGTGGTCCTGTTCTGTAAATACCTTTGGGATAGCCCATCTTCTTGTAGAACGGGAACTTTAGGTAAGACCAGTCTTCCACGTGTTCCCTGATGATATCAAGATAATTGGAAGGTTCGAACTGGTCTTCAAGCACTTTGCCCTTTGAGTCGAGCAGCCTCAATTTGCCATCGTAGAGCTCGAGATTGTTGTTTTCATCTACCAGTCCGAGATAGCCTGTTGGGAAACTGGCGCAGGTACACACAAAGTCCTTGTCTTTGTCGTAATAGCTCTTAATTATGTCTATGGCAATCTGGGTATCGGCAATGGCCCAATCTATCTGTTTTAGAAAGTGGTCTCGGTCGGTGGCGGATAGAGCTGTATTCATTCCACCAGGCACGGCGCCGATGGGGTGAATCTTTTTGCCGCCCAGGCTTTGGATGATTGTCTGCCCGAAGCTGCGAAGTTTTACCCCTTTTGTGGCAAGCTCTGGATTTTCAGCAATCAAACCGATTACATTTCTCTTTGCCGGGTCGGCATCCATGCCGAGAAGTAAATCTGGGCTGGCCAGATGAAAGAAATGGAGAGCATGGGATTGAATGGTTTGCCCCATGTGCATCAGCTCGCGCAGCAATTTAGCCGGGCGAGTTAGCTCCACTCCTAAAATGGCATCGCAGGCTTTAGCTGAGGCTAGATGGTGGCTTACCGGACAGATACCGCAGATTCTTGGCGTGATTACTGGCATCTCCCAGAAAACTCTACCCTCGCAGAACTTTTCGAAGCCTCTAAACTGTGTTATGTGGAATTTGGCATCAACAACATTACCTGCTTCATCCAACTGGATGGTCACCTTGCCGTGTCCTTCAATTCGGCTAACTGGATTTATCTCTATTGTCCTTTTGACTTCAGAAACCATGTCTTCACCTCTTTTTAATCGAAGCGCATCATATCGCTGGGCAGAACAGGTATTCTGCCTGCTAGGAGCTCGTTTAAGGCATACAGGATAGCTTTGGATTCTGGGGGACAACCTGGAACATAGCAGTCCACCTTAACCACATGATTAGCTGGTTTCACTTGGTCAAGGAGTGCAGGGACACCTGGCGGGCAAGGTATTTTGCCTTTGTAGGTACTTTCGGTCTCGATATAGCCACGTCTGAGAACCTCTTCCTTGTCAAAAGTGCTGCGCATGGCGCATATGCCACCGAAACAAGCACAATCACCCCAAGCCATAAGAATCTTGCAATGGGCTCTGAGTTCCTTGAGCACCTCCTCCTCCTCAGTGTTGCCGACAGAACCTTCCACAATGCCGACGTCCACCGGCACGAATTCCTTTATATCGGTTATAGGGCTTCTGGCGAATTCAATGACTTTGGCTAAATCAATTATTGCCTCATCAATATCCAGGAATGACATATGGCAACCAGAACAACCTTCTAACCAAACCGTAGCGACTTTGACCTTTGCCATGTGCTCAACTCCTTATCTTCGATTACTATTTCTTCATATGTTTTGAGATTTCCCGAAATATCTCTGAATCTGTCTTGATGCCATCAGGTGACTTGATGAGGCGCGAGGTTGATTTGACTACACCGTCAAGTGTATTGTATTTTCCGCCTACTTCAGCCCAGATTGGCGATGGCAACACGACGTTGGCTTTTGATGTTGAAGATGAGAGATAGCTGGACTGAACGACTACGAACTCCATCCCTTTGCGAAGGTTTGGCAATTCTGATGTGTCAACATAGTCATCAGCCAGGAGTATATATAGGGCTTTTACGCCGTTTCCAGTTAAGTTTTTCATAATAGATTGTGATGGATTGGCTACTCCCATATCCCAAGCTCCACGGCTATTCCCCTTGGGTTTCAGAGATATGATTCGTGGTTTTCCTGTGCTTTGGCTCCTAGCGATGGCTGCCAAATTTAGGAGAGATGTTATCAGTCCAGGACTCTTGTGTTGCAGAATACCTTCGCCGTAGATGATAATGCTGTACCGAGCTTTACCGAGTATCTCAGCAGCCTCAAGAAGGGCATCAACGCCAATCCCAACTTGTTCACTACCTTGCTTTACATTAATGTCCTTAAGAGAAGAGGCTATTTTCTTCGCCTGGGCAGAGCCTTTCTTAGAGCCTTTATCAAGGATAGCTTTGGTCAGGACGCTTAGAGCTAATGCCTCTTTGCCTTCTTTTGGCTTCAACCATAGGGTTGTGTGATAAGCGAAGGAGTTTTGCGTCGGGTCAATGACGATAAGCTTTGCCTTGTTCTGCCTTGCCGCTCGGGCGATATAAACACCAACTACGGGGTGGCTTTCAAGAGGATTGGCACCGGCTACGAGTATGCAGTCGGCCTTAAGTATCTCCTCTAGTGAGGTCTCGGTATCCAGACCTGCTTTCTCTTGATAGGCGTTGATGCCTTGGATGATGGTTCTGTAGATATCGCCGTCGAGGGTATCGATTAACTTACTACCGATAGCCCCGGCGATGAATTCCTTGAAAGCTTTAAGGGACTCGTTGCTAGCTTGGCTTGATGCTATGCCAGCTATACTGTTATTGCCGTATCGTGCTTTCAGTTCGGCAAGCTTCTTGGCTGCTATGTTTATAGCTTCACTTAAGGGGCGAGATTCAAGCTTACCGCGACCATTTCGAACCAGTGCTGTATTGACCCGTTCGTATTTCCTGTCCAAGGGGACAAAGCGCCCTTTGTGACAGAGTATTCCGCGATTGTCGGTGAGATCGGGGCTATCGATTCTAACAAGCCTGTTATCCTTGACGAGTGCCTCAATTTTACAACCAACCCCACATATAGGACATATGCTGCTTACCTTTTGGCATTCTTCAGGTCTACCTTTGTAGGCGCTGCTTTTGGAGAAGATGGCCCCAGTGGGGCAGGCTTGGAAACAAGCTCCGCAGGAAATGCAGGACGATTGACCCAGGGATTGATTAAGGTCAGCGACTACCATGTCCTTCCAGCCGCGGTAGCCGAAATCCAGCGTATGGACACCGACAATTTCATCACATGTCCTGATGCATCTGCCGCACAGGATGCAGCGATTGTGGTCAATAACCAGGTAATCGTTTACTGGGTCTACTGGTAAGGCAGGCCAGGAATACGGATAACGGGCATTGTCCATCTGGTACTTATAGGCAAGGCTTTGCAGTTCACAATCGCCACTAGCTACGCACTGAGCGCACAGATGGTTGCGTTCGGTGAATAGAAGTTCGAGAATTAGGCGGCGGTACTTTTCCAGCTTTTCGTTATGCGTCTGTATTACCAACCCATCCCGTGCTGGATAGGTACAGGCGGGTACAGGTCGTCTCTCTCTTTCGATTTCAACCACACAAAGGCGACAAGCACCGACATCAGTCAGCCCCTTTAAATGGCAGAGAGTTGGCACATATATATTGTTAGCCTCACAGACATCTAGAACAGTGTCACCCTCCTTGCCTTTAAACTGCTCACCATTGATCGTTAGAGTTATCTCTTTCATGTCTATTCTCCTACTTCAAGGTCGCATCTTAGACATCGGCTGGCTTCTTGCCTAGCCTCCTTTGTGCTGTAGGGTAAGACGGCCTCTTTAAATGAGGCCTTCTTATCAGCAGTGGTTATCTCAGCAATCTTTATCCTGGGCTGTTCCTTGAGTTCCTCCTCACTGGGTAGCACAGAGGGAATGGCTATGGGCTCGTACCCATTGCGTTCGACTAAGGGCGAGAGTTCTTCCCCACGGAGATATCGTTTTATCGAGCAGGCTGCTCTTTGTCCTGCGGCTATTGCTTCGATTACTGTGGCTGCACCTGTCAACGCATCTCCACCTGCGAAAATTCCTTTGCGACCGGTGGCGAGGGTTCTTGGGTCGGCTACTATTGTCCCTCTCTTCGCTATGCCAATACCGTCTCCTTTTAAGAACGATGTATCAGGTCTCTGACCTGTAGCCTTGATGAGTGTATCGATATTCATAGTGTATTCAGACCCGTTGATTGGGGAAGGAGTCTTTCTGCCACTCTTGTCAAACTCCTTCAGTTCCATACGGACACACTCGACTCCTGCAACTTTGTTGTCCTTGCTCAAAACTTTTACCGGTGCCGTTAAGCAGTGAATATGGATACCTTCTGCTTCGGCAGCTTCAATCTCTTCGACTATTGCTGGCATGTCTCTCTTTTCTCGTCGATAGAGAATGCGCACCTCCTTAGCCCCCTTTCTCAAGGCTACCCTGGCTGCATCAATGGCTGAGTTACCACCACCGACAACTGCTACCTGTTCGCCTATCTTCACCTGCTTGCCCAAGCTGGCTTCTCTCAAGAAATCAATGGCATCGAAGACTCCATCTAGGTCTTCACCTGGGATTCCCATCTTGTCACCTTTATGGGCACCAGTAGCGATAAATACCGCTTGATAGCCATCTTTCAGCAATGATTCTATGTCGTCGATAGGCGTGTTAAGCTTTATATCAACCCCAAGCTTTTTGACTGTTTCGATCTCTTTATTGAGCATATCCTTGGGGAGACGATATCCAGGTATGCCTACTGCAAGCATACCGCCAGCCACAGGTAGAGCTTCAAATACGGTAACCTGGTAGCCTTCTCGGGCAAGATCCCAGGCTGCTGAAAGCCCTGCCGGCCCTGCGCCGACAATCGCTACCTTCTCTTTCCTTCTCTCTTTTATTTGAGGGATGTGTTCGAGTCCGTGCTCGAAGGCGTAGTCAGCAGCAGCTCTTTTGAGGTGCCTGATTGCAATTGGTTCGTCAATTTGACCTCGTCGACATTTGCCTTCACAGGGATGGTGACATACCCGACCGACACTTAGTGGGAACGGAAGCCGTTGCATTATGAGGTTATAGGCTTCCTCGAATTTGCCTGCCTTTATTAGAGTAACATATCCTGGGACGTCGAGACCGACAGGACAAGTGTGCTGACACGGTGCCTTAAATAGAGTTTGGCAGACCACTGCCGGACACTTCTTATCTATAATGTGTGCCTCATATTCTTCTCTGAAGTGGCGCAGTGTGGTGAGTACCGGATTAGGTGCCGTTTGTCCCAGACCACAGATAGAAGCAGAACCAACCATCTCAGCCAGTTCCTCTAATATGGCGAGTTCTTCCATGGTGCCTTTGCCATCTGTGATTTTAGTCAGAAGTTCAAGCATCTTCGGTATGCCAGCACGGCAAGGAGTGCATTTACCGCAAGACTCGTCTCTGGTGAATTGGAGGAAGAACTTGGCGACATCGACCATGCAGTTATCCTCATCCATTACCACAAGCCCGCCTGACCCCATGATAGCTCCTAAAGCAGTGACGGCTTCATAGTCGACGGGAGTGTTCAAGTGCTCGATCGGGATAACACCGCCGGATGGTCCACCTATCTGCACTGCTTTGAACTTTTTGCCGTCAGGTATGCCACCGCCGATGTCAAACACAATCTTGCCCAGGCTAGTGCCCAACGGAACTTCAACAAGCCCCGTGTTGTTTACCTTCCCTACCAAACATAATGTCTTTGTGCCCCTGCTTCTTTCGGTGCCGACGCTTCCGAACCACTCAGCACCTTTCCAGATTATCTGGGGTATATTTGACCATGTCTCCACGTTGTTTAGCGTAGTCGGTTTGCCGAAAAGTCCTTTGTTGGCTGGGAATGGAGGCCGTTGGCGTGGATTTCCTCGTTTCCCTTCGATTGAAATTAATAAGGCTGTTTCCTCGCCGCAGACAAAGGCACCGGCACCCGGGAATATATCAAGGTCGAACTCAAAGCTGGTACCGAGGATGTTTTTCCCCAGAAGACCGTATTCTCGAGCCTGGGTTATAGCTTGATTCAAAGTCTCGATAGCAAGAGGATATTCAGCACGGACATACGCATAGCCTTGGCGCACATTGCCTATGGCATAGGCTCCTATTGCCATACCCTCAATGATTGAGTGGGGGTTACCTTCGAGAACGGCGCGGTTCATATAGGCACCCGGGTCTCCTTCATCACCGTTGCAAACAACGTATTTTTCATTGCCTGGAGCGCTTCGAACGAAAGACCACTTTGTGGATGTTGGGAAACCGGCCCCACCTCGTCCTCTTAAGGCAGCTTGTCCGACCTCTTCGATAACTTCTGCTGGCTTCATTTTGATTAGGGCTTTAGCCAGGGCTTGATAACCATCTCTGGCGATGTATTCCTCTATGTTCATCGGGTCGAGGTCTTGATTATGCATTATCCGTATCTCTTGCAGCTTGAGCAATGGGTCCTCAGGATCAAGTTTCCATTCCTCCACCACCTTATCTTGGACAAGATGCTGCTCAATAATCTGTGTGACTTTATCCTCGGTGAGGTCGTAATAAGTAGTCTTGCCTTTTGTGGGATGGACGGCTGTGACTACTGGCTCTCGATCACATAAACCGATGCATGCTGCGTTTAGCACAGTGACATCCGATAGTTTGCGGCTTTCTATTCCCCGCTGAAAAGATTCAAGTGTCTTGTTTGCTCCCGAAGATATGCCGCATGTTCCCAGGTGAACCTTGACTTGGATTTTCTTTCCTTGCTTCGACAGCTTCTCGCGGATTTTGTCTCTAAGCTTCGTAAGTTCTTCTACCGACGCAAGTCGTTTCATGATTCTCTCCTATCGATATGAACTCAGGATGTCCTTTAGCTGGCTGGGTTTCACCTTTCTGTGAACATCCTCTCTGATTGCCATTACCGGAGATAATCCGCAACAGCCGATGCATCTTACTGTCTGCAGGGAGAATTTGCCATCTGGTGTAGTCCCACCAGACTCAAGACCAAAATCTTTGTTTATAGTATCGAGAATCTTCTGACCGCCCTTAACATAGCAACTGGTGCCTAAGCAGACCTGAATCACATACTTGCCTTTCGGTACCATGGAGAAAAAGGAGTAGAAGCTCGTTATACCGTACAGTTCGCTCAGGGGGATTCTCATTTCCCTGGATATTGCTTCCAGGACTTCATGTGGTAGATAGCCGATAAGCTCCTGAACCTGTTGTAATACGCGGATTGGGGCTCCTGCTTGCCCATCAGTAGCTTCAATTATTTTCTTGATTTGCTGTAAGGTTTTACTGTCTATTGCCTTATTTGTTTTTCCCTTTGTTGCTGTAGCTTTTCTTGCTTGCTTCAAGGTTACCTCCTAAAGCATGGCTAGTTTGCACCAGTGGTGAGTCTAGCAGTATACCGAAGCTTATCGCATCGTTTTTTGTACCTATTTTTGAGGAACTTTAGTTTCTCTGGGAATATCAGGCATTTGATTGAAAAGAATAGCTTGCATAACCGACGAATTATATCATTTGTCCCTCATTGGCTGCAAAGAGGCTGTACTAGTCCAGCATATTGGTGGCATACGTTCTGTTTACCGTATTATTTCCAGGCCGCCACGTGGGCTTTGGGCTTTCTGATACATATGGCTGCCTAGTTTGTGACTTGCCTCCAACAGCAATCTAGTTTGCTTCTTTGAATAGCAGCAGGTGTAATTTTAATTATTTTGAATAAAAATAGGTGCAGTGGCTTGTCTGTTTGAATGATAATGGGTATAATTGCTTGGTTATTTTAATAGCAACGGGTGTCTTTTCAGCAACAGAGGTGTAATATCGGCGATTATGTGCTTAGAGATTCTCCTGATATATTGTAGTCGATCTATTCGCTGATATTTTACTTTTGGGAGTTCAGTATAGAGTAAGGAGGTTTGAAATGTGGAAGACCGAAGCCACTGGGGTCGCACATACGGAGATGGCAGTAAGGCAGTGTTTGCCGCCATGTCAGATCAAGTGTCCGATAAATGAAGATATCCAGCGGACAAACGTGCTTATTTCTCTTCTCCCAGATGACCTAAATTTGGCAAGAGAAGGCATAATTCAGAT
>JADHXB010000080.1 GCA_016783155.1 Dehalococcoidia bacterium
GGACAGTTCTTTCACAGCCTCAACAATTTTGGGCAGGACCTCCGCGGTGCGCCCCTGAAATAGATAGTCGGAAATCCCCTCGGCTGTCAGCGGAGTAGGCTCGGCATTGACTTCGATTATCGTTGCAGCCGCCTCGCTGTTCACGAAAGAGGGGCCAGACTCCATGTTTCGTTCTTGCTCAACCTGCCGCTGCCGGGCTATCCGAGGCAACTGAGCAAAAGGATAGACAACCGCCGAAGTGCCACAGACCAGCATCAAGTCACATTTCCAGGCTTCCTCGAGACTTTCGTGGGCAACGTCTGAAGGTATCGGCTCATTGAAGTGAACGACATCACCCTTTATCGGGCTGCCGCATTTGGTACATCGCGGCGGCAATTGTTCCTCCAGCGCCAGTCTTTTCAGGTCATATTCGTCACGCTTAAATCTTAAGCCACAAGAGGGACATCTCAGTTTAAAAACGCTGCCGTGATACTCAAGAACTCGCTTGTTGCCTGACTTCTCATGCAGTCCGTCAATGTTCTGGGTGAGCACCGACATCAGAATGCCCATTCCCTCCAGCTCGGTAAGAGCATAATGACCAGGATTCGGCTTGAAATTCTCAAGGTCGCCAAGCAGAGACCGCCCGCTCAGCATATCTTCCCAATATTCTTTAGGGTTTCTGAGGAACTTGTGATATGTCTGATAAGCCCTTTTTTCCGCTTCGGGGTCCTTGGTCCAGATACCATTTGGACCGCGGAAATCCGGTATCCCAGATTCGGTTGACATGCCAGCGCCGGTCAAGGCAATGGCGTAATTGCTTTTCAATAGGTCTCTGGCAGCCCGCTCAATCAGAGATTCCATAGCCTTCGTATGCGCAGTTGCGGTCAGGGGATGCTTATAGGCAGTTTCATTTGCTCTTTGGCGGGGTCAACCTTTTTCCGTGCCAATACTTGAAGTAACTCCCCCACCATCACCTCGTCATAGCTGGGATGGCGCAAGGGCAGATTAAGATTAATCTGATATTGATTCTTCCTGCCCACTCTTTTTCGAGAAATATAGCCAGCCTCTTCCAGCTCAGCTATGATTTTATGTGTCGTCCTCTCCGTTATGCCCGCCGCTTGAGCAATCACCCGGGCTGTGCTTCTGGGATTGCGAGCAATATAGCCCAGAACCAGACCCTGATTGGTGATAAAAGTCCACTTTGCCATTTGACCGCTTTCCTGCCAGCCTTTGACAAAAATAGAGATATTGTGCTAGCTTAAATTAGATTGCTAATGCATCAGCTTTGTGCTGAACACAATTTCATCTATTAAATTTCATTACTTGACAATCATCTTATTATAGCTGGAAAGCAGCTCTATGGTCAAGAAGCAGCAATGAGAGCATTATCGTCATTGCGAAGAGCATAGCGACGAAGCAATCCCAGTACTTTTCTCTGTCATTCTGAGGGAGTGGAGCGACCGAAGAATCTCAATGGGATGGGGGTTGCGAGATTGCCACGCGGAGTTTATCCTGAGCGGGATGAGATTCTTCGCTTTGCTCAGAATGACAGGAGGCGAAGGGCTCGCAATGACATAAGAGAAAAGACTCGCAATAACGGAGGGAAATTAGCCAAGAATCTCGCCTATCAGGGAAAGGAGGTGACGAACAATGGCTGTGAGGACGAAGCAAGATGCTGTCAGGATTCTATCCGACACAAGCGGAGATAAAAGCTTCTTTTGCCATGATGGTTGCGTTTCCAAAAACTTACACCAGTTGGCTGAGTGCTTAGCTCATATGACTGATGACTCCTATCGCCATCATGTGACGCCATTCAAGAATGACTTCAGCAAGTGGGCCCGTGACGTCTTCGGCGATGACAAGCTGGCTAACAACTTAACTAGTTGCGCTAATCGGACTGAAGCCGTTAAAGCTATTACAGACCGAATCGCCTGGCTCCAAAAGAAACTGAAATAAAAGGACGATACCTATTTGTCATTGCGAGGGGCGTAAGCCCCGAAGCAATCTCGGTGTGGTGATGAGCATGAGATTGCTTCGTTGCGCTCGCAATGACAGAGGGCAATTTGACAAAAGCGGACAGATAAGCTTAAATATTCCGAATTAGTTTGACATGAAACCTGCATACTACGTAGGGTTACAATCGATAGCTCTAGCCCTAATCTTTATGCCCGAGCCACTTACCACCGTCGTGGGCGCTGGGCTGCTGAGCTATGCCAAAGCCAAGGGGCGACAGAGACCTGCTAGTGCGCGCCGCCTGGCAGATACTTTCGAAGACCATTACAGCTACAAGATGAACATGGCACGCAGCACGACTATAAGTTATCAGTTGTTCCCTAAAAGACATGGGCAAATGCCTGAGTCCTACCCGAGAGTCGCCAGGTTGCAGGATAATCCTCAATTCTTGAAAACCTCACGAGAAAGAGCAAAACGGCAATCCCAATTCACCAGTGCACCCTTCTCAAAACTGGAACCGGCAGGCTTAATGAGGGGGCCCAGATTAAGAGACCGTGCCGCACTGGCCACACCAAGACTTATGCCGAACTCCAAATAAACCCTTTGATTGCCTAGTCTTTCCATGAACAAGCTATTTCCGTATAATTTCAACCGCTGCCGAAACATGATGTAGGGACAGGTCTTTAGACCCGTCCGAGGCAAAGTAAGCTGATGACACCTAAAACTATTGCCCCAGAACTTAAAAACCTGTTCCAACCTCGTTCCATAGCCATAGTCGGCGCCTCACAGGACGAATTGAAGTCAGGCGGAATGTTCATCTCAAGACTGCTTAAGGACGGCTACAAGGGGACAATTTACCCCATAAACCGCAAGGAGTCCGAAATCATGTCCCTCAAGAGCTATGCCAGCGTTCTGGATGTCCCCGGAGAAATAGACCTTGCGGTAATATCTATACCCGCCCAGGGTGTGCCCCAGATAACGGCTGAATGCGCCAAAAAAGGCGTCAGGTTCGCCGTCGTCCATAGTGTCGGCTTCAGTGAACTGGGGGCAGAGGGCAAGGAGCTGGAACGGCAGTTGCTGGAAGCAGCTCGCCAAGGAGGTACAAGAATAGTCGGACCTAACTGCATGGGAATAATCTCGCCACGAGCCAGTGTCAATACTATCTTACCTTATACCAAATTGCCCATTGAGCCAGGTGGCATAGCTTTCGTCGGACAGAGCGGCTGGGCAAGCCAGAACATGACACACCTGGGCAGCGAGCGGGGGCTTAGTTTCAGCGGCATTATAAGCATCGGCAACCAGAGCGACCTTACCATCGAGGACTTCCTGGAGTATTTTGGCAATGACCCTGAGACCAAAGTAATCGCTTTTTATATCGAGGGCTTAAAGCAAGCCGGCCGCTTTCTGAAGCTCGCCGAAGAGATATCGCCGAGAAAGCCGATTATCGTCTGGAAGGGAGGCAGCTCCGAGTTGGGTGCTAAGGTGGCTGCTTCCCACACCGGCTCCCTGGCAGGCAATTATGCCTTGTTTGAGGCAGCCAGCCGACAGAAAGGCATAACCTCTGCCCAGAGCCTGGAAGAGCTCATAGACCTGGCTGTAGCCTTCAGCTGCCCCTATCTGCCGACTGGGAACGAGATAGGCCTGTTGGTAGAGGCCGGCGGTGGCGCTGTGGCCATCTCTGATGCCTGCGCCAAGGCAGGGCTCAATATCTCACCTCTTCCCCAAGATGTTCAGCAGAAGCTCCGTGAATTCCTCAAGGACAAGATACCACCCTACACTGGCCCGAAAAACCCGGTAGACCTGGTATGGGCTCCGCTCAACGAGGCAGCTTTCATTTATGCTACCTGCCTGGAAATCATGGCTCAGGCAGTTGACTCCTGCCTGACGATTTGCTACGACATCATCAAGGATGAGTGGTTCCTGTCACGCCTGGAAAGCATACGTGACCAGAACAAGAAGCCGATAATCGTCATTCCCGGCAACTCCATTGACCAGCGGCAGGATATGGAGCTAGCAACAAGACGAGGCATACCCACCTACGCCATGCCGGAGAACGCCGTAAGGGCTCTGGCAGCGATGACCCGCCGCGCCGAATACCTCAGGAACCTCGGACGGGACTAAAGCCCTGCAGCAACTGTCATTCTGAGCAAAGCGAAGAATCTAGGATTCTTAGCCTATGTCGAGTCCCGCCCGGTAGCCCTCCTCCACAGCCTCCCTTATCCCGCGCGGTTCAGCACAGTCGCCTACCGAAAAGACCCGGGCAACCTTACCCTGCAAAGCAGCTAAGAGCTCGGTATTAGGCACGGCACCAGCCGCCAGCACCACGGTGTCCGCCTCGACTACTTTTCTCTCTCCTGTACCGGTCCTGATAACAACCCCGGCCCCGGTGATTTCTTCATACTCAATTCCCGTTAGTATGGAAACGCCCTTGAACTGTAGCCTGCCTAGCAAAGGTTCCCTGATAAACTGGTGAACCTTGGTAGCTAACTCCGGACCTCGCCTCATTATGGTGACCTTCTTGCCCTGTTCCATCAAATACAACGCCGTTTCACAGCCTACCAGCTCACCACCTATCACCACCACACGCTCTCCGGTCTCAGCGCCAGCAAGAACTTCACTCGCCTGGAAAACCTTCTTGCTTTGTATTCCGGGTATCTGTGGAATAAACGGCTTGACACCTGCAGCCAGTACGACAACATCCGGCTTGACTTCATTAAGCACGTCCGCAGTAAACCTTTGCCGCAGACGCAGCTCAACACCCAATTTGGTTACCTGACCTACAAGATACCGCCTGAACGTCTCTATCGTGTCTTTGAACGGCGGTTTTGCAGCCAGCAGTAATTGACCACCCAATTCGTCACCGTCATCAAATAGTACCACCTCATGCCCTCTCAGCGCCGCCACTCTAGCAGCTTCCATCCCACCAGGCCCACCACCAACCACAACCACCTTCTTGGGGCTTTCCGTCGGCTTCAGCTCATATTCCAGCTCTCTGCCCAGGGTCGGGTTCACCACACAGCAAACCCCTTCCCTGCGCCAGCGAATGCTGTCAAGGCAGGTCAAACAGCATATACAGGGGGTAATGTCTTCCATTCTGCCCATCGCCACCTTCTGCGGCAGGTGAGGGTCAGCCAGAAGAGCCCGACCTATGGAGATAAAGTCCGCCTTGCCGTCACGAAGAACGCCTTCGCCGAGTTCAGGTGGAATCCGGCCCACAGCGATAATAGGGACTGAGACCACCTTCTTTATCCCCTCAGCCAGCGGCACAAACGCACACGGTGGCTGCGCCATCGGCGGGCGCCGAGCCGGGGCAACCGGATGCGCCGAAACGTGGATGGCATCCACACCAGCCTTCTCCGCCAGCTGAGCTACCACCTGCGTCTCCTCCAAAGTTATTCCCCCTTCAACACCTATCTCCATGGCGCTGAGTCGACACCAGAAGGGATAATCCCTGCCAACTCTTTTCCTGATAGCCTCTACCACCTCCAGCAGGAATCTAGCTCTCTTCTCTACATCGCCTCCATAAGCATCCTGTCTTCGATTGGATAGAGGAGACAGGAACTGCGAGATGAGATAGCCATGAGCACCATGAATCTCCACACCATCGAAGCCGGCTTTCTTAGCCCGCTCAGCCGCCTCAGCGAAGCGGTCCACAAGCGTCGCTATTTCCGAAAGCGCCAGCTCTCTGGGCTGCTCGCCCCCTGGTACCGGAACAGGCGAGGGCGCCACCGGCTGATGACCGGTCAACCGCGCCGAGGTCTGCCTGCCGGCATGGTGAATTTGTATCGCCGCCTTAGCTCCATGCCGCCTGATAGCCTCCGCCAACTTGCTCAGACCGGGGATAAACCGGTCATCGTCGATAGCTATCTGCCTCGCTGCACCCTTGCCCACCGGAGAATCCACGCAGGAAATCCCCAAGATGACAAGGCCAACGCCGCCCTTAGCCCTTTCCTCATAGTAGTCTATTTGCCGCTGTGTCACCGACCCGTCTTTCAAGGCATAATTCGTCGCCATAGGCGGCATGACAAGTCGGTTCTTAAGCTCCAGGCTGCCTATCCGACCGGGCTCGAAAAGCTTGGGGAACTGCTTCTGACTCATTCCTATATCACCTCCTGAATTTCTGACAGGTTAACCAGACACGAAAACAGCTCGCCTAATCTAACACATTCTTTGGCTTGCTTCAAATGTAGCCTTAGTCATCGCGAGGCCATGTCACCCACCGTCATTGCAATGAGCGGTAGCGACGAAGCAATCTCGGTCCGCTTCCCTGTCATTCTGAGGGAGAGGAGCGATCGAAGAATCTCAATGGGGTGGGGTTGCGGGATTACCACGCGGAGTTTATCCTGAGCGGGATGAGATTCTTCCCCTTCATTTCATTCAGGGTCAGAATGACAGGAAGCGAAGGGCTCGCAATGACATAAGGAAAAAGGCCCGTAATGACAAGAGTCATCAGGTTCACACAATTG
>JADHXB010000081.1 GCA_016783155.1 Dehalococcoidia bacterium
CCATAGACTCGGTGATGCTGAGGGCGGAGCGGTGGCGATCTTGACTTTGGGCGGTGGTGCTTTAAGCAGCACCTTTCTTACTGACTTTTCCACTGCTGAGTAGACAGTTTGTGTATTACGAAATTTCACCTCTGTTTTCGTGGGATGGACATTAACATCTACCTCCTGTGGCGGCAGAGAAACGTTCAAGATTACTATAGGATGCTTGCCGCTCATGAGCAAGCCTTGATAAGCGTCTTCGGCGGCTCGAGCCAACAGGCTGCTGCGCACCCAACGGCGGTTGACGAAGAAGCTGAGGTAGCCGCGGCTGGAGCGGGCCAATGAAGCCGGGCTTGCTAGGCCAGCCACCAGGGTAACTAGAGCCGCTCCGTCTATCGCCAGCATTTGTTGGGCCACTCCCAGTCCATAAACCTCAGCTACAACATCCCGCAGTTTGCCGTTACCCGGGGTGTGCAAGGTTAGCCGCCCATCGACGGATAGGTTGAATTTTACCTCGGGGAAAGCAAGTGCATACTGGCTCAAGAGGTTGGCGATGTGGCCATTCTCAGTAGTTGGCGATTTAAGGAATTTCAGTCGGGCCGGGAAATGGCGAAAAAGCCGATGCACGGTGACGGTGGTGCCTCGGGGTCGGCTGCGTTTTTCTCTCTTTGCCGTGGTGCCACCCCTCAGGTGAAGATAGGTGCCGGCAATATCACCGGCTGCCTGGGTTATGATTTCCACCTCAGCTACAGCTGCAATGCTGGGCAAAGCCTCGCCGCGGAAGCCAAGAGTTGAGATTCTTTCCAGGTCGGTTAGCGTGTCAATCTTGCTGGTGGCATAGCGGTGAAAGGCAAGCTCCACGTGGCTTTCCGGAATGCCACTTCCGTTGTCGGTGATTCTGATAAGGCTTACGCCACCGCCCTGTGCCTCAACCCTAATCTGGGTAGCGCCAGCGTCCAGCGAGTTTTCCAGCAGCTCCTTCACTACCGAAGCTGGCCTCTCCACCACCTCACCGGCGGCAATCTTGGATATGACTTGCCGGGCTAAAACCTTTATGGGCATGTCAGCTCATTTTACTCGCTGGGGTGTGGAATGGCAAAACTAGTGCGAATGTAGGATTTGGATAAAGCTCGACTTCTGCTACTTTTTAGCCTTCTACTAGCAACCGAACATTAGTATCTGCTAATATGGACAAAACACTTTGGGCTAGTAGCTAAATAATTTGGTTCGGAGGAATCCAAATTGACTGAACTTAGGCATATCAAATCAGCAAAACACCTTGTTACCCCTATTGATGTTACCCAGTCTGGCTTTCTGCAGCAAGCCCTTCGCAAGACTAAGGAAGTTAATCCTTACGTAGATCGTGCAAAGTATCTTCTAAGCAAACTACAGTTTGTTAAGAAACCTCAAGATTTAATAAACATGAAAGAAATACGCGATGACCTCATTACTGCAGCTGGTTTTTCGGATAAGGCCACGAACTATTTTTCTCCCTCCGACCTTGAGAGCGCACTTTTGAAAGTGCTACAAGAAATCGAGAACAAAGCTGGCTCTGACTGGCAAACAGAGATTGTATATCGCTTTCTTCTTACTAGGGGAGATACACTTGGTGGTGTCATGCGTAACATTTTAGGTGCCGAAGCTAAAGACAAATTTGCGGAAGCTATTCTAGCAGCATTACGAGAAGGAGGAATTCAGCCTAGGGTAGGTTATTCCAGAAAGGGTAAAGTGCAGCAAATTTCATGGCCTGACCGCATATTACTTTTCGATAAGAAACCAAGATTAATCGGTAAGAACGTCGACGCAATTTTGCTACGTCAAGATGATGAGAAGTTATCGGTGACCTTGTTGCTCGATGATGAGGCAAATTACCTTGTTTGCGGAGAAGTTAAAGGTGGGATAGATCCGGCAGGTGCTGATGAGCATTGGAAGACCGCGTATGGAGCATTAGCTAGGATACGGGAAAAATTTCGAAGAAGTCACCCAAAGCTATTCTTCGTTGGTGCGGCCATTGAAGATTCTATGGCCGAAGAAATTTTCTCTCAATTGCGATCCGGGATGTTGAATCATGTAGCAAATCTTAATGTATCTAAGCAGGTTTCTGATTTGGCTTCGTGGTTGGTCTCCTTTTGACGACTCCAGACGTAAACACACTTTCGCAGCTCTTCTCGGCCATGTTCTTTCATCTGTTGGCTGCTATTACCTTTCCCTGTAGGTAAGACCCAAATCACCTCGACATCAAAGCCTGCGTGTTGAGCGATTTCAGATAAAATTAGATCAACAGGGACAGTTACGCCCTGATAACGTACATTGTCATTCACCATAACGAAACGTGCGCCTGGTTTTAACAATCTAAAGCATTCAAAGATGACTATTGTTAGTTCTTTAAAGTAGTTACGAACCATTCTCGGCACGCCATTATTATTCAATGAGCCTTCTTCCCGGCATTGGTCTAAGTAGCTGAGTATAAGCCTAATTAAGTTTTGTGATTCGAAGGCTTTTACCGTGCGTTCCAAAAGCCCTCGATCAATTAGCTTGTTGAGATCCTCCTTTTCGCGATTTTCTACGGTACAGCTTAGCATAGCTTGGCGGAGGGCGCGGATTCCGTATTCGCCAATGCCCATCATAGCGAGTTCAAGAGCATAGGTCCTTGTGTAATCATAGCGATTACAATACGGTGGCGATGTGATAATGCCGTCGAACGACTTCTCCTTTAAACTTGGTAATATCTCCAAACACGATCCCTCTAGTAGTTTTATCTTGCCCAGCTCAACTTGTGTAGGTAGCAGTGGTAGCTGCAACTGGTCTCCATGTGTATCGGCTGCAATTTGATCAAGTTTTGTGCATATTGCCTGCGTAAATGGTTTTATTACTCCTTTACAGAATTGCTTTTTAGCCTGTCTCCTACCGGAACGATAGTCCCAACGCAGATATTGGCCATCTTTTCTGGTATAGCTCACGTCCTCAAGTACGCATAAAGCAGCGAAGAATAGAACACGCTTCAAAGTGTGGTCGTTAACTCTGTCCACCTCGGACAAGTATCGCCCGAGTTCCGACTCTGTCTCTGGCGGGAAAGCTCCTTCTGTGATACGAATGTGGGGGAAAATTCTTTTGGGCCCCGGTTTTTGCCATATATGGCTTCCCTTAAATTGAAGTATCTTTTCAGCCATCTGTTCAGCATTTGCAGTTCCGAGTATTCGCCGCACTTCAATAATTTCTGCACTACTCGGCAGAAGTTCAATGCCAACAGAGTCTATGCCAAGCTCACTAGCTGTGAAAAGCGCTGCGCCGGAACCAGCAAAGGGATCCAAAATACAGCCAGATGTAAGACCGAGTCTGTCTATAACGTATCGAATGAGATCAGAAGAGAATCCTTCCTTGTATTTGTACCATCTATGACCATTTTTGCTTTTGTTAGCCTGAAAGCTTACCAAGGTGCGATCAAGGGCATAATTCACTTGGAGCTTATCTGAGAATCGTGAGTGAAGCTTCTCATCAGCGGCTCTGATTTCTTGTAGGATTCCTAGATGATCACTGACTACCACTTTTATATCCTGTGTTATTTGGGACAATACGGTTTAATAAGTCATTATTCTCTATATTTTTTCTTATCCCAAACATATTCACCCAGATAGACGCTGACGGTATCCCATGAGATACCCAAAGTAGCATCTTGTTTGCGGTCTACCTTGTCGATAATCTCCTGTGCGCGTTTGCGACTACACTTGATACCTTTTTCCTTGGCTAGTTCTAGCACATCATCCTCGCACCAAATAGCAACTGCTACGTGTTGATTGTCAAAACCCCTCAAGAGTTCAATAGCTTCTGGTATTGTCGACATCGTATTTATTCTATTTTACACGGTTTCGTGTATTTTGTCAATATCTTTTATACTAGAAATCTGAGCTTTTTTCTATTTTTTCCAAGGGTGCGAAGCTGAGCAATAGCCGCTTAACTCCGGCTTCGGTGAAGGCTACGGTTACCACGTGGTCATCTCCGTTGGCGGAGCAGCTTACCACTACTCCCTCACCGAACATCTTGTGGCTTACACGGTCACCGGCCTTCAAATCTAGGGTGCTAAGCTGTCGGGGCGAGGGCTTGGAATAAAGCGCGGTTACCGGCGTGAATTCGTCTTCCTCTTTCTCCTGTTCTGTCTCTTCCCACAGACCTCTCGGGTTTACCAGATGCGGTGGGATGTCTTCAAGGAAGCGGGAGCGGTTGCTTGCTGAGCTGCTGCCGAATAGGCTGCGGCGGTTGGTATGCAAAAGGTAGACTCGCTTTTGGGCCCGGGTCACTCCTACATAGCACAGGCGTCGTTCCTCCTCCAGTTCCTCAGGGTCGCCCAGAGACCTTCGATGCGGCAGCAAGCCTTCTTCTACGCCGACAATGAAAACTACGGGAAACTCCAAGCCTTTGGCTTGATGAAGAGTAATCAGGGTGGGAGCATCAACGTGCTCATCGAGCTCGTCTATATCTGACATCAGGCTAGCGTTCTCCAGCAAACCAGCTAAAGCATCCTCGGGGCTAAGCTGACTGTACTCTTTGGCTACGGTGTATAGCTCCCGGATGTTGTCCCAGCGGTCTTCACCATCCTCTTCATTGAGGATGTATTCTTTGTATCCCGACTGCTCCAGCACCTGGCCCAGTAAATCTGTAAGGCTTAGCCCCCGGCTTTTGGTGACGAGTTCGTCAATCATGGTGAAGAAGCTGGTCAAAGCGTAGCTGGCGCGTGGTGTGAAAGGAGGCGTTTTCTTCTCGGCGACCATCTTCAGTGCTGAATATAAAGGCATGTCCTGGGCTTTTGCCCATGCTGATAGCTCGCCGAGGGTACGTTGGCCGATGCCTCTTACGGGAACATTTATTATGCGGGTGAGGCTAATATTGTCGTAGGGGTTGTGGATTACCCTCAGGTAGGCGATGACATCTTTTATCTCTCGCCTCTGGTAAAAACGGACGCCGCTGACAAGCCTGTAGGGCACTCCATAGCGCATGAAGGCTTCCTCCAGGGCTCGCGATTGTGCATTGACCCGGTACATCACGGCGCAACCGCCGGGCGAGACCAGGTTCTCACTGACCAGCTTGTCTATTTCGTTGATGACAAACTGGGCCTCCTCATCTTCGCTGTAGGTTCCAACGATGGCTATAGGAACGCCGACCTCATTCTCCGTCTTCAGGTCTTTTCGTATGCGCCGTGAATTGGCTGAGATGATGTTGGAAGCTACTTCAAGGATGGTTTGAGTGGAGCGGTAACTTTGCTCAAGAAGGGCCACTTTAGCATCGGGATAGTCATTCTCGAAGCTGAGGATGTTACGCAGGTCGGCGAACCTCCACCGGTAGATAGACTGGTCAGGGTCACCGACGACACAGACATTGTGGTGTTTGCCGGCTAGCTGTTTTATCAGCATATACTGGGTGGTGTTGGTATCCTGGAACTCATCGACCATGATATGCAGATAGCGTGATTGGTATTTGCCGAGAACCTTGGGATGGTCGTTGAAAAGTTGGACTGTCTTCATTAGCAAGTCATCGAAGTCAAGCCCCTGGCTCTGGGTAAGGATACGCTGGTAGCGCTCGTAGACCCGCTGGACTATCTCTTCAAAATAGCTGCGAGTCTGCTCGGCGTAATCTATGGGGGTCAGCAGTTGACTCTTGGCGAACCTGATGGCTGATTGAATAGCTCTGGGGGCATATTGTCTCGGGTCGAGGTCGAGGTCCTGGAGGCTTTGCTTCATCAGGCTTAGTTGGTCTTCTTCGTCATAGATGACGAATCTAGAGTCAAGCCCGATTGCCTTGCCCTCCTGGCGCAGGATGCGGGCGCAAATAGCGTGAAAAGTGCCCAGCGTTAACGCCTCTGCTGTCTGCCCCAGCAGCTTCTCCAGCCTCTCCCTCATCTCCCTGGCAGCCTTATTGGTGAAGGTGACTGCCATGATATGGCGAGGACTTATGCCGCAGACTCTTACAAGGTAGGCAACGCGGTAGGTGATGACTCTGGTCTTACCGCTTCCAGGACCGGCTACAATGAGCAACGGCCCCTCTATGGTTTCTACGGCTTGTCTCTGGGCCGGATTCAGTTCAGCTAGGATGTCCATGAAACTCTGAGAGGGTTGGCCTTATTCTACAGTTTGCCATTTCATTTCTATTTCGTCAGGCTCAAAGCCGACGAGCGATATGCCATCGGGACTTATGACTATGCTGCCTCCGGAGGGGCTCAGGTCTAGTATGGTATCATCGCCGGATGTGCTTATGTTTATCTTCTTGGCTGAAACCTTGAGCACGATGTTGGCCTGTTGGGATGGCAGGCCGGAGATCGGTTTACCATCCGCAGACATTGCCCCGGTGTTCACTCCTTCCAGCCATATTTCGGCACCGCCTCCC
>JADHXB010000082.1 GCA_016783155.1 Dehalococcoidia bacterium
ACCGTTGTCGGGAAACCTGACGCCACAGTGATAACCTCGTCGCCAGGCTTCAGCCTCCGCTCAAGCTTGGGTGAAGTCAGGCAAGATAATGCCAAAAGGTTTGCGCTGGAGCCTGAGTTGGTAAGTAGACAGTGCTTAAGCCCAAAGAACTGAGAAAATTTATCCTCGAACTGAGCAGCAAAGCGTCCGGTGGTTAGCCAGAAATCCAGTCCTGCCTCGACCAGGTTGACAAGTTCCTCATCATCAAAGACCCGGCCTGCGTAGGGAATGGTGCTCTCTCCAGGTATGAACTTATGTGTTGGGAAAGCAGCCTTGTAATACTCACGAACCAGGCCAATAATCTGTGTCCTCAGCGTATCAGCCGAGTTACTCACGGGCAAAAAACTCCTTGTACCAGGAAATTGTTCGCTTCAATCCCTCATCCAAGGTGAATACCGGCTGCCAACCAAGCATCTCACAAGCCTTGGCGGCGCTTAGATATTGCTGACGTATTTCATTAGCAGCCTCATTACGGATAACTGGCTTCAGGTTAGATTCCATCAGCCGCAAAATGTGTTCAACAAGCTCTATCACTGATACCGGGGTCTCGTTGGAGAAGTTAAACGCTTCCCCATATAAATTTGCGTTTTGTGCCATCTTCTCCGCTAGTAAAATATAAGCAGCAGCGGCATCTTCAATATAAAAATAATCTCGCACATACTGACCGTCAGAGCGTATGACAGGTTGTTGACCACGCAGCACCGAGCGAATAGTGCCAGGCACAACCCGATTCCAATTCAAGTCGCCGCCACCATAGAAGTTCCCACAGCGAGTGATAGCTACTGGCAGTCTACATGTAACAGCGTATGATTGGGCAAGCAGGTCAGCACAAGATTTACTTACATCGTAGGGGTAACGACCCTGCAGTGGTGCATCCTCATTGTATGGCAATTGCTCCTGGTCACCATAAGCTTTGTCGGACGAAGCCGTTACAATACTATGGACTGTCGGACTGCGGCGGCATGCCTCAAGCAATGTCCAGGTGCCACGAATATTCGTTTCTAAAGTTGAAATGGGATTTCGGTTGGCAATGCCGACGATGGTTTGGGCTGCCAGATGAAAGACAGTGTCGATTTCGTATTCCCCTAATATCCTTTCTAAGAGCATCTGGTCACAGATATCTCCACGGATAACTTTTGCCCGCTCAACAAGCTGAGCGTGAACCAGCTCACTCTGTGGTACCCAATCCCGCACCAGGCAAACAATATCAGCGCCCGGTCCGAGCAACTGGCGTACTAACCAACCTCCTAATAACCCGGTAGCTCCAGTCACAAGGGTAGGGCGGTCTTGCCAGAACGAAGCCTTTATTCCCATTTCTTCCATGGAGTTTGCTCTCTATCCCACAATTCATTAAGAAATTTGTAGTCACGGTAAGTATCCATCGCATAAAAAGAACCGTGATGTTTATAAGCCATTAGCTCACCTTCGCGGGCTAGGCGTTCCAAGGGTTCCTGCTCCAAGAAACAATCATCTCCTGCCAGATAATCAAATACTTTTCGACTGAACACGAAAAAGCCAGCGTTAACCCAGCCCTCTATCTGGGGTTTCTCAGTAAAATTGAGAACTGCTGAGTTATCGTCTAACGTAAGCATGCCGAAGCGTGAAACTGGGTGCACTGCCGTTACTGTAGCCAGCCGACCATGCTGCTGATGATATTCCACCAGGGCTTCGATGTCTATGTCAGCCACTCCATCACCATAGGTTACCATAAAGGTATCACCCTCTACATACCTTTCCACCTGCTTTATCCGTCCACCAGTCATCGTTTCCAAACCAGTCTCAGCTAATGTAACCACAAAATCCTGCTCCCTATGTGCATCATTATAGTTTAGGGAATATTGATGACCAAGGCGGATAGTGAAATCGCTGCTCATAGCTTCGTAATTCAAGAAGTAGTCTTTGATCATCTCACCCCGGTAGCCAAGGCAAAGCACGAACTCACGGAAGCCGTAGTGGGCATAGGTCTTCATAATATGCCACAGGATAGGACGCCCACCTATCGGGATGAGTGGCTTAGGACGAAATTCGGTTTCCTCCTGCAAACGCATCCCCCGCCCACCACACAGAATAATGGTCTTCATATTACAAAGTCCTCACACTTTCCTTAATTCTAACGTTATTTGAAATTATAGCCGATTTCTTTGGCTTTGGAAATAGCAGCGAGTTAGTCGAGTTGGTTGAGATAGTTGGTTCATTTGCTAGCTCTTTTCGATCTTTGGTGAGAGCGAAGATAGGTCATAAAAGCATTGATTAGCTTGGATACCTTAGTTGCTTAAGTCGGCGTTTTCATTTCTGTGGTCTAACCTATTTTAATGAGCTTTGCCTTGAGCACTGTAATTTTACATGTGAGCTTGACAAGCAATGTTACACAAATCCCCGTTACGCATAAGCGAGTTTCCCTTTAGGCGTTGGAATTTCTCTTCTTAAACTTTTAGCTGTTTCTATCCATTCTGAAATCGCAATCTCGGCATTATGTATGGCTTCTTTATATGTAGTGCCGTCTGCCATACATCCGGGCAACTCTGGAACTTCGGCTATAAATAGTCCATCCCCTTCACTCCAATAAATCAATATCTCGTACTTAAACATCTTTCACCCCCTCATGAAGCTTATATTTTAATATCAAATTTCTTACTTGCTTTACCTGATAAGCCTTCGCCTTTTCGTTTCTTAACGGTTGAATATTGATGATTTCTACAATTTTGTCTTTAGTGAAAATATGGTGATCGCCCTTGATCCGCTCAGCGAAACCTGAATCCAGTAGAATCTCCCTCAACTCGCTAAATTTGATATTCTCGTCTGAAAGTCCCGCTAAAACTTTTTCTAAAGCTCTTTTACTCAAAACATTTCCCTACTTGTGACCTGGAAGATTAACTTCAATTTACTCTTCGCCTTTCCTTTGATTAAATTTTACCACATCTATCGGCGAGTAGGGCTGTGGTTATTATTAGTACGATTTAGATTCTTTACTTTCTTTGCATCAATGTCAAAGCCGATTACCTTCGAAGCTTTTGGAGAATGCTTCGGCTAGAGGTAAGCCAACATAGCCCCGGCCAATGATGCAGATGACCTGTTGAGATGTCCTTAATCCGTGAGTTCAGATTCAAAAAGCCGACCTCAAAGGTGCTACGCTAGATTCACGGATTTTTGTGTCATTGCGAGCGAAGCGAAGCAATCTCGTCTCAATTTTTGGAGATTGCCGCGTCGTCTGCGACTCCTCGCAATGACAGGTGAGGATTCCTCCGGTGAATCCACGGATTATGGAGATGTGGCCACTGCTTGACTGCTCTAGATCATAGTTCATTACAAAACCTCATAATGGTTTGCCTAAGCTCTTGTTCTAAGTTGTATTGAGGATTATAGCCGATTACCCTGGTTTTGGAAATAGCGATGGCTGCCGGTGCCTTAATCTCCACTGTACTCAAATATCTTTACTTCGGAAATCATGCCGACATTCGGCTGCATTATAGAGCTATCGGAGCTATAAATCAGCTTGTAGTGCTCCAGGGCTTCCAAGGGCACCGGGCTGGCAAATGGGTCCTCGCTGACTATTCTATAATTATCTGATTCCTGGCTTGAAATATAGGCTTCAGCTTCTTCGTAGCTGGAGAAGGATTTTGCACCGGTGATGACCTTGTAAGGCTTACCATCAGGGCCAGTTCTCTCTTCATAAGAAATCACGTTGGAATTTTGAGGAGTAACCTGGCTGCCGTCAAAGTTGTATAGCCTGACGGCTAACGAGCGGTAGTATTCAGGATAGAAGAGATAAACAGGCACAAACTTGCTATCCTGTGGCTGATAGTAGATATCACGGAAATTTTCCGGGCTGCTACCGCTGAGGGTTGCCACGGCATGAAACTTGGTGGTAACCGTAGGCTGGTCAATGATTATATACCTTGAATACCTTGAGCCCTGCCAATCTATCCTCTGGTTGGCCAGAGTCTCATCCTGGGCAGTTAAAAGGGGAGCTTCTCCATGATAGCCGCCGGCAGAGGCAGGTATGCGGTGGCCAATACGGGTTATCCAGTAGCCATAGTCCCACCAGGCAGTAACACCATAGGCAGTTTCAGGATACTGGAATGGCCTTTCATACGTCGCATAGTAAAAATCAGGATCACCAAAGGGCTCTGGGGTATTATCTTTCAACCAGGAAAGAGACTCACACCAGGCATTGCTGGGAGCAAACGCTGCACGGCTGGCAGTTTCAATTGCCAACATTGTCCCAGCAGGCCAAGGCCCAATCTTAGGCATAGGCCCAATGTTGGGATAGAAGACAAGAAAGAGAACAACTACTACTCCTAGTGCCAAATTCCCCCGGCTGGCGGTCAAACGGAAGCCCCCCTGGCGGCTCTGTCTTCGCTTAGCTTTCTTCTTAACCTTTTCAGCTGTCTGTACAGGCTCAGCGGCCGGTTCCCTCAAGCCAGCAAACTGTAGAATTAACCAGGAGAAGTAGCCAGTGAGCAGAGCCACATTGACAACAAAATAGTAGGCAAAGCGGCGCATGGATAAGGTAGCCGCCAGCATCACCAGGCTCCAGACAATAAGTAGTGTCTTGTCAGCCTCACCTCGCTTGATAATCAAGTAGATAAGTATGCCCAATGAGATGAGGCTGATGAAAAAGCCGGTGGTGAAATTACCCCAGACAATTAGCCAGGAGAAATTGCCGCCGGGGAAGAGGATAGGCTGCATCTCCAGGATTGTTGTTTCCATAGGCCAGGCCCACAATATCCTAATTTGTCCCATCATGCTTCTCAGGAGAGCGGGATTGATGATGTGGAAAATTATTGCCAGGCTGGCTAAACCAAGCCCGAGGAGGGCAACCGGATAAAAGATTGGCTTTATGCCGCGGCCAGCCATTAGACGGGAAAGTATGGCCAGGGCGATGGGGACAAGGATAGCAATAATCAGCGAGGCTAAAGACATTATGCCTAGAGATGCCGGCAAAAACATCAGCAGGGCAACAAGAAAGGTGATGGCACTGACAAAACAGAGGTAGTCGGTAGACCGGCTCCTCAAGTGGTCGATGATGAACTGGATTACGAGACCAACAAAAGCAATAAGAACAAAGAGCAAGGCACCCGCCCAGGTGAGGAAATAGGCTCCAAGGAAGATGCCAGCAAGAAGGCTATAAATGAGGGGCTTGGCGAGAATTGACCAATCCCCTTGTTTCAGATGGCCAAAAGTCAATTCCTTTTGTCTGGCATTTTTCACTGCCAGAATAAGGAACAGCATGGCTATAGTGGTAAATAGTGTTTCGGCAACATGATAGTCGGTAAAGCCGAGTATCGACCTGCCCAGAAATTCGCCGGGGAAGAGACCAACTAAACCAGCAGCTATCACGCCAGCCCAGCGATTGAACAGCGCCTTGCCAATAAAGTAAACCGGGATAACGGTTAAGGCACCCAGGACGGCGGGGAAATAGACGCCGACGATATCAACAGTATGCTGAGTTGGCGAGCCCAGTCCAACCAGCCAGATAATGCCAGCAAGGAGGTAATTAAAAAAGGTGAGGCCAACCCCACCACCACCGGGATAAAGCATATAGGGGTCAAACGAATTAAGATGAGGAAAATTGTGGACCAGGTTGTCGACGATGCGCATATGATAATAGGCATCGACGCCGGTAAACTTTATCCAGTCGCCAACGAAGACCTGGTCATAGGGAAGGGCGACTCGGAGATACAGGGCAGCTCCAAAGAATAGAGCTACTATTATGCCAGCAACAATCTTGGGGGAGAATCCATTTTGGCTCATTTGTCAGCTTTAAGCTAAATTATAGCTTTGCCTTGACGGTAGTGCAAGGCTTACCTTAATCCGTGAGTGCAGATTCAAAAGACTCACCTGTTGGGTGACTCCATGGTGGGTCAGGCCAATAGACAACGAGATTGCTTCGTCGCTGACGCTCCTCGCAAAGACAACCCCCTGTCATTGCGAGCGAAGCGAGGCAATCTCACGGAGAATGCTGAAGTTTAGGCGATTGACTATGGAATCCACGGATTAAGGGGCTTAGCAGTCCGGTTGACATTGACTTCTGGGCGACTTCCAGATATTCTGTAACTTAACAAAATAGATGTGGTGAGGTGCCCGAGGGTGACCGAGGGCTTGATTGGTAAGCAAGTCGGTGGAATTCCGGCACAGTCCCGCCTACTGTGACAGTCAGAACACCAACCTCACTAATTGCGGCTGCCTCCGCGGAGTAAGGGGGTGGG
>JADHXB010000083.1 GCA_016783155.1 Dehalococcoidia bacterium
AAAGGTGATTATTATATGTCCCGGGATTTCGAGAGTGCCGAAAACCGTGTAGAGCTAGAAATAGATTGTGATATCGCTAGAGTGCAGGTGAAATGAATGCAAATAGGCACTCTTGTTTATTGGCCATGCCCCGAGCTAACTGCTTCTGACTCCACGTACACAATCTGACGCATACCGTAAAATGGGAGGCGAGCGCTTAGGTCACAACTATGGACCAATCAGATTTCGTTATTAACTTCACCATCCTATTGGGAGCGGCCTTGGTTGGAGGAATGATAGCCCATCGGCTGAGGCAGCCGGTGATATTGGGCTACCTCGTCGTCGGGGTGGCTATTGGTCCTCATGCCCTTGGCCTTGTGGATGATTTGGTGCTGATTCAGGCTGCGGCTACTATGGGCGTTGCCTTGTTGATGTTGACATTAGGACTCGAGGTCTCGTTTGCCCAATTGAGACAGGTAGGCAAGGTAGGTTTGTGGGGTGGCATAGCCCAGATCCTGATTACCTTTGCTTTAGGCCTAATAGTGGGCAGTGCTTTATTCAAGTGGCCTTTATCCGAGGCTGTTCTATTTGGGCTGGTTATCTCCCTCAGCAGTACGATGGTCTGCCTGAAAATATTGATGGAGCGGGGCGAGATGGATTCTATGCACGGGCGGATTATGATTGCTGTTCTTATACTTCAGGATATCAGCGTGATCTTGATGATGGTGGCTATGCCCATTCTGGGCGACACAGGGCAAAATTTGCCTCTGGCTTTGGCTATGGCCACAGGGAAAGCTATCCTTTTTGTCGGCATAGCGATTGTGTTAGGAGTGTGGGTACTCCCCTGGTTAATGGGCACGGTTGGTGGAGTTCGGTCTCGGGAGTTATTCTTGCTGACAGTCCTGGTTTTGGGTTTGGGGGCAGCTCTTGGCACCCAAGTCTTGGGACTCTCGGCAGTCTTTGGTGCCTTCTTAATTGGCATGGTGCTCCGCGAAACAAGGTTTGCCCATCAGGCTTTGGCTGAGATTACCCCGTTACGAGACATTTTCGCCGCTCTATTCTTTGTGTCTCTTGGCATGCTGTTGGATCCGAAGTTTGTAGCTGACTACTGGTGGTTAGTAGCAACAACAGTAGCTGCTATTGTCTTCATAAAATTCCTAATTGTTTTCGGCATTGTTCGATTCTTTGGCTATGCTGGAGGTGTAGCGCTTCTGGCCGGTGCCGGTCTTTTTCAAATTGGGGAGTTTAGCTTCATCCTGGCCCAGGGAGGAGTCGATGCGGGCATCATGTCTGCCCAGTCTTACTCTTTGATTATTGCCAGTGCCATAATCACCATGTTGTTGACGCCTTTAGCCATGACTCTAGCTTCCCGCTTATACACCAAATTGCCACTGGCCCCGAGAGGCAGAAAACCAGAAACCAGAGGTGTTTCTCGTTTGCCTATGGCTGAGCCAATTGAGGCAGTGAACCAGGTAGTGATCGCTGGCTTCGGTAGAGTCGGGAACAGTATCGCCCAAGGCCTGCAAGATGCTGGCATATCCTATACTGTTATTGAGATTGATCCTGAGATTATTTCCGAGTTGCGGTGCGGCGGGACGGCCTGCCTTTATGGGGACGCCAGTAATCTCCATGTCCTCTCTAAGGTGGCCCTGACTGAAGCTAAGGTATTGGCGGTGACCTTTCCCGACCCGCTGGCGGTGCTGACTACTGTAAAGTCTGCTCTAGCCATTAACCCCAAGCTTAAGATTGTGGCACGGGTTCACCGGTCGAGAGAGGCTAAGTTGCTTAAGAACCTGGGAGTAGTGGGCCTGATAAGTCCGGAGTACGAGGCTAGTCTTGAATTTGTAACCAGAATCCTGACTGCCTCTGGTTGGGGCAAAGCTCACATCGAGCAGGCTTTGGCCGCAATGGGACAGGACCACAGAATCGCTGAATTTGGCCCCGACGAAGAAGAATAGCGCAATAGCCACCGACCGTCAATGAGGCTTTCTATCTTGGCTTTGTTTCGGGGAGCGTCGCAGCGGAACCCCGTCTTTATCCCTGGCGCCAGTGGCTCAAACAGATTTCTCCTTCCACGTTTGCCTGACTCATTAGACCCCTGTAGAATGAGACGAAGCTTATCGCTCTTATGGCAAAGTTATGAGGAGGCAAATACCATGATTGGGAAAAGAAAAATTGAAAGGAGAAGGGTGGAAAAATGAGTATAACTGATAGAGATGAGGTAAAAAAAGTCTTCCAATATCCTATCCTCGAAGCTATAGCGCGACGCAGATCGCGCCGGTTTCCCCAAGGCTGCTCTTTGCCCTCATGTGCTATTCAATACGCCTCTGAGCAGCCATCGGTGCCACTAAATGACCTGGAGATGGCCATACTCTGCTGGTCAGGGGCTGGGATAACCGGGAGCATTACCGGCGATCTTTCCACCAAATCAGCAGGTAGTTCATTTGGCACATGGGTAGGTAAAGCTACCCCTTACCCCACCAACGTTCATAATACGAAACTGTTCTTCACAAACGACAATGGAACCTTCGTTTATGACCCGAAAAAGGCGACTAAACCGGTGGAAATCGAGACTGAGGCAGACCGGGAAAAGATAATGACCTACTACAAGGAGGACTGCCTTAAGGTCATGGATGAGAGGGTGGAATTTGTACCCAAGGCCCTCCTGGGAGCGATGCACTGGAACACCAACCAGCCAGGCACGACTGTGTTCATCCCTGTTGTTGACCAGTTGGAGGAGTACATTAATTTTCTGCTTAATATATTTGCGCCCGAGGGTTACGGTTACAAGCTGTACGATGATATTAAGGGGCAATCAGCGGGACTCCAGGAGTGGATTGATACCGGCAAGCTAAAGGGCCCTAATGTTCCCCTGTCATCCTTTGAGTATAATGTATTGTTGGCTAATCTGGCTCCAGCATATCTTATGTTGGAGAATATACATCTTGTAGCCGAAGCAATGGGGCTTGGCTCGGTGCTGTTCAGCGGCTATACCGGACAGGTGATGCTGGGAATCACGCCGCTGAGCAAAGGGCTCGGCTTCCGATTTCAGACAGGGAAGGACGGTAAGCCCAATCCTGTTGGCCTTGACGGTGTGTTCGAAGCCTATTGCCCACCCTATTACAACAGCATCGATGAGGCTATAGACACATTTATTGAGAAGAAATATGGTTCTGGCGGTCATCTTGTGCCTGAATATAAGGGAGTCAGGCCCTTTAAGGATTGGCAGGCGATTCAGCCAGAACTTGAGAAGCCGTCTAAGCTGTCAATAGAGCAGGTTAAGTCATTCTGTAACTACGTCTACGAGACCTACGGCAGGATACCAGCGACATACGATACAAAAGTACTGCCGGTCTGGCTTCAGGCCCATCATCTTGACATAGACTTCTATGATAAACACTTCACCAAGGAAATCGTCACCGAAGCACAGAGACACCATATGCAGCTTTGGCACAAATAGCCGGACGCCAAATGTGATGTTATCAAACATGGATAGTGGTTTCTAAGGCCGCGGAATGACATCTTGGTACTCTGCCAAAACCACCTATTCTCAATAGCTTCTGTAGAGCTGCGTCACCAGAATTAGCCATTTCGGGAGGGCGGTGGTTCAACTCAAAAATATTTTGGGCAAGCTTAGGCTGCGACAACAATCTGGCTTTCCGTTCAGAGGGGCCTACGAAATGCTTTGTCGCTTTGCTAGCGAACCGCTCCGCCGGCATACAGGCCAACCACTCCAATTGCGATCAGGAACATCGATGCAATCTTGAGGGCGCTTACGGGTTCCTTGAAGTACATAATACCAATCGCGCCTATGAGTAGAACTCCCAAGCCGCACCAGACAGCGTAGGCGAAACTCAAATCTATGCGCCTCAGGGCAAAAACGAAGGCGGTGAAGGAGAGCCCGTAGAATATGAATATGAGGACAGAGGGAGCCAACTTCGAGAACCCTTCAGATAGCTTCATGCAGGTGGTACCACAGACCTCCAAGACAATGGCTAAGGTAAGTAATAACCAACTCATAATAGCCTCCTACGAACTGGAACTCCAGTCACCTGTGTCGAGCCTGGCTTCGTTTTCGCCGCTGGGAAGACACACAAAGCCAAGCCCTTTCGATACGCCGTGAAGATGTAAAGGTTTTCTCTCTTTAGCGCTCTGGCTCAGGCAATCCCGTCTATCTTGTTGTAATTCCGCCAGTAGCGGCGGAAACTCCATTTTGGTTTTTCCAGCGCCAGCCCGCCCAGCGTTGCTCCCCAGTCCTTGACTATAGTCCTCGCTCTAGCGAAATATTCATCGATAGTGGCCTGGTTTGGTGATAACTGGCCTCCTTCTATCGTGGAAATCATCTCCTGTTCATATTGATTAATCTGCGGTTGGATAGCACCCAAAGCGGAGGTAAAATGCCACAAGGCCTGGCGATGTAGTTCTTCGCTTTGCCACCAGAACGATTCTGCATCGTAACCGGCACTGCCTTCCAGGTATCCGGCCGGCGTTGCCGTGTCGGGCAAGAATATGGGATGGTAGGGACTCATACAGGGATTGGCGGCGCTGGTGGTGTAATACAATTGCCTGTCCTTTCCTATATTCCCTACCAGGGAACAGACCGACTGGCTGCGGCGAATCAATTTGTCTGCGGCGTGCATGCATATAGTCCCGCCGGATTTGTCAGGGGTCAACTCTGAGGTACCGCCATGGTCGCGCAAAATAGCCATGAAGTCCGTTGTGACCAGGGTTCCCTTTTTCTGCAAAAGCAAGTTCCTGGAGCGGGCTTCCCGTTGTGTTCCCTTGGCACCCCAGGTCATTATCTTGTCGGAATAGCATTTTCGGAAATTAAAATCCGCTTCGCTTTTGCAATATCGTTTCTTGATGGCATTCTCGATTAACCCAGGTGAACAGGCATCGTAATCTTTCCCCAGCGAGATTACATTTGATATGCTCCAAACATCTTTGACCTGTTTCCAGACCCACCAGGATTTAACCGTTTCCAGCACATAGGCCTCTTCTTGGTCAGCAATCAGGAAGGTATTCATGTAGCGAATCTTCTGCCGGTAGCCGCAATTGCCACCCTGTCCGTATTCCTCCAGAAGGTCGATGATAGTGTCCAGACCCTGTTTGGCCGTTCGGCTTCGCTCAAGAGCCAATCGTAGTAAATCCATACCGGTCAGCCCGATTGGGGCAGGCTTTTCCCGGGTGAACACGGCTTCGTTGCCGATGACTACACCATGTTCGTTGGCACCCATCTCAGCGCCGAACATCCAGAAAGGCTGGCAGAGCAAAACCCTATTCGTTTCGCCAACCTGGGGAATGGTTATATAGGTGCACTGTACGGTTTCACCCGCTTTATACTGCTGGCGCGAGTGGATTTTGATGTTTTGCACCTCATTAGGCTCTCGGTCGCTATTCTTGCCAAAGAGAGTAACACCGTCCTTGGTGGCGGAGCCCAGAGCGACAACAGTATCACACATATTCTCCCTCCCTGTGGCCTGCGGTTAATCCATCGATGGTTCGAACGGTTAGCCGCCAAGCTCACCATTCATGCTGCCTGCGAGGCAATCTCGATTCCTGTTTACGCTTGGATTAATGATAAGCCCATAGCACTTGGCTGTCAAAGGCCATCACGTCTCCTAAAACCGGACCAAGCTTGACTGTGAATCTACAGCAGAATTATTCTATACTTTACAGACCTGAGGTAACTCATTATGAACATAAGAGAAGATACCCTAAGAATCATCGCTGAAGCCATAAAGGCAGTTTATCCTGAAAACGCTGTCAAGAAAGCCTTGGAGAGTTTTGAAAATGAAGGAAGAATAAAAGTTTTGGCCATAGGAAAAGCTGCCTGGAGAATGGCGAAGGCTGCAAGAGAAAGTCTGAAGGAGCGTATTTCCGAGGGCATCGTCATAACAAAGTATGGGCATTCAATGGAAAACATCGACGGTTTTGAAATATTTGAAGCCGGTCATCCAATACCGGATGATAATGGTATCAAGGCGACAGAGACAGCGTTAGATATGGTAAAAGATCTCAGGGAAGAGGACCTTCTACTCTTTTTGGTTTCCGGCGGTGGCTCTTCCCTTTTTGAACTCCCTGCCCAGAATGTTGAGCTCAGGGATTTGATAGATATAACCGACCAGCTTTTGAAATCCGGTGCAACGATTTCAGAGATAAACGCAGTGCGAAAACACCTTTCAAAAGTCAAGGGAGGACGTTTTGCCGAAATTGTAAAACCTGCCGAAATCTTTTCCCTTGTGCTTTCTGATGTCCTTGGTGAT
>JADHXB010000084.1 GCA_016783155.1 Dehalococcoidia bacterium
TGGAATAGCTGCCGGGGACTTTCATCATATCGCCGAAGGTGGTGATGATGACATTTGGCAAATGGGCAAGTGCAATAGCTTTATCTATCTCGACATTGGCTGTAACGCATACCGGGCAGCCCGGGCCGGAAAGCATCTCTACAGTGGGGGGAAGAAGCTGGCGGATGCCGTTCCTCATGATGGCTACAGTATGCCCGCCACAGAACTCCATTAACCTGGCTGGTCTGGTAGATAGCTGCTCTATTCTGGTTACTAACTTTTTGCCCAGTTCAGCGTCGCGATATTCATCAATGAACTTCATTTAGTCGTTATTCTTCAGGATGGCACAGACTTGCTTTGATGAAGCTACCACGTCCCTCAGGCCGCCTTCCCACCATCAAAGTATAATATAACTCACCAAGTTAACGCAATTATCGCCATTGACTTTGAAGTCAGCGCAGCTCACTGCTGCACAATCCGTCTTGTATAATCATGCCTAGTGTCCAAGCCTAGTCTTGATGCGCCTCTCAATCCATTCGTGCCTGTCCCTGAGAAACCAGGCGTATCTTCCGAAGGGGCTTACGCCACTTCAAACTTCCCTTCCCAAGGGAGGGAGAATTAGCTATAATAGAAGCGAATTCTTGAGGGAAGGATATAATAGCTAGTACAAAGGGTGAATATGAAAAGCGAAGACGAAATCCAGCGGGAACTTACATACTGGAATGGTGTGGTAGCAGCCTACCATCAAGAGGGGGGTGAATATAATAAAGTTATTGAAGCTAGATTCCGCATACAGGATTTAATTTGGGTTTTGGCTAAGGGGAAAGGTGGAGAAGCTAGCAAAAGGTTTAGCGTTAGTACTGCTGTGTTGTTGGAACTATTTGGGGATGCGGATGCAGGGGATCGTCAAACCTATAGGGAGAAATATGAAGCCAGCAAGGATAGAAACAGCCGATATGGGATCAGGAAAAAGTTATTGCAGGAAGCACGGAGTGGGAGATATACTAGCTGGGAGATATTTTAGTTAATGTGAGTGAGGATAGATTAGAGACGGAGGAAGAAAACATCAAGAAACAGATTGGTGAAGAACTATTGTTTATGGCATATCGTCAGGGACATATTAATAGTCTTGATACAAACGCTCTTTGGAAATGGTGGAATGACCTACCTCTGGACAAGAAGAAAGCGATAGCTAATACTATCTTAATGGAACGAAAGCGTGAAGAATGGCATAAGAAAAAATTCAGTATGCTTGGCTGGAGAGCCTGGCTTGCAGGAACTATTCCAGCGCTTTTTGCTATCCGTTGGCTGATATACGCTACAGGGGCGCAGAAGTGGTGGGCTGTTGCTATTCTTCTTGGCGGCGGCATTCTAATGCGTCTGCTAATCAACCTATACGATAGGATGAGAGGCAACCCCAGACGAGTTTACGAGAGCTTAGATGGTGAGGTAGTGGGTAAATTGGAGCATGAATTAGAGGAGGATAAGGGAGCAAAAACATCATCCCATTTTATTGATATATTTCTCATACTTCTTGGAGTAGTACTCGTTACTATTGCCGCTCTTATTAACCTCTTGGCAATGGTCATAATCGGAATTATTCTTATTTTAATTGGGCTTCTGTTCTTTTTCCTTAGAAGAAGGTATGTGAAAAAAGGCGAGTTCCCCGAATGGTGGTAGTCGTATAGCCCGGGCAGTGCCGAAAGACGCTGCTTGCCACGGCACCCTGCGATTCATCCCCGCAGCAAGCTGCGGGGTATTCTTGCTGGATTCTTATAAAAGCTCGAAGCCCTTTGGTACGTACCTGGCAATATAAGGTCGCTGGGGGATAACAAAAAGCCATGTTGTTACATAGCAGAGCTTTGTGAGGGTCCGGGCGGCAGAAGTGTTCTCACTTTGTGATATTTCATTGCTAGATTTGGTAAGTGCGATGATACACGGACAGGAAAGCTAATTCAGGAGTATTATTCGATTTCTACAGAGTCACCCAGGCTTACCATCTCGGTTAGTGTGTTCAAGGTTTCCGGAGCTTCTGCCTCGTCGATAACATTTATAGCATAGCCTGTATGGAGTAAGACATAATCGCCGACTCTGGCTTCGGGGGTAAGCACTATGTTGCTCCGGCGATTCATATACCACAGGTCTTCGTTCGTTTATTGAAATAGCTTATCGATTCCCCTGTATGTTCTCTCACTCCGGCGACGGATGCCACCGACATCTATACGCTTGTTTGCCTCGTCAATCAGGTAGATTATTCGGATATCCCCAACCCTCACCCGATGTACGTCATCGTATAGCTTCTCACATCCTTGGGGTCTGGGGTCATTCACTAGTGTTTTGAGCCTGGCTACCACGCGTTGGTAGTCTACCTCCCGTAAACTGTCGAGCTCTCGCTGCACCCTTCTGCTGCGTAGCCTGACGTCAAACGCGAGCTGCTCGTTGGCGCTCATAATCCTCTAAGCTGATGGCTTCTTCCTCAGGTGCCGAGAGGGACTCCTTCATTGCCAGTATATCTTCCAGGTCCTCGACCTTCTTGAGCAGGGTTTCATATTCATCATAGCGCGCCAGCACAGCCTTCGGCTTCCCATACTGCGTAATGTACAAAGGTATCCCTTGCCCCTCCAGTTCGGCCATCAGGGCACCCAGTTTGACCTTGAGCTCACTTACTGTAACGATGCGAGTAGCCATTGAAACACGGTCTCCTTATTCATGATTCATGGGTATTATACTAACCTTGGTACAAAACTTCAACCAATTTGGCAGGGGTTTGAGAGCTTCTATTTTGTCATTGCGAGGGGCATAAGCCCCGAAGCAATCTCAGAGATTGCCACGCTTCGCTCGCAATGACGGGGATGAGTTGCTGAACAATCTGTAGCACCTTTGCATTTGACGTGGTCATTTCACTCCTATTCGCTTTCTGGAACCATAACGGTGCCCACAACCCGTATCATCCAGTTCACTTTGCTCTTGTGTCCAAGCTCATAAGGCTATGGGCTGCATTTCCTAGCGCTTCCACCCGGGTCCACAACAGTGGATGGTTCAGAAATTCGACACAGAGGACTGTTTAATCCCTTACGCATCATCACTCAAAGCTATCATCTCTGTCAGCAGCTTCAAGGTTTCCTGAGCTTCTGCTTCGTCAATAACGTTTATGGCGTAGCCGGTATGGAGCAGAACATAGTCACCGACGTTGACCTCGGGGGTAAGCATGATGCTGACCTGGCGTTTTACGCCGCCGATTTCTACTTCGGCTTCACTGCCTTTTATTGAGACCACCTGTACAGGAACGGCTAGACACATGATTCAATCTCCACTCGTTTGTCAGGCGACCCTCGCCTTGATGATTTCTTTCCCCTTATCGAGGGCAAGTCCTGCTACAAGTATATCTCAAAGGGCAATCCCCCAACAAGAAAGAAACGTCCCGTCCATTCTGACCATTCTTGTTCTATAGAACGAGGCCCATTTTATACCAAGTTACCTACCAGACCGGTAATCCTCCGCCTCGAGAGCGAAGATATAGACTTGGGGATTCTACTAAATGGGAGTCTAAAGCATCAGGTTGGGGTTGATCCTATGTGCGAAATGGACTTATGAATTCCCTTTGTAGCTAAGCTGCAACCAATGCCCTCCAAGCTCGGCATTCGACTGAGCAAGGGAATCCGTGAAAGCTGAAGTGTGACCCGCTACTTTGAACTCAAACCTAGCTTGCTTTGTTTTAGTGCTGCTTCACTTGTCAGATAGGCGTGTATGGATGCGGCAGCGCGCTTGCCAGCACCCATAGCACTAATAACTGTGGCCGCACCTGTAGTCAGGTCACCCCCGGCCCACACCGCTGGCCTACCGGTGAGTCCCGTTTCCTTGTCGGCGACAACTATACCTTTTCTCGTGGTTTGCAGCCCTTCGGTTGTAGCCGGGATCAGGGGGTTAGGGGTTGTGCCCAGGGCAACGATTACAGTATCCGTGTCAATTACGAATTCACTATCGGGTTTGGGAACAGGGCGCGGTCTGCCGCTGGCATCAGGCTCGCCAAGCTCCATTTCCACACATTCCATGCCGGTCACCACACCCTCATCATTGCCGATAAAGCTTTTCGGGTTGGTCAGGAACTGAAAGACGGCCCCCTCTTCCTCAGCATTTTCTACCTCCTCGAGTCGAGCTGGTAACTCAGCCCGCGAGCGACGATATACCACGCGCACCTCCTGGGCACCCAACCTGAGGGCACATCTGGCAGAATCCATAGCCACGTTTCCGCCGCCGATTACCACTACTCGCTCACCAACATTGACTGGGGTCAGGTGCTCGGGGAAGAGGTAAGCCTTCATCAAATTCACCCTGGTGAGAAACTCGTTGGCAGAGTAGACACCGCTCAGATTTTCCCCTGGAATGTTCAGGAACATGGGGAGACCGGCTCCTGTACCCAGAAATATGGCCTGAAAGCCATCTCGGCTCAGTTCATCAACGCTGAGCGTTCTACCCACGACGTAATTCACCAGGAGTTCCACCCCTAGAGACTTCACGTAGTCCACTTCTGCTTGCACAATGGCCTTAGGCAATCTGAACTCCGGAATGCCATACACGAGCACTCCACCGGCTACATGCAAAGCTTCAAGGATGACGACTCTGTGTCCTAGTTTAGCCAGGTCGGCGGCTACTGTGAGCCCGGCTGGTCCTGCACCAACCACAGCCACGCTTTTGCCTGAAGGCTCTGCAGCTACCAATTGCGGCCGACGCCAAACGATGTCTGCCAACTCCCAATCAGCCACATAGCGTTCCAGCCGCCCAATAGCTATAGGCGCTCCTTTTTTGGCAAGACTGCATTTTTCCTCACACTGCGTTTCCTGAGGGCATACTCTACCGCAGATGCCAGGCAAGCTATTCTTGGCTTTCAGTATCTTTGCTGCTTCAGCCAGATTGCCTTCACTGATTTCTCTAATGAACCCGGGTATATCTACCTCCACAGGGCAACCATCCATGCAAGGTTTCTTAGGACATTGCAGGCAGCGGCTTGCCTCTGCTATCGCTTGCTCTTCGCTATAGCCCAGAGCGACCTCTTGGAAGTTCAGCACCCTCAACAAGGGGCCTTGTTTAGGCATAGCCACTCGGTTCAAATCTAGCTTGGTAGCCATCGACTTACTCTCGAGCCCTTACCAAAGTCTTCTCAAAAGCGCGCCACTTGGAATCTTTCAACGCATGATTCTCCTTTTCTAAATAGGTCCGCTGGCGAGCCAGTACCAGGTCCCAGTCAACCTGGTGAGCATCAAACTCAGGCCCGTCAACGCAAGCGAATTTGGTCACACCGCCGACGTCAACACGGCAGCAGCCACACATGCCAGTACCATCAACCATAATGGTGTTCAGACTAACGACGGTCTTGACCCCGAAGGGCTCGGTGCATTTAGCGCAGAACTTCATCATGATAGACGGGCCTATGGCGATGACCCTGTCCACCGTCTCGCTCTGCAAAAGGTCAGTTAGTGGCTCCGTAACCAGGCCTTTCCTGCCATAGGAACCATCGTCCGTGGTCACTATTAATCTGTCGCTGAAACTCCCCAGTCGCTCCTCCCAGAAAACCAGGTTATGGCTGCGGGCACCTATTATACAGGTCACCTTGTTGCCGGCCTGCTTTAGAGCCCGAGCGATAGGCACTACCGGCGCCACCCCCACTCCGCCAGCTACACAGACCACGCTACCAAAGTTATCGATGTCGCTGGGTACCCCCAGGGGGCCAACAACATCTTTGACGCAGTCTCCAGCACCCACTGTGGCCATCATCATCGTTGAGGCACCTATTTCCATAAAAACGACAGTTATATCTCCGTTATCTTGGTCCCAATCGGCAATGGTCAGCGGGATGCGTTCTCCTCTCTCATCCACGCGAATGATAACGAATTGCCCTGCCTTGGCCTTCCTGGCAATGGCCGGAGCTGCAATCCTAAGGAGGTGAATCCTGGGGGCCAAGTCTTGCCTTTCCAGTATTCTGAATCCTTCCTGTGCAGCAGATGTTACCAGACCGAACACATTTCCGACTGCTGACTGGCAGCGGCAGTGATGGTCTTGTCCAACTACAGTTTGCATATCGTACCCCCGCTTTAGGTGAGATTTGATCAGATATCGTTCTAGCCAATTGGTAGAGGTTCGACTGTCGAACGACTTACACAGTCAACAGCTCGGGTACCGGCCCCACTTCGGCGCTCTCAAC
>JADHXB010000085.1 GCA_016783155.1 Dehalococcoidia bacterium
TTCCCTGGTAAAAGACTTAGATTGTGCTTGCCCTCAATCTCCTCAAGCTTACCGATATCTTTTGTAACAAATAATTGCCCGTCGGATATAGCAGCTATGCCTGCTGAATCATAGCCGCGGTATTCCACACGCTTCAGGCCTTCAAAAACAAGTGGAGCTGCTGTTTGTTTGCCACAATAGCCGATAATGCCACACATGTTTAATCAGTTAAATTCCAGGATGTCTTTTTTCTGTCCCTGTTACAGTTAGAGTAAATTATAATAGATATGCTGTCTAATTGGCAAAGCTGTAGGGGGTATTGAGATCCATTAATTTGTTTTTCCCACTACCAAAGCGCAACTTATAGCAGGATTATGGAAGAACTACCTCAAAGAATTAACATGGCATCGCCGATCGCCATCACGAAACGAAACTTGACACAGACTGCTCTGTACTTATTTCATTTTCAACTGCTCTTATCCCTGCGGTAGTAAGCACTACTCCATCAGAGTTACAATGGACTAGCTTTGCCTTTCCCATATTAATAAGGCTTGAGCGGATATTAGCAGATGAGTGATTAGGAATCCACTTCATAAGCTGGTTGTTCCTAGTGCGATTTGGGTAGCGAGTGTACAATATATAAGAGATTTCTTGGCGAGCTGATACTCCTTTTTGTAAAACCACATAGTCTTCCCCAATTCTCTCAACGATAGGAATGGACTTAGTGGTAATGTCTATGACAAATTTCATTGCACGATCTGGGTCTACTGTACAATAAAGCCGCACAAACTCACCTACGATCCAGTCAGCAATAGGTACTATCATAGTGCAATCCATAGCATTTGGGTCAAAAGAACCATGAGCGCCTCCACGCCTACTCCGATGGTCATACAAAACCCTAACTGCCCTCGGAATAAGCAGCCTAATTGATTCAGGTAAATCGCTTCTCTTATTGACCTCGTTAATCTCCGTGTCAACTGAGATTTGTTGTGCAACTTTACCAGTGCGTATGAAACATATTGTCTTCATGACTGCCTCGCCAAACTTGCCTGCTCGCACAAGGCATTTTTCCCAATCCTGAAGACGAAAGGAGGTTTTTAAGATCGCATAGTGCTCGAAAACACGGCTTAGCATATCCCTCTCAATGTGCATTGCGAGCTCGGTTTTAATTTCGTCTAGCATCTGAGCCTCGTACTAAGCTAAGGGGCAAGCTCCTCTCGAACATATCTTTCACCAATAGTGTCCGTTATTTGCCAAGCCTTTTTACCATCCTTTTTATTTTCTGCCTCAACCACATACCCCTTCCTGATACACTGAGCTAGTAAATCTGAAAAGTTACGTGGTGGCTTCACCCTGATGCTAGAATAGGCTTCTTCAAACTCTGTAATAGTCATTGATTCCTCACCACGGCGACGATAGTAATAAAGAATAGCTACCACCCTATCAACATGAGTTCTGATATTTGTTTGTGCCAAGAATTCGCTGACTTGACTCGGCAAAGCCACAGCCTTGATTTCCGGTTTCATTTCTCCTGCAGCTGGAATGAAAGACTCTTGAATGAGCAGCCTAAAAACCTCACCGAATGCTATTTGCGTGAACGGATCTTCGGCAGTGCCACCTACAAGTTCTTTTGCCTGCTGAATTTTATTTTGTATCTCTGTTCTATCCATTTTTCTCCTTCTTTAGCTGCGTTCCAGAAAGCATCGATTTAATCTGCGTAATTGCGTAGCTAGGCACGAAGTATCTTCGATCCTGCGACTGATTGATGATTCTGTTAGCAAGTAGGCTTCTCAGAGCAGGATATACAGTGCCACTTTTCAAACCCGTAGCCTGTACAACTTCACTTGCCTTAGCTGCCTCGGCAGTAAGTTCGAAGCGGAGTGCCACCATTGCCTTTCTAGCCAGTAGATATGCTACGATCTTTTGCTCTTGAGAAAGCTCTTCCCATTCCTCGGTAGGCCGAATATCACAACTATCCTTATCTAACTGCAAATAAGGCATTAACGTTTCGGCTACCAGCTTCTTATCTAGCTCCGTTCCACTGACCACTAAATCCTCTAATTCTGCCATTACTTTACCTCCTAAAGCCGCTATTTTGTTTATCTTATTTCAGTATTATAATACCAAGATAGCCGTCTATAATAATTTGCGATTCCTATTATATATTATAGTAGGCTACCTTGTCAAGTCCTCATTCGCTAAAGCATTGGCCGATTACACTTCTACGATAGACCGCGATTTGAAACACCAAATACATTGCCAACCTTCCCTTTTTTCTGAGAATGTTCTAAATTATATCACCGCGCTTGATGTTAGTCAACTGTTACAAGATAGTTGGATATTAAATTACCATAAATAAACTGACAGTCCACTGCAGTAGTGTTTTATGGCCATAGGTAGTAACTAGCTTTCTCTCATATAGTGAAAATGTCTAACTTGCTCCCTGTCTTGGGAGATAAGTGGGGTATCGGATACAGCAGTTGAATGTTACAACAGCAGCATGGCGTCACCAAAGCTATAAAAGCCGTAGCCAAGGCTCTTAGCTTGCTCGTAAGCCTGTAAGATGAAATCTCTACCAGCAAAGGCTGAAACAAGCATCAGCAGAGTTGACCTTGGTAAATGAAAGTTTGAAACCATAGCATCTGTTACACGAAATTTGTATCCGGGTAGTATGAACAAGTCAACCCATCCGGCAAAAGGCCGAATTGTACCAGATTGAGCTGCTGCTTCAAGAAGCCTGACTGTGCTGGTGCCCACGGCTATTATCCTCTTGCCTTGCCTTTTGGTTTGACTAAGCATAGCGGCAACTTCTGAGCTTAATTCCCCATACTCTTTGTGAATCTTGTGCTGATTAGGGTCATCAACTCTGACCGGCCGAAATGTGTCAAGTCCAATATGTAGAGTAACAAAAGCAAGCCGAACACCTTTCTTCTGCAATTCATTGAGTAACTTCGGAGTAAAGTGGAGTCCGGCAGTTGGCGCTGCTACACTCCCGTCTATTTCGGCATACACTGTCTGATAACGTTCTGGTTCAGCTAGTGGGGTATGTATGTAAGGAGGTAAAGGAACCTGACCAAAGTTCTCGAGCAACCCCTCATCTGGAAGATGAATAATCCTGGTACCACCCTCACCCCGTTCAATTACTTCAGCTATGATTTCTTGAACAGTTCCAGCAACTTCATTTGTTATCCTGATTTTTGTGCCAATGCCAACCTTCCTGCCAGGCCGTATAAGGATTTCCCAAAGGCTGTTATCCACACGGCGCAACAGCAGAATTTCCACCTTAGTGTCGCTGTCGCTTTTTTGCCCTAAAATTCTAGCTGGGATAACGCGGCTGTTGTTAAGGACTACAGTATCCCCACTGTGCAGATAGCTTGCTATCTCATAAAAGTAATGGTGCCCTACAGAGCTGTCAGAGCGACGAAGAATCATAAGGCGCGATTGATCTCGTGGCTCGACAGGTGTTTGAGCAATGCGCTCAGGAGGCAAATGATAGTCAAAATCGCTGGTCTTCATTAAAAGAAGCCTTTTATTTTTTCAGGAAGTATAAGATGGCATTGACTATTATAGTTATCAGGATACTCAAGACAAGGAAGGTCACAATAGGGAAATAGAAGGAAAAACCGCCTCTTTTTACAAATATATCGCCGGGCAGTTTACCCAAAAACGGGATATGATGACTGAAAATCAATATCAGCCCTAATATTACTATGATACCACCGACTATAAGCAGAATCTTGCCGATTCCTTCCATATTGCTGTACCTTAAAAAGTTGCCTAGAAGCAGGAATATCGGTTCAGGGCACTCTGTGAAATGCCAAAGACAACGGTGAACTTAGGATAAAAAAACAGGCTCGAATTCCTGAAGTAATCCTTTCTTAACCAATTTAGTCTCAAGGAGATTTTAATTGAAAAGGCTGGGCGGTGCAAAGCACCACCCAGCCTTAGAGTATTTCCCTTGTCTTCTTTAGAACAGTCCCATTACCTTGCCGGTCTTTACATCAACATCCACCCTTCTGTAGGCAGGGTCGGAGCTGGTTCCTGGCATCAGGCTGATGGTTCCGGCACATGGGCAGAGGAATTTTGCACCGGAATAAATCAACACATCGCGGATGGGTAGAGTCCATCCTTTGGGAGTGCCCTTAATGGAGGGGTCATGCGTCAGGCTGAGGTGAGTCTTCACCATCATAGTCATATAGTCACCATATTGCGGGTCATTCTCAAGCATCTTAGCTTTGGCTTCGGCATCAGGCGTCCACGACACACCATCTGCTCCATAGACCACTTTGGCTATCTCACCCACCCGCTCTCTCAGCTTCGTTTCTATCGGGTACAGGAATTTGAAATCATTCTTCTCATTGCAGGCGTCCATAACCACATCAGCTAGCTCCAGGGCACCATCACCACCATCGGCCCAATGGGTAGACAAGGCACAGCGAGCTCCTGCTGCCTCGGCTGCCTTGCGCACCATAGCAATCTCATCCTTAGTGTCAGTGTGGAAGGCATTGATGCAGACTACCGGATTGATGCCAGCTGCTCTGATAGTGTTAACATGGTGTATCATATTAGGCAGCCCTTTCTCCAGGGTTTTAAGGTCTTCTTTTGTGTAAGCATCAGGCAAGGGTAATCCGGCTACAACCTTGGGACCACCACCGTGCATCTTAAGTGCCCTGATAGTAGTGGTGAGCACTGATACATGCGGTATTAATCCACTCAAGCGGCACTTCACATTCCAGAACTTCTCGAAGCCGATGTCTGCAGCGAAGCCACTCTCGGTGACATGGTAATCAAACATCTTCAGACCAATACGGTCGGCAATAATGGAAGATTGTCCTACAGCAATATTGGCGAAGGGGCCAGCGTGCACCATGCACGGCTGGTATTCAGCAGTGCACATCAGCGTGGGATTGATGGTGTTTCGCATCCAGGCAGTCATGGCACCTCCGACTTCCAAATCGCCGGTGGTAACCGGCTTGCCTTTACTGTCGAAAGCTACAGTGATTTTGTCCATCCTCTGGCGCAGGTCTGCCAAATCTGTGACGATGGACAGCATAGCCATAAGCTCGGAGCTCACGGCGATGCCGAATTTGGATTGCATCAGGAAACCATCCATGCGGCCACCGATGCCTATAATGATATTCCTGAGGCTCTGGGCACAAAAGTCCATAATCCAGCCCATCTCTACGCGGGTAGGATCAACATCCAGTCGGCGCAAATTACGCTTGGCAAGCTCGGCATCATCGTAGTTCCGCTCATGCTGCATCCTGGCAGTGAGCGCCACCATCGCCAGGTTATGGGCGTTCATTATGTCATTGATATCGCCGGTAAGGCCCATGGAGAACTCGGTCATGGGGATGAGGAGCGCATTGCCACCGCCAGCAGCGGTTCCCTTGATATTCATGGTCGGGCCACCAGAAGGCTGGCGAAGACAGCCACCTACATTCTTACCTCGCTTACCCATGCCCTCCATGAGACCCATTGAGGTGGTGCTTTTTCCTTCGCCTAATGGTGTAGGAGTGATGGCAGTTACCTCGATGTACTTGCCATCCGGCTTCTGCTTAAGACGCTCGATAATCTTCATGAAATCGAGTTTACACAACCTCCCGTAGGGAATAATCTCGTCCTCTTGCAGGCCAAGCTTCTCCTGCCACTCGTCCGGGGTCGGCATGTTCTTTTCGGCTGCCTCTGAAATCTGCCAATCCTTCATTTTTACAGCATCATACGGCATGTATTGTCCTCCTTATTGTTTTTTATTTCTAGCCCGTGCTTGATAGCCTAAAGCTTTGGCTTCTTGATGTTTCCCCTACTTGGCAAGAAGCCCCGCTTTCCTCTCCGCTGCCTCTACAGTGTTCATCAGCAACATGGTTACAGTCATAGGCCCCACACCACCCGGCACCGGCGTGACGGCTGCGGCCTTTTCTTTAATGGCTTCGAAATCAACGTCACCCACAAGGCGGAAGCCTTTTTCTTTTGTCTTATCTTCAACGCGGTTGACACCGACATCGATGACTACAGCACCGTCCCTGACCATGTCAGCTGTGATGGCTTTCGGGCTACCCATAGCTGCCACGACAATGTCAGCCTGTCTGGCATAATAGCCTATGTCTTTAGTTCCGGTATGGCATATTGTGACGGTAGCATTAGCGCCTTTCTTCTTCT
>JADHXB010000013.1 GCA_016783155.1 Dehalococcoidia bacterium
CTTTGACTGGAAGCTGGCAAAGGAGGTATCGGCCAGGTTTTCAGTTATCATCGCTGGAGGGCTGACTCCAAACAATGTCGGCCAACTGGTCAAGGAAGTTTGGCCATGGGGAGTTGATGTCTCCACTGGCATTGAGACTGATGGTCAAAAAGATGTGGCAAAAATCACCGCATTCATTCGGGTAGTGAGGACAGAATCCGCATGAATTGTAGAAATTATACGCAGGAGGAATAATCATATGCTTGTTATTATGAAAAAGGATGCCACAGAAGCGCAAGTGGAAGCGGTTATTCGTGAAATTGAAGCTTTGGGCTACCGTGGCATTCCCATGCCGGGCATCCAGCGCACTGCTATCTGCACAATAGGAAACCAGGGGCCAGTTGAAGATTCGCGCATACTTGCTCTGGATGGTGTGAAAGAGACTATCCGCGTGACAAAACCTTATAAACTTGTAAGCAGAGAAACACACCCGCAGCCTACAATCATAAGCATTGGTAACGTTATAATTGGTGGGGAGAAACCAGTAATCATGGCTGGACCATGCGCCATAGAAAGTGAAAACCAGGCACTTACCATAGCTAACCTTGTGAAACAATATGGAGCACAGGTCTTTCGTGGTGGTGCCTTTAAACCAAGGACTTCACCATATAGCTTTCAAGGATTGGGGGAAGAAGGATTAAAAATACTCAAGAAGGTGCGTGAAGAGACAGGTTTGCTGATTATAACCGAGGCTATAGACCACGCCAACATTGAACTCATCGAACAATACGCCGACATTATTCAACTGGGGGCCAGGAACATGCAAAATTATTCCCTGCTCCGCCAAGCTGGACACGCCACAAAGCCAATCCTGTTGAAACGAGGCTTCTCGGCTACGATTGAAGAATTACTAATGTCGGCTGAATACATCATGTCTGAGGGGAATACCCAGATTATTCTGTGCGAACGCGGAATTCGAACCTTTTCCGATAATACTAGGAATACGTTGGATTTAAGCGCTATACTATCAATTAAAGAGGTTAGTCACTTGCCAGTTATAGTTGACCCCAGCCATGCTGCCGGCCGAAGAGAATATGTTATTCCCCTATCAAGAGGAGCCATTGCAATAGGTGCCGATGGTATCCTGGTTGAAGTACACAATGACCCTTTGCACGCCTTATCCGATGGTATGCAATCCCTGTATCCTGAACAGTTTGCAGCATTAATGAAAGAGATAAAGACTCTGACCAAGTAAGCCTGGCTAGGGCAGGCATAAGAGTAATTTAAAACCTATTAAAAAGGAGATAGAGGTGTTACCGGATAATAAAGGATACTTCGGAGCCTACGGAGGACGTTTTGTCCCTGAGACCCTCGTGCCAGCGCTAGACGAGCTGGCTGCAGCCTACGAGGAAGCTAAAGTTGACGTTTCCTTCTGGGCTGAGTTCGACTCTCTGTCTCACAACTATTCAGGAAGACCGACACCGCTTTACCTCGCAGAAAGGCTGAGCAGGCATTGCGGCGGTGCCCAGATTTTCCTCAAGAGGGAGGACCTGGCTCATACCGGTGCCCACAAAATTAATAATGCCCTAGGACAGGGCCTTCTTGCCCAACGGATGGGAAAACATAGAATCATCGCCGAGACTGGTGCTGGGCAGCATGGGGTCGCTGCTGCTGCCGTGTGCGCCATGCTCGGACTGGAGTGCATCATCTACATGGGTGAGGAAGACATTCGCCGCCAATCACTTAATGTCTTCCGGATGAAACTAATGGGGGCTGAAGTTAGACCTGTTTCCACAGGTAGCCGAACGCTGAAGGATGCTATCAACGAGGCTATAAGAGACTGGGTAACCAATGTTAGGAATAGCTACTATCTTCTTGGCTCAGTGGTAGGCCCTTATCCCTACCCGTCGATGGTTCGCGACTTCCAATCAGTGATTGGCAAGGAAACCAAAGCACAGATTCTGGCTAGATGTAACCGCCTGCCCGACTATATAATTGCTTGCGTTGGCGGTGGCAGCAATGCCATTGGCATTTTCTATCCCTTTTTGAACGACGAGAATGTCAGGCTTATCGGCGTGGAAGCTGCGGGAAAGGGACTAAAGACCGATAAACATGCCGCTCCACTTGCAGCAGGAACAATAGGAGTTTTACATGGAGCAAAGTCTTATCTTCTTCAAGACAGTAGTGGGCAAATTAAGGAGACACATAGTATCTCTGCTGGGCTGGACTACCCTGGTGTTGGTCCTGAGCACAGTTACCTCAAGGACACCGGGCGTGCCAACTATGTCGCCACAGACGATCAAGAAGCACTTGAGGGATTTCAATTACTGTGCAGCACTGAAGGCATTGTCCCAGCCCTTGAACCAGCCCACGCCATATTCTATGCCGCCAAGATGGCAAGTTCACTAGAAAAAGAACAAATCATCGTCGTAAATCTGTCAGGGCGTGGCGACAAAGATCTGGATATCGCAATCGAAGCACTGGGGTTGAAGCAATGACTCGTATTTCTTCCGTCTTTCAACCAGGCCATACGGCTCTCATAACCTACATCACCGTGGGCTATCCTAACATTGAGGCTACTTTGAAAGTTGTTCCGCTTCTTGCCGACAATGGCTGCGACATAGTGGAACTGGGAATACCTTTCTCTGACCCCCTGGCTGACGGTGTTACCATACAAAAGGCGAGCTTTTACGCTCTGAAGAACGGCGTTACAACTAAGATGTGTCTAGAAATATCCAAGGAGTTAAGCCAAAAGGTTAAGATACCTTTAGTATTTATGACTTATTTTAATCCAGTATTTTGTTATGGCCTAGAGGACTTCTGCACTGCCTGTTCTAAGTCTGGCATAAATGGCCTAATCATCCCTGACCTTCCACCAGATGAAGGCTCGCAACTGGAAGCCATTAGCCGAAGGCAAGGGCTCGACCTCATCTATCTCCTGGCTCCAACCAGCACTGAAGACCGTATCAGGCTGGTGGCCGAGAGGTCTAGTGGCTTCATATACCTGGTTTCTGTAACCGGCGTTACGGGCGCTAGAGACGGCCTCCCTTCGGACTTGGACAAGTTTGTCGCCAAAGTTCGAAGGGCAGCTACTCAACCCCTCTGTGTTGGATTCGGCATATCTACTCCAGAGCACGCAAGTCAGCTGGCTAAGATAGCCGACGGGGTCATTGTAGGCAGCCGGGTAATCCAGCTAATGGAAATTGACGATGACTTCACATCAGTTGTCAATTTCGTAAAGGAATTGAGGCATGCCCTTGATAAATCACGTTAATGAAGAGGCTGCAATTATATTGATGACGAGCCGCTTCGCCAGATGACAAGGGAATGGGCAAGCGAATACCAAACTATTATCAAGCAGCTTAAGTATTCTTCTCAGCCAGGTTACCTGCCCAGGGCAGTTTATACTTCTCCCCCTGGTAAGCCTTGACCATCAAAAGTATCCACAATACAATCGCCAGCACCGAGATAAGCGAACTAATCACCCAGCCGATAAAAGGTATCCAGCCGAGGACTATACTGGCAAGAGTGAGGACACCAAAGACGATAATCGACTGCAGGGCATGGAAGCGGACAAACTTGTTCTTCTTCTCTATCAAAAAGAAAACGAGACCGCTTATCCAACCTAGAACATAACACAATAGTCCAGCAACATTTTCATCCATCCCAGTTGAAGTTTTTGCCATCGCAATATACCCCCCTTTCTGCTTAAGCTTGATTACTAAGAATACCCCTTGATTGAGCCTGTGTCAATAATATCACTCCATTACGTAGCCAGCCTGCGCCTCATCGTCACCAGCGACATAGAGAAAAATAAGACAGTTAAAGCGACAATAAGGGCAAGTGCCCCAAGGAGACCAGGCTGAAATTCTCCACCTATTACCGCCCTGGTAATATAAACCACTGGCGTCAGCGGCACTGCCCAACTCAGGGTCTGCACTATCTCGGGAAAAGAAGACAGCGGGAAAAACACACCGCTGAAGAAAAACATCGGCGTTATAAACAGACTGTAATAATAGTTGAAACTGTAAATAGATGGAACAACCGAGGTAAAAAACAAGGCAATGGCAGAAAACAAGATGCCTTCCAAGAAGCAAATTATTGGTATCAGCAGTGCCCATGGTGAATGCACCAGCTGGAAAGCAGCAGCCACAGCCAGCATAACACTGCCGGTCAAGACCGAACGTGTAGCTCCCCAGAAGATTTCACCGGCAGTAACATCCTCAATATTCAGCGGAGTAGCAATGATCGCATCAAAGGTTTTTTGATACTCCATACGGAAAAAACTACCGTAGGTGCATTCAAAGTTAGCACTAAACATGGCATATCCGGCTATGAGACCTGGAACGATAAATTCGATATATCTCTGACCATCAACCAGGCCTACATACGCTCCGAGGCCTAAACCCATAGCCAACAAAATGATAATCGGCTCGGCCAAGAAGCCAGGTGCCTCCGCATGCCACAGCCCGAAGAACACGTCCCGATTGCGCTGCCATACCCTGATAAAACGCCACGAGAAAAGCCTCATTCCGCCAGAGACCTCCCTGTAAGCCTGAAGAAAACATCCTCTAATGTAGCCGCCCTTCGCATAGCTTTCCGCCAATCTAGCACCCCGCTTGTCAACTCATCATCTTTAACATGAAAAATGTGAATCTTGTCTCCTACCACCTCAAAGTCAAGCCCATGGCTTTCCAATCCATTGATGGTCTTGTCTCTCTCTTCTGAATTTAGTTCAATCTCCCACACCACCTCGCCTACATATCTAGAAATGAGTTTTGCGGGTGCATCCAGGCTCATAATTCTACCTTGGTGCATTATCGCTACCCGGTCACAAAGAGCACTCGCCTCCTCCATATTCTGGGTACATAAAAGTTGGGTGACACCCTGTGACTTAAGTTCAGTCAGCTTATGCCAGACCAAGTATTTGGCTTGCGGGTCAAGGCCTATTGTAGGTTCATCAAGAACCATGACTCTAGGCGAGTTAATCAACCCTCTGGCTACTAGAAGACGTCGTCTCATCCCACCCGAAAGCTCCCTAATTCGGCTTTTACATCTGTCTTCAAGCTGAAAAAGCCTCAAAACTTCCATGCTGCGCCGGTGTGCCTCCACCTTGGGTATGTCAAAATATCGGGCGAAGGTCAAAAGGTTTTGAAGCACCGTTAGATCTGGATCGAGATTATCTACCTGTGGAACCACCCCCAACACCGCTTTCACTTGACGGGAATGAGACTGTAAATCACTATCCAGCACCCATATCTCACCATTGGTAGAGGGTGAGACAGCAGTTATCATCCTGATGAGGGAAGTCTTGCCTGCACCATTTGGCCCCAGCAGTCCAAAGCATTCCCCTTCCTCTATCTCCAAACTCACATCATCCACTGCCACCACGTCACCAAAATTCTTGGTTAAGTTCTGTGTCTTGATAACAACCACTGAGTTCCACCGAATGACTAACTTCCAGTCATTCTATCAACTTGAGGACACACGGACAACACCGAGTACGGAAATCGCTTGCTCAATGATAAACTGCTATTCCAAGGGAGGAGAGCGACTGAAGAACCTATCCGCTTATGGTGCCCGAGGTTACGTGACACCAAAATGCAACGTTAATTCTCGGCACGGAATGCTAGTGCCAGACACCCAGGACCTGTAGCAAAACCGATTATAGGGCTGAACTCGGTAACACGCAGCTCGGTACAATTAAAATCGGCCTCTACACGCTGACGCAGATTTTCAGCTTGCCGCGGGGCATTTGCATGCTGGATGATTACACGAACTGGTTTCCGTCCCACATCAGCATGCATCCTCAAGAGCATGCGGTCAACCCCTGCCTTTTCAGTACGAGCCACGCTTACCAGTTTTATTCGCCCTTGTGCTATGGTAAAAACCGGCTTTATACTTAGTGCTGAAGCCGCTGAGGGTAATGGAGCGGGGACACGACCGGTGCGTGCCAGGTATTTTGGAGCTACTATCAACCCATAAAGGCGAACTTTGCCTCCCAGATTTGCTATCAGCTGTTCTATTTCCTCCAGCGTGGCTCCTGTAGCCGCAGCTTCTGCCGCAGCTACGTCAATCAAGGCTTGGCCACCGGCTGCCGTACCGGTATCAAGCACATGAACAATCGCACCCTTCGGCACTTGCTCCGCTGCAGAACAAGCTGACTCATACATCATACTGATCTTTGACGGTACAGTAAGGCAAAGGATGGCATCATATTCACGCAAGGCTTCCCGATATACCTTAAGATAATCACCCGGCGAAGGAGCGCTTGTCCGAAATGGCCGTTCATAAGCAAGCTGCTCATAGACCTCAGTTGCTGAAATATCAACACCATCCAGATAACTGTGCCCGTTGAGCATGAAAGGCATAGGTACAACCTTTATCTCATTTTTCCGCACTTGTTCGGCTGGCAAACAGGAAATGCTCGAGGTTACAATGGCGACCCTCATATATCATACCTCGTATTGCTATGTACGCTCATGTTAACACGCGACAATCTCTATGTCAACGTATCTTTAACTTATTTTGTAGGAACAAATGGAATTTTAGACTACCCAAGGCAAACAAACAGCCATCACTATCCATCCGCTGTCCTGTTACTTGCCGGGCTCCAAGATAAGCTTGTCAACAGCAGCTGCATCCACCTGCTCCCTAATCCAGGGCATAGGACAATATTCCACATTGCGCCAGAGGTCAATCATATCGTCATAGTTCTGGCTATACGGATGACCGCTCTGACCGGTGGTATGAACAGTAACGCTTTTTGACAAGTCACTCAGGTCAACAATCATGCGCATGGAAGGCACCCATTTTACCGAGAAGTCCCCGGAGTTGGTGTACCAGACGGTATTATTCACAGTGCCTGTGCTGCCACTGGTCGGAAATGGACCGCGGTTGACCATATTCTCAATCAGGCCAATGCCGCTCTGTCCCAACGGGTTACTGACAAAAGTCGCCGTATGCAGTTCGCCCCATCTCCAATTATTACGGTTTTTGCCCAGCGCTGCTACAGTGTTAGTGTAAGCTTCACTGAAAGAGCGAACAAGTATATCATCACGGGTTTCAACCACATCTTTGGTCATGATATCATCCCACCAGGCATTACTTGGCTTATCCATCAACAAAAATATAGCTTGCATCTCCCTGTCCACACCACGAACTGCTATGCCTTCAGTCAGCTGGTCACCGAACAGGTCGTTGACCAATCCCGCCCAGAATTCGGCATACAGCGCAGCTTGCGGGCTGTCCATGCCACACTGGCAATCCCATTTAAGCAGCCAATCACAAGCTTCAGTTAGCTCAGCATTATCAAACTCTAAATTCGCGAGGTACGGCATCAACTCCTCAGCACTGATTAGCTTATTATCACCTTGAATAGCCTGAAATGTGGAAATAGTATGTGGTGCCTTTTCTTCCAGCAACTCGACAACCCGCTGTGCTCTATATCCGTAACTCCATTCACGGCTGATGATGTAATTTAGCCCTTCACCTAATTTTTCTGCCAGCTGGTCATAGTATTCCATCGGAACCACAGCCTGGTTTGCAGTGACAATGTAGCCACGCCCAGGATTAAAAACACGGGGCAAATCATCGAAAGGAATAAAGCCCTTCCACTCGAACTCATCAGTCCAGCCCGGAGCTGGTACCAGCCCGCTATGATTTTTAGAGCGAATCGGAATACGTCCCGGTGTCTGATAGCCGATATTCCCTTTAGTATCTGCATAAACGAAGTTCTGTGAAGGGACATCCCAATATCTCAAGGCATCGCGGAATTCTTCCCAGTTCATTGCCCTATTGAGTTTGGTAACTGATTGCAGCAGTGTGCCTGGCTCCAGAGCTGTCCAGCACAAAGCCAGCGGGGCTTCATCGTTGAAGCCTGTAATCTCACCAGTTTCTTCATCTATCTCATTATCATTGATGATTGGTCCAAGGTGTGTCTCACGCACTTCAACAGTGATTGGCTCTGCACCATCCCCGAAATAAATGGTTTCCTGATAAACTGTCATATCTCGCCATTCACCATTCCACTCATATTGGAGCGGATTATCTGGATTGACACGGATGCGGTACAAATCGAATACATCAGGGCCAACATTAGTCACCCCCCAGGCAATAGAGTTGTTATGCCCGATTATGACTCCCGGCGTAACCGCGAACGTATAACCCATCATATCTGAAGGAGGTTCGCCACTAGCAGGACGACAATGCAAACCGATTTCATACCAGATAGATGGCATCTGAATGCCCAGATGCGGGTCATTGGCTAGTAGCGGCATACCGCTCTGCGTCATCTTGCCACTGACAACCCAGTTATTACTGCCTATACCTTGGCCTGGCCCAAATATCAAACTCATTGAAGGCAGTGGATTGCCAGTCAGCAGAATATCCGTATCAGCGCATTTATCTTTGCCTTCAAATCGGGCACTCTCCGTTGAGCCAGCAATAGGCAAATCCTCTGGCTGTACAATAGTTGGCCTTTTGCCGAAAGGCCAGGGAGGCGTCAGCAACTGGTCTGCCATCTCCTCCCCAAGAAGCTCATAAAGCGTGGCACGGTCCTCCTCAGTATTGTTACTAGGGCCCAAATCCCACGCCATCATCTTGCCAAATACCAGCGTGTCAGCAGGCGTCCAAGGCTCAATTTCTATATCGATACCTGTCAACTTGAATATGCCGTATTCCATAGCCAGCTTACTTGGCTCACGGTTCATAATATAAGCATTGACACCATCAGCAAAGGCTTGCAATCCGCTAAGAGTCTCATCATCACAGACCTTTACCTCATTCTCGGCCACACGCTGCCAGCCAAGCGTACGAATAAAGATATCCGTGCCAAGCAGGGCATCTTTCTTGCCGACCAGCTCTTCGATTCTGCCGCTACCAACATGACGCCAGAATTCCATCTGCCACCAACGGTCTTGAGCCTGTGTGTACCCCTGAGCGAAGAACAGGTCATGCATATTCTTGGCATAAATGTGCGGAACACCCCACTCATCACGCAAAATCTCCACAGTATCTTGCAACCCTGTTACTTTCAGTTCCCCACTGTGCTGCGGTAGCGGTGCCCTGGTCACGTTGTAGAACCAGGCATAGCCAGCAATTAAAGGCGCTATGAGAACAATCACGACAACAGGCACAACAATTTGAACAATCCTCCTAGAGCGAACTTTTTTCATCATCAACCTCCTTAGCAATAACAATAACAGTTTTTTGCACAGCGCACAGCCTGCTTTTATTGCTCATTATAATCACTTCATCTCCACATTACAATACCCTCGATATAAAAATCTGTGTTACAGATACGCTTTTGACAAAGGCTTTATTCACCGATAAAATGGATGTGATTTTGGCGGGAGTAACTCAGTGGTAGAGTTCCTGCCTTCCAAGCAGGCTGTCGCGGGTTCGAATCCCGTCTCCCGCTCCACAAAGCTAAATCAATATTGTGAACTGCACCTACGTCATAGAAGAATGTTCCGTTGAACAATTTAGCGGTTTGTGCAATGTATCGGTTCACGTATGTTTGACAAAATCCAGACCAGAGGGTAGAGTGAAACAGAAGCACAAAGCATAAAACAACACCTGGAATAACGTTAGCTGTCGGAGGTAGTGTGAGGATGAAAAAATGGGCACAGCACTCACTAGATAATGTAGTGATTGCTAGTGCCCTTTTAGTTAAGAAAGGGGGTGAAGCGGACAGAAACTGACGTTGTGATATATGCTTTATCGGTCAATTATCGGGGTCGAGGAGGTGCTGCTGTGGGAGCAGGCAGCGAAAAGTTATTACGAGAGCTTATACGAGGGAGCAAAAATAAAAGAGGAGGTAATTAATTCATGCGCAAAGCTTGGGGATTGGTCAGTTTCATATTGTTTTGCATAGGCCTGGCACTAGCTGTTATTGGAGGTATAGCATTTCCCGCGAATTTCATCTTTTCAATGGTACTAGCAGTCTTGGGCCTTGCAATCGGGATTATCAGTGTTGTCTATGTCAAAGAAATTGGTACCTTGCATACCTTGCTTCTTGCTACTATAGCCTTGTTGGCAATGACAGCTGCCTTCACTCCCATTACGGTCCTGGGCGTAGGCACATTCGCTACCAGTATACTCGTGAACTTTGCTGCTCTGATGGCACCAGTAGCCATTATCGCTGCAATAAAAGCACTATTAACAATAGGTCTCGAGAAGTAAGCTTTAAAGAATAGCCTTAATTCAAATAAAGGCAAAATCCGGAACGGAGGGGGTAGTTTTTTGTTTGCTTAAGTATGAAATTCAAGAAGAAAGAACCAGTGAAGAAAGCGTATTAATTGAAACATTTGTCCAGGATGTTCAATAAAGTTGTTTTCGTGTCATGATGGCTGCCCTCTAGCCGCTCATTCATTAGCCCGTTTCACTATTTCCTCAATACATCCAGGGACACAGATCAATTTCTCCCTTTTTGCCTTTGAAAGCTTTTTGACCATATTTTCTACCTTCAAAGCTAGGCTCCTGCTTCCCAACCTCTTCTGGAACAATAATGTCAGGGGCCCCCTACCTTTTAGGTACTTCGATCCGGCGTCTCCTCCTTCCCGATGTTCGGCAAGCCGGCGATCAATGTCGGTGGAAATTCCCGTATACAGGGGCCCATCTCGACATCTTACTACGTACAAATACCAATCACACATTATCATAACCTATAACCAAATGAAATATAGGTGAATTCTACCCGAAACGCGAACTAAATGTCTGGACAGTTTTGGTAAAAGTATACATAGGACACAGAAGCCTGGTTTGTTACCTCTGCGGTGGTTAGTTGGTTTCAGCCCACAAGCGGTCATACCATCTAAGGGGTCACAAAAATAGAGATGATACCTGGACGCTTTTCGCTCACCCTCTAGCTATCTGTGCTACACCGTTTAGCGCCATATACCTTCCAAGCAGGCTGTCGCGGGTTCGAGTCCCGTCTCCCGCTCCAACACTATATAGCATGCTTATCTTAGTTTGCTTTGTGTATGTATTCCAAGCTTAAAACCACCCAAGCTCTTAACTAGGCAAAATGCAGCTCATTAAATTCAGATATGCTCTGGATTTGTGGCATTCCGCCAGATTTTATACCTTGATCAGATCACTGATATTAATCTCCAGCATTTTAACACTTGCCAGAATTCGCTCGGTGTTTTTGTCAACTGCTTGGATACCGCAAGAAAGCTCCTTTAATTTGATTGCAGACTTCTTGATAACAGCGATCTGCTTCGCCATTTCCTTTACCTTATAATCCATCGCTATTAATGCTCCTTGTTCCTTAAATCCTTAAATCTTCTGGCCTTGCCTTCAAATCTTGGCAGACTGCCAAATGAACAACATTCAATATCATAGCGAAGGTTTGTCTTCAGCCGTAATTCTTCTGTTAATCTCATCTTGATAGTTTCAAGATTAGATTCATGACCCGGTAAAATCTCCACCTTGATAGCAATAGCATCTATATCACCCACCTTGGTCACGGACACCTCATATTCATCGGAAAGCTCAACAAAATCTCTGACTACTTCCTCAATTGCCGTAGGTGCTAACAATACTCCCTTTACCTTGGTAATATCATCAGCCCTGCCCTGTACTCCTCCTGGGAGCAACCGGAATGTCCTACCACATTCGCATTGTCGCGAGCTCCACTCAACAATGTCCTTTGAATCGAACCGGATACAGGGATGTGCATAGCGGTCAAACGTAGTTATTATCATCTTTCCCTTACGTCCCGGGCTGGTGATGATCTCTCCTGTATCAATATCCTCTATCTCGACTAGGTGTAATGCTTCATTAACATGCATACCGCATTGTTCCTGGCAATCATACCCCCAATGACCGATCTCTGTAGCTCCAGCCTGATCATAGACCTTTGCGCCCCAGGCATCTTCCATACGTTTGCGGGTGCCAGGGATTCCGGCTCCGGGTTCACCGGCTACCGTAATTTTTTTAATATTCAGCTCCCGCGGATCAATCCCAAGTTTGTTTCTGGCTGTGTTTGCCATCCCCAGGACATACGTTGGCGTGGCGAGTAATGCCGTAGGCCGCAGCTCCCGAATTTTCAATATACGGGCCTCTGTATTCATACCACCGCCAGGGATAACCTCACAGCCAATTTTCTCCAGTGCATAATGAGCAGCCCAGAAAGCAATGAACAAACTGTAAACAAAGGGGAGAAAAGCTCTATCCTCAGCCGTATATCCCTGAGCATATAGGCAGTATGCCCAGGATTCCGCGGACCACTCCCAGTCCTGCCAGGTCTCCGGATGATACACTGGCTGTCCTGTGGTGCCGCTGGTCTGCCTGTATTCCGTTACTTGAGATAAAGGTACAGAAAGTATCTCACCATACGGATATGGTTCCTTTCCTTGTGCCTCCCGCAACATAGACTTTTCAGTCTTTGGAACTTTTTTTACATCATCTAATGTTTTAATATCTCCGGGTTCTATCCCTGTACTGCGATACAGATTATGATAGAACGGCGAATTATCATAGGCCCATCTAAATATGCGTTTGAATTTCCGTAGCTGCAGGTTTCTGAGTTGATCCTCGGGTAATTTTTCGAGAATCGGATTCCAGTATTTATATTTATCAGCCATGTCACCTCCTCTATGCTTCAACTGGAAAATACGAACTGTTGCCTAACGATTCGCTGTCTTACTCGGCATAGTTCTTTCTCAATAATATTTTCTGCTGATACCACGGTAATATACTATAGTTCCGATATGTCACTTATATTTATCTCGAGCATCTTGATGCTTGACAGGATGCGGTCAACATTGCATTCTATAGCAGGGATATCTCTGGCGCTTTCCTTGAGCTTTAATGCTGCCTTTTTTACCGAAGAGATTTGTCTTGCGAGATCAGCCACTTTGTAATCCATATTCCTACTCCTTTTTTCTCAAATCCTTGAATCTGCGTGCCTTAACATCCCAGCGCGGCAAACTTCCAGCCTCGCAATATTCTATTTTGTAGCTCAAGTTAGTTTTCATTCTTAGCTGGTCTACTAGTTTCTGATGGATGCTCTCTTTGTTAACCTCCTGGCCCGGCTTCAGCTCCACTTTTAAGGAAATATCATCTATATCCCCACGCTTGGTTACCGTAACTTCGTATTCATATGTAAGCTCAGGAATACTCCTGACAACTTCCTCGATGGCCGTCGGCGCCAGTAATACGCCTTTAACCTTTGTGATATCGTCATCTCTTCCCTGGATACCGCCTTTGAGCAGTCTGAAAGTACGGCCGCATTCACACTGTTCTGAATTCCATTCGATTATATCTTTGGCATCAAAGCGTATACACGGCTGTGCCATTCGATCAAGAGCGGTGATCACCATCTTGCCTTTCCTACCCGGTTCATTGATTGTTATGCCCGTATCTATATCCTCAATTTCAACCAGAAAAAAGGCTTCATTGACATGCAAGCCGGATTGATAGGCACACTCATTACCCCATGCGCCTATTTCCGTAGCACCGACCTGATCATAGACCTTCGCATCCCAGGCATCTTCCATACGCTTGCGGGTGCCGGGTATCCCAGCTCCGGGTTCACCGGCCACCGTAATTCTTTTGATATTCAGTTCCCGAGGGTCAATGCCAAGCTTGTTCCTGGCTATGTCTGCCATACCGAGTACATAAGTTGGGGTTGCCATGAATGCTGTGGCACGGAGTTCCTGCATTTTGAGTATCCGCTGTTCTGTATTAAGAACTCCGCCGGGGACAACTTCACAGCCGAGCTTCTCCGCTGCATAGTGGGCAGCCCAGAAGGCCACGAAAACATTATAGCCAAATGGTAGGAAAACGCGATCTGTTTTCCTATAACCCTGCCCGTAAAGGCAATAAGCCCAGCTTTCAGCCCACCAGTCCCAATCCTGCAATGAATCCGCCTGATATACCGGTTGTCCTGTGGTGCCGCTGGTCTGCCGATAGGTGGTAACCTGCTCAAGGGGCACGCAGAGCATATCTCCGTATGGATAGGGGTCTTTTGCTTGAATAACTCTCATCATTGCTTTTTCGACCTTGGGTACTTTCTTGATGTCATCGAAAGTCTTGATATCTCCGGGCTCTATACCGGCATTTCTATACAGGCTATGGTGAAATCTGGAGTTATCATAAGCCCATTTAACTATTTTTTGAAACTTCTTCAGCTGCAGCTTTTGTAGTTTTTCGTGCGGTAGCGTTTCCATCACAGGATTCCAGTATTGATCGGCTTTCTGCATGTTTAACTGCTCCCTTTTTATTAAATAGCTAGCGGAAGCAAGCTATTACTTAATTTGCATGTTATCAGACTACCATTTCCCGGCGGTCCTAAATCTTCGTTTATTATTTTCGGCACTTTATGGACAGCCAATTTGCCCATCAACAGGTGCAGAAACATTAAAAGTCATAATACAGATAAAACTGGTTATGATACCTTTAGAATAAGGGCCGCTGCAGTATCACCAGCGGCACAACCGGCGAAAAGCCCGTAGCCACCACCAATTTTCACCAGTTCTTCAATTAGCTCCACGGTGCAGCGACACCCGGTTGGCCCCTGCGGGTGGCCAAAAATAAGTGAACTTCCATAGTTATTAAAAATCTTATCCGGTATCTGCATTAAACGTCCCATAATAATATCATTTACGGTGAAGGGATTATGCGTTTTAACTGCCGCCAGGTCTTTTACTGAAATGCCAGCGTTGCTCAGTGCCATTTCAGCCGAAGGTGTAACGGCTGCGGCCATCCTGGCTTTTTTAGCGCGGGCGTAACCATAGCTGAGTATCTGGATAGTAATATTCTTATCTTTACTTAATTCCTTTGCCTTATGCTCTGTAGTTACAATCATACCGGCATTACCATCAGCAGGATGTGTTTGAGCACCATATGTAATACAGCCACCGGGGATAGTAGGTTGCAGAGGCGCCAGACCCTCTGGTGTGCAGGGTGCGATACCCTCGTCAGTTCCCACAGTAATCGTTTCTTTCTTTGATACCTGTATCTCCACAGGGATGATATAGCCCTTTTGAAACTCATAGTCATTCTCAGTGCTCATCAAGTATTGCTCATATCGCCTGATAGCCATGGCATCAGACTCTTCCTTGCTCACACCCCCATGGTCCGCAGCAACATTTTCTGCCGTCTTAACCATGGCTTCACCAGCATAAGGATCGGTGAAATTATCCATCATCCAATTTTCGCTGACTACCTTGCCGCCCGGGCCTACAGGATTGGGCCAGACCGTATGTGGTGAATTCGAACAGCGGTCTGTGGTAGCTACAAGTACATTTCTATGCATTCCAGCTTCGATACTGGTGGCGGCGGTATATATGCAGGTGGCGCTTGTCGCACATGCCTGACTGATCTTGGGCCCGCTGATCTTGTCATTGCCCATAAGAGCGCAAAACCAGGGTGTTCCATGGAACCAGGCATACTGTCCCACGGTCATGCCAAGGACACACCCGTCGAACATATCTGCTGTATAACCCCTCAGCTCTAAAAATTTTCTGGTCGTTGCTGCTCCCAGTTCAATGGCATTGGTGTTCTGGAAAGACATCTGCCAGCGGGAAAATGGTGATGACCAATAACCTTTATAGGGAATAAAACTTTTGCTAAACATATTTTCTCCTCCTGTTTATTAATAGTATATCGAGCAACTTAGCGTTGTTTCGAAGTGATTCCAGTTACCTATGCCTTTTAGGCCAGATTACAGCTTTTATTTTAGAAGACAAAGGGATCCATACCACCGCCTCCTTAACACTCTGATAATCCCGTCCATCCATTCTGACCGCTATGGATTTACGGCCCAGTTTCGCAATCTCATCTGCCGTTGCCTGAGCACCTTCCAGACGGGTAAACCCGGTTACCGCAACATCAATACCCTGCTCAGCGAGTGCTAGAGCAATAGCACGGCCATTGCCCCGCGGCATCAAGGCACCAGTTACAAGGGCAACCTTTTTATTTGTTCCATTAGTTTTCCTCCTTAACATAGGTTAATCTTCCTCTGTCATAGCAACATCATAGAAATGCAAATAATATTTCTGATCGCCTTAATTAAATTAAGGACTCTATTACTGGGCTATTTTTTCTACGATTGATCCATGTATATGTTTTTCAAATCTGCCCCCAGTCTATGGGAAATCTGCCTCCCTGTGTAAGCAGTTTTTGCTCCCACTTCTTCGACCATATGTCCTGAAAAAGTACCAATCAAGATTACACATCCTATTATTTTCTTATTTAGACCGAAAACAGGCGCGCTAACAAAGCTGATTCCAGGCGTAATCTCACCGATATCACTAGCATACCCCTTGCGTCTGCACTCTTCCAGTTCATTTCGTAAGCGTTTCAGATCTAAGGAAGCAGGATCTCCATAGAAATATAGTTCTTTTCTGGCTAATATCTTTTCTCTTTTTTCATCCGGCATGAATGCCAGAATGGATTTCCCATGAGAGCCCAATGTTATGTGGAATCTATGACCAATGCGAAGAGTAAAAGCGACATTCTGATTCCCTTCATACTTCTCTACTATAAAAACATGCTCACCGCTTACCATACCAAAAAGCGCAGTTCCATTTGTTTCCTTGGCAAGGGCTGCAATAAAAGGAGAGACAACTTCCATGTAGTTTAAATTGTCCAGAAAATAGCGAGATAACAAAATTAGGCAGGGACCTAATGAATAGGTTTTCATTTGAGCATCTTTTTCTACGAAGCCAAATTTCATTAGAGTATTTAAGATCGTATAGGCTTTACTCTTATGTATGCCAACTTGTTTATAGATCTCTGTAAGCCTCTTATTGAATTTATCACCCGCACCCAGACATAAAAGAACCTGAGAGGCATGTTCTACTGCGGGAACCAAGGGTTTATAATTAGATTTCTTTTGCATAATGATATTTTACATTATGTTCTGTATATAGAATAATGTTTTGAATATTTTCATATAACATAATATTTATATTATCCTATTTTGTCAATTACGTTCAAAATATAAATCCATGGGTCTTGACACATATTATTATTCGTCTTATTATTCGTCCTAATATATCCTTGCATTTGTGGTAGATTGATTTTCGCAGTTATCAGAATCCTGAATTCAAAATAAATTATAAGGGAGGTGAAGTATTTAAAGAGGAATAAGAGAATTATACGGTAAGGTTCAATCATATTAATCTTGTAAGGAGGATGCAATGAAAAAAATGCTTTTTCCCGTTTTAGCGGCGACAATTATGATTGCCTTGATCCTAAGCGGTTGCACACCAACCGCAGCTCCATCTCAAGCCCCAGCACCATCCGGCCCAATAGAGTTAAAAGTGGCAAATTACTTCCCCGCGCCAGCCGGTCAATCCATGATATTGGAAGAATTCTGCGCTGAACTCGAGAAGCGAACCGGCGGCCGGGTAAAGACTGATTACTTTGCTGGTGGTTCATTACTGGGAGCTACTGCCATATATGAGGGCATTGTTAACGGGATTGCCGATATCGGATATTCCCATGTTTATTATACCCCCGGCCGTATGTCCGTGACGGAAGCTGCCGGCTTGCCTCTCGGGTATCCCAGTGCCTGGGTAAGCGGTCACGTTATCAATGATTTCTACAGGGAATTTAAGCCCAAGGAATTTGATGATGTGGTGGTGCTCTGGTTGAACACCTCCACCCCAAGTGCAATAGCCACTTCCAAGAAAGCTATACGCAGTATAGAAGATCTCAAGGGCCTGACAATAAGGGCACCCGGACTTGCCGGTGATGTCATTAAAGCACTTGGCGGAACTCCTGCTCCCACACCGATGCCGGAGGTTTATGACGCCATCTCCAAGGGTGTAATTGACGGCGAAGCTTCGAATTTTGAAACACTGAAAACATTCAACTTTGCTGAGGTTGTGAAATATGAAACGTCGGTCTGGCAGATTAACAACCCGTATCCTTTTTACCTAGCGATGAACAAGAATAGCTATAACAATCTGCCAGCGGACATCAAACCTATATTTGATGACCTAGTTGGAGAATACAATGAGCGGTCTCAACTGATGTGGAATTCGGTTGATTTTGCAGGGAAGGAATACGGCGTCGAGAAAGGTGTGGAGTTCATTGAACTGCCAGCCGCTGAAGTGGCAAAGTTTAAGGCAGCCGTCGAACCAGTAATAGATAATTATGTAAAAACAATGGTGGGAAAAGGATTTTCCGAAGCCGAGGTTAACGGCTGGATTAAATTCCTGCAGGATCGCATCGACTACTGGACGCAAAAGCAGATATCATACCGCATACCTTCGATAGCAGGTCCTCCAGAGTTAAAGCCCTAGACACAAGCAGGATAACAATTAAACTCGAATAGTAAAAAATTGGAGTGTTGCTCTTTCACTGAAATCTAAAATTTCAGCAGGTTAACAGCGCATTCTTTAAAATCGCCACCGTAATTTTTGCCCGCGCGTCCATTACTGCAATCTAAAAAGGGATTGATAGTGCAGATGTGGATAGAAAAATTTGAAAAGCTTAACAGACGGTTGAGCGGTTGGGCTGAGTGGATCGGGATTGCTGGCTTGCTGCTGATGGTGGTTATTACTGGTATTGACGTAATTGGCGGCAAGCTTTTTACTTGGCGGCTCCTCGGTGCCATTGATATTGTCACGCTTTCCCAGATTGTAGCTATAGCATTTTCTGCTGCTATCGCACTAATTGTGGGCCGGCACATCAGGGTAGAATTCCTCGTTGACAGGTTTCCCCGGCGTGCTCAAGCGGTTGTTAACAGTTTTATTAGTCTTCTGGGGCTGGTCCTCTTCCTGCTGATTATCTGGCGTCTGATAGTACTGGGGCTCTCCTTTCAAACTGCCGGGGAGACTACCGCCACTATTTATATACCCCTTTATCCATTTGCTTACGGTATTGCCTTAGCCAGCGTTCCCGTCTGCCTCATATTTCTGGTGGATCTAATAAAATCTATAGCCAAGGCAGTACGAACATGAGCCCGGTTACCACAGGCATTGCTGGCATCATCCTGCTTGTGGTACTGATGCTTTTAAGATTTCCAGTTGCTTTTGCCATGGCTTTTACCGGTATCGCCGGCTTTATATATTTGGCCGGCCCAACAGCGGCCTTCGGGCTCCTGGCAAGAGATATTTTTGACCAGTTTTCCTCATACCCATTGTCTGTTATCCCCATGTTTATCCTAATGGGTTCTTTTGCTTTCGCTTCGGGAATCAGCACGAGGCTTTTCGATACGGCTTACAAATGGGTCGGACAGCTTCGCGGCGGTCTGACAGTAGCTACTGTGCTGGCCTGCTCTGGCTTTGCGGCAATTTGCGGTTCGACTGCAGCTACAGCTGCCACAATGGGCAAGGTAGCGCTTCCAGAGATGAAGAAGTATGGGTACAATGATACGCTGGCTACCGGGACCGTCGCCGCCGCCGGTACACTTGGCATCCTTATACCACCAAGTACTGTCCTTATTATCTATGGGTTGTTGACGGAGCAATCCATAGGCAAATTATTCGTTGCCGGGATATTGCCAGGTGTCCTTCTCAGCATATTTTTTGTCTTAACAGTATTACTGATTTGCCTGCGCAATCCTGCGATGGGTCCTCCGGGGGCAGCAACCACCTGGAGAGAGAAATGGCGGTCGTTAAATGGTATTTTCGAAGCCGCAATTTTATTCGGCCTTGCTATCGGGGGATTGTTTCTCGGCTGGTTCAGTCCCACGCAAGCCGGAGCAATCGGGGCCATCGGTGCTTTAGTCATCGGTCTGGCCAGACGCGAACTCAGCTGGAAAGGATTTGTTGAAGCCTGCAAGGACGGTGTCCGCACATCCTGCATGGTTATATTCATCATTACGGGGGCTATCATCTTCGGACATTTCATGGCCATATCCAGGATACCTTTCATCCTGGTTGAATGGATAGAGGCACTGGCCCTGCCCACGATGGGTGTCGTTGCTATGATAGCTTTGATCTTTTTCATCGGCGGGTTTTTTATGGATTCAATGGCTCTTATCGTACTCCTTGTTCCCATTTTATTCCCCTTGCTTAATGATCTCGGCGTAGACCTGATATGGTTTGGAGTCATCCTCGTACTCGTATCAGAAATGGGAGTAATCACACCACCCGTGGGGGTAAATGTATTTGTGATTAAAGGGATTGCTCCAGATATACCCATTGAGCGTATCTTTAAGGGCATATTCCCGTTTCTCGGCGCATTGATTATATGTACGATTATCCTGATGGCTTTTCCTGTGATAGCCACATTTCTAACGCAATTTATCACATACTAATAATAACAATGACGCAACGAAGGTAAGCTGATTAGTTGTTTTATATGTCTGATCTCCCACCATCCGGTAACTTATTACCATGGGGTTGGGGGTAAAAGAATGGAACGGGATTGGCAAAGAAAGAAAAATGGGAATAAAGTAAATGAGGGGAGTGGCTTACTGAAATAGAGATGATAACTGGACGCTTTTCGCTCGCACTTCAGCTATGTAAGCCACACCGTTTAGCGCCATATATCTTCCAAGCAGGCTGTCGCGGGTTCGAGTCCCGTCTCCCGCTCCAAACTGCCAGTATCATAACGAATTGTGACCTTTTGGCCATTGACAGGATGGGCAAAATTCCTTATTATTATAATCGCCACTGACCATAAGGCAGTGAGCCTTTATTAAAAACAATAAAAAGGACCGCTTGGATCAGCGATGACCGAGACGGGAAATAAGGATAATGTATGTTGAGCCTTCTCGGCAATGCTGAGAAGGTTTTATTTTTTGGGACGATGCATAACGCTATAACCGACGTTCTGGGAATAAAGGTAGGGCATTACACCGATAAGAAGGCAGCCACCGGCTGCACCGCGATTCTGTGTGAGACCGGGGCGGTAGCCGGGGTCGATGTAAGGGGCTCGGCACCAGGAACCAGGGAAACCGACCTGCTCCGACCAATGAATCTAGTGGAAAAAATTCACGCAATTCTACTTAGCGGCGGCAGCGCTTTTGGACTGGACGCCGCCGGGGGAGTGATGCGCTATCTCGAGGAACGAGGCATCGGTCACGAAACCCCGGCAGCCAAGGTGCCCATCGTCCCCGCAGCCATTCTTTTCGACCTGGATATAGGCAGTTCTAAAATCAGGCCCGGAACTGAGGAAGGCTACAAGGCTTGTCTGGCAGCCACGGAAAAGAAAGTAGCCGAAGGCTGCGTTGGTGCCGGCACCGGCGCTACGGTAGGAAAATTTTTAGGCATAGAGCGCGCTACCAAGAGCGGCTTGGGCACAACCAGTTGCAAAATAGGCGATGACATAATCGTCGCTGCCCTAGTCGTGGTCAATGCCATCGGCGATGTCATAGACCCAAAAACTGGAGGTGTCCTGGCTGGCCCTCGAGACCAAGACAACAAGTGTTTCCTAAACACTGTCGAACTGCTGACAGGAGGCACTTATAGCTATAAACAGAACTCACTGCCTACCAACACAACCCTGGGTGTGGTGGCTACCAACGCCAGCTTGAATAAAGAGCAGGTAAATAAACTGGCACAGATGGCTCAGGATGGTCTAGCTCGTGCCATTAACCCAAGCCATACCATGTATGATGGCGATACTATATTTGCTTTATCCCTAGGTGACAAGACAGGCGACATTACTACATTGGGGGCGATAGCCGCTGAGGTGGTGGCCGATGCCATAATAAGGGCAGTTCAGCATGCGGAAACATTAGCTGGAATACCGGCACTTAAGGACATGAGATGAAGAGAAGGGATACGCCGACAATAGGTTTTATAGGTGCCGGTACAACAGGTACAGCTCTGGCTGTGAGGCTGGCTCAGCACGGATACCAGGTAATTGCTGTATCCAGTCGCAGCCTGACCTCAGCAGAAAAACTAGTTGGAAGGATAAGCGGCTGCCAGGTTTACAATGGGGCTCAAGAGGTAGCTGATATCGCTCAGCTTGTTTTCATCACTACACCGGATGACATCATTCCCGAGGTAGCTGCTGAGATTCAGTGGCACAAAGAACAAAGCGTGGTTCACTGCAGCGGCGCTCACTCCGTTGACATTTTAGAACCAGCGAAGCAGCGAGGAGCTAACGCAGGCTGTTTTCATCCCCTGCAGACTTTCGCCAGCGTTGACCAAGCAATAGACAATATACCCGGCTCTACCTTCGCTATTGAAGCTGAAGAGCCGCTGTTGGGTAGACTTAAAGAAATGGCTGCTGCCTTAGAAGGGGAGTGGGTAACCCTCAAAGCCGGTGATAAAGTGCTCTATCATGCGGCAGCGGTTTTCGCCTGTAACTATCTGGTGACTCTGGTCAAAGTAGCTACGGACTTATGGCAAACCTTCGGTGTGTCACCGACACAAGCAACCAAAGCTCTGATGCCCCTACTACGGGGCACGTTAAGCAATATCGAAAACGTCGGCTTACCGAACTGCTTGACCGGCCCAATCGCCCGAGGCGACCTGGGCACCATAAGCAGACACCTGGAATCACTGCAAAAACAAGCTCCTCCATTGCTTAACATCTACAAAGAGTTGGGAAGACAGACTATACCGATTGCACTGGCTAAAGGGAAAATAGATTTACAAAGAACAGAAGAGTTAAAAGCTTTACTGAGATAAAACAAAACGAGGAGACGAGAATGAGAACAATTCTTAAAAGCAAAATCCACCGAGCTCGAGTTACCCGATGCAACGTCGACTACGAGGGCAGCATAACCATCGACAAGGACTTGATAGAAGCAGCCGATTTACTCACCTACGAAAAGGTGGATGTGTTGAACATCAATAACGGGGCCAGGTTCCATACTTACGTAATTGAAGGAGAAAGAGGCTCTGGAGAGATTTGTCTTAATGGTGCTGCCGCCAGACTCGTGGCTAAGGGTGATATCGTGATTATCCTGTCTTACCATGTAGTTACTGATGATGAAGCTGTCACAGCTACTCCCAGGCTGGTATATGTAGATTCAGAAAACCGAATCGTTGGCACCAAAGGCACAAGGGACTGGACGAAAGATTTGATATCCACAATGTGAAGAGAAGGGTTTTTTGCTAATGTCGAGGAGACGTGAAAATGCGAGTTACTATTAACGAAATAAAGGAAATGAAATCCAAGCAAGAAAAGATAGTCATGCTTACTGCCTATGACTATTCCACCGCCAAGCTGGTGGACGAGGCTGGCATACCATTGATTTTAGTCGGTGACAGCCTGGGCATGGTCATGCTGGGCTATGAATCGACCATTCCGGTAACCATGGACGAGATGATACACCACACCAAAGCCGTGGTCAGAGGTACCAAGCAAGCTCTGGTAATAGGTGACATGCCGTTTATGACCTATCATACAAGTATCTCCGATGCCCTGCGTAATGCAGCACGGTTTATTCAAGAGGGAGGAGCACAGGCGGTTAAACTGGAAGGTGGCGTGACTGTCGCCGAGACGGTAAAGCGAATTGTTGAATGCGGAATACCGGTCATGGGTCACATCGGACTGACGCCACAATCAATACATCAACTGGGAGGGCACAAAGTGCAGGGCAAAACTCCCGAGGCTGCCGAACGACTGCTTAAAGACGCACGTGCTCTAGAACAAGCTGGCGCCTTCGCCGTCGTCCTCGAACTGGTCCCAGCGCCGCTTTCCAAGCTGATTACCCAAAAGCTAAGCATCCCCACCATCGGCATCGGTGCCGGGCTTGAATGTGATGGCCAGATACAGGTAATCAGCGACCTGCTTGGCCTGTTTTCCGATTTTGTGCCCAAGCATGCCAAGCAGTATGCCAAGCTGGCAGGCCTGATCAAAACTGCCCTCGCCGATTATATTGCTGAAGTCAAAGCAGGTAAATTCCCCACCACCGAACACAGCTCCACCATCAATGAGAGCCTGCTTGAGGAATTAGCCCGTGCCTGAACAGCCATGCAGATAGCCAGAACCATTGCCGAGATGAAAACCTTCAGGATGAAGAGCCTCGGCTCCGTGGGCTTTGTCCCCACCATGGGCTATCTTCACGACGGGCACTTAGCTCTGGTCAAGCAAGCCCGAGCTGAGAACTCGGTAGTCGTAGCCAGCATCTTTGTCAATCCAACTCAATTCGGTCCCACCGAGGACTTCAAAACTTATCCCCGCGATACAGAGCGCGATTTAGCTATGCTGAGAAAAGAGAGGACAGACATCGTCTTCATGCCCACGGCTGAGGAGATGTACCCTGAAGGATTTAATAGCTGGGTAGAAGTGGAAAAGGTTACCGACCGACTTGAAGGCAGCTACCGTCCGGGGCATTTCAAAGGGGTGGCTACGGTAGTCGTCAAGCTATTCAATATCGTCGAGCCTACCCGAGCCTATTTGGGCCAGAAAGATGCACAGCAGGCATTGGTAATCAAGAAGATGGTCGCTGACCTCAATATGAATCTAGAAATAATAGTGGCGCCTACTGTTCGGGAGAGCGATGGGCTAGCCATGAGCAGCCGTAACGTTTATCTCAAACCTCAAGAGCGTCAGGCAGCGACAGTCCTGTTCAAGGCTCTTACCCTGGCCCGAAATCTCCGGGGAAAAGGCGAAAGCAACACTGAGACCATACGCCAGGAAATGACTTCCCTCATCAGCAAAGAGCCACTGGCCAAAATCGAGTATGTCAGCATTGCCGATGCCGAAACCATGGAAGAACTAACTGAAATCGATAAGCCAGTACTAGCCTCTCTGGCAGTCAGGATCGGCAAGACAAGACTCATAGACAATGTGCTAGTATCGGGCTGATGAGAAGTTGGAAGGCTTGAATGATGATTGGCTCCCTACAACCAGTATTGTCGGAACCCACTGCCATCCTCAGGAACAGGTTTACGGCACTATAGCCTGTGGCTTGAATTGTGGATAATTTGCCATATCCAGGGCTTCAAATACCTGCTACGCCCAATGTTCCAA
>JADHXB010000086.1 GCA_016783155.1 Dehalococcoidia bacterium
TAACTTGGCCGGGATTGAGCCAGATAAGGCAACCATGGAGATAATGGGCAAGAGAGTAAAGATGGGGCACGCGGTATTCGCTGGGGATAAGTACTCTGGTGGAGACGGCGCCAGACCCCTCTTTAGCTTCGGAGCTTGAGGCTCAATACTTGGCAACCAATCAAATGGGCCATGTCAAAGCCGCCAGTTTTAGTTGAGGCACTACTTAAACCGGGAGCCTATCCTCACAATCCTCAAAGGATAGAGCTAGTGCAAACTCAGATGTCATTCATCTTTCTCACCGGCGACTACGTTTACAAGGTCAAAAAGCCCGTCGATTTGGGGTATCTGGACTACACCACCCTGGAAAAACGCCGCTTTTTCTGCCATCAGGAGATAGAACTCAATAGACACCTCTGCCCCGATACTTACCTGGAAGTAGCCTCAATAGTCAAAAGGGAAGGGCAGATTCACATTGGAGGCAAAGGGGAGACTATTGAATACGCAGTGAAAATGAGACAGCTTCCCAGAGACCAGATGATGGATAACCTTCTTCCCCTGAACCGAGTAACTGAGGGAATGGTGGTAAATGTAGCCGAGAAACTGGCGGCATTCCACGATAAGGCCGTGACAAGCCCCGAGATTAGCGCCTACGGGAAACTGGAGACTATTATGACAAACGCCGAAGAGAACTTCGCCCAGACCGAGAAGTATATGGATATTTCCATCCCTTCCCCGAGATATCACCATATCAAAGTCTACACCGACAACTTCATTAGGTCGAATAAATCCCTGTTCCAGAAGCGAGTGGAGAATGGCAGAATAAGAGATTGCCATGGTGACCTTCATGCCGCTCACATTTGTTTTGGCGACGGAATTCATATCTACGACTGCATCGAGTTCAACGATAGGTTCAGATATGGTGATGTAGCCTCCGAAGTTGCCTTCCTGGCTATGGACATAGACCGTTACCAGCGAGCCGACCTGTCCCATGCCTTCGTCGACGCCTACATCCGCTTCAGTCGGGATGAAGAGATGAGAAAGCTTCTAAATTTCTATAAATGCTACCGTGCTTATGTTCGAGGCAAGGTAGAAAGCTTTAAGCTCGATGATCCCTATATTTCAGAGGAGGAAAAGGTAAGGGCTCTGGATATTGCCAAGAGGTATTTCGAACTTGCCGAATCGTATACATGATATACGCCCGGATTTCCCATATCAAACTGGAGTATTGGCGATAAGAGCAACGAGGGTTAGGATGCCTCATTGGGAATTAAAATGGGAGATGTCGGTTAAAATAGCATAGTCGTTGAGGTATTAATGGGATGAAACAAAGTTCTACTGCTTATGGTGCTGCTTTTCTGCGGGCGGTGGAGAATTTATTGCCGGAAGACAAAAGGCTTTTTGAAGATCACTATTCTGAGAAGATATTACCACCTGTATATAAATATTTCGTGATTATAATGCGTCCTCCTAAAATGTGGAACTTTTTGATGAATATGAGAGAAAAATCAACACCTGGAGTAGTTGGGGGAATTATTTGCCGCACACGCTATATAGATGATGTATTAAACAATGCCATTAAGGAAGGATTTGGAACAGTTGTTAACCTGGGAGCCGGTATGGATACCCGTGCTTTTCGTATTCCCGGTATTGAAAACATACAATACTTTGAATTAGATTTTCCTGAAGTACTGAAAGTCAGAAGCTCAAACGTCGACAAAAACATCGGGAAACTTCCTCCCAATGTTTCTTTTGTTCCTATTGATTTTAACAGTCAAGACCTCGGTGAGGAGTTGAAGAAAGCAGGATATGATTTATCTTCCAAAACTTTCTTTATATGGGAAGGTGTAACACAGTATATTTCTAAAGAAGCAATTGACAATACCTTAAAATATGTTGCCCAGGCTTGCACTGGTAGCAGAATTGTTTTTACTTACGTTTTGAATAGCTTTATTAATGGCAGCCATATCCCCGATGGTTTAAATCTCCTGTACAAAACTATGCTTAAAATGAGGGATCCATTCTGGTTTTGTGGTTTTGCTCCTGCCGAGATGCCGGAGTATTTGTCAAAATATTCCCTGTATCTAATTGAAGATGTTGGTCATGAAGAGTTTCTGGAGCGCTATATTAAACCCAAAAGCCGTGATTTAACAGTGATGGAAATTGAGCGTACAGTTCTGGCAGAAGTGAAATAAGATGCTGTCTGTTATTATAGATGAAATACCATACGAGGAGCTGATAGATTGAGAGAACCGTTTGGAAACTTCGTAGAAAACGAGTTAGGGGCCGGTTTCTTGCTCATCGTTTGTGGTCTGCCAGGTACCTGGAAAACCGAGACGACCGAGGAAGTGTCCCGGATTAAGGGTTATCCGCTCCTTCGAACTGACCTGATTAGACTGGAGGTGCTGAAAAACGAGGACATATTTGATGAGAAAGTTGCCTCTAATATGGACAAACGGACAATGGTCTATGATGAGATGTTCGCCCAAGCGGAGGAGATTCTAAGAAAGGGCGATGGCGTGATTCTCGATGCCACTTTCGTTACGCAGTCATTGAGGAGACGTGCCGCTGCCATAGCCGCCACACACAACCTGACCTTCGTCATCATGCAGACAGACTGTCCGCAGGAAGTGTCCATCGGGCGGATACTGAAGCGCACCAAAGAGAATTATGAATCAAACGCACTAACCGAACAAGCCTACTTAAACAACAAAAAGCGGTTCGAAGAAGTGAATCTGGATGACTTAAAGGGCTTGTATCCTGACCTTAATGTTATCCACTTCATAGTTGATACCCGCAACGACCAGCCTGAAGACTGGTACGTCACCGACGTGCAAAAGAAATAGATGAAAATAGACTTACACATCCATACCAAAACCTGTTCGGATGGTAATCTGCACATTGAAAAGGTTTTCCGAGAGGCCAAGAAGAGAAATATCGATTTGATGTCAACAACCGACCATGATTCGATAGACTGCCAGGAAAGAGCCATCGCTCTGGCCAGAGAATATGGCATAATCTATGTTACCGGCGTAGAATTGAACGTGACATTCCAGTATCCCCCCGAACCCGGCAGGTCCGTTTCCCTGGATTTCCTGGGATACCGGTATGATTATGACAATCAGGAGCTGAAGGATAAGCTTAAATTGATAAAAGAGCATAGAGAGATAAGAGCTCGTCAAATTTTGGAGAAGCTGAATATTGAATTCGACAAAGAGCATATTTCAAGATTCGATGAGGAAGACATGAAGAAGATACAGGACAGTGTCGACGGCGTGTTTGGACGACCTCATATAGCGAACTACTTAGTAGAAAAAGGCATTGTGAAGAACAAGCAAGAAGCCTTCGACAGGTATCTGGTCAAGTGTGACGTCCCCAAGTTCCCGCTTTCACTGGCCGAAGCATCGAGGTTGGTCAGAAATGCTGGCGGCATGCTTGCACTTGCCCACCCTAATGACCCGAACGGGACATCCCTGGTAAGTATAACGGCTGATTTGGACGAGCAGACGAAGATTATCGAGGAATATATGCTGGAATACATCGATGGTATCGAGTGTTGGCATTCAAGAAACGATGCCAAGACCACTGCGCACTACATTGAGTTCGCCAGGAAGCACCGCCTGCTCATGACCGGGGGCAGTGATTGCCATCAAAAACCGTTGCTTCTTGGCACACCGGATATACCCGATTATGTAGCAGAGCAGTTCAGGTGACAGCAGGATGTCGCGTTTGAATGTTTTTTCATGCAGCCAGATTTCAGATAGAAGGAGTAGCTAGTGAATACGAAGAACTATGACATCAAGGACCCTTCCCTGGTTTCGGAGGGCAAGCTGCGCATAGAGTGGGCTGCGAGGGAGATGCCGGTACTCAAGCTAATTCAACAAAGGTTTACCAAGGAGAAGCCTTTCAAGGGAGTTCGCATTTCTGCCTGCCTCCATATCACTACGGAGACAGCCAACCTGGCTCTGGCTCTGAAGGAGGGCGGCGCTGAGCTGACGCTCTGCGCTTCAAACCCACTGAGCACTCAGGATGATGCAGCGGCTGCCCTCGTTGAGTATGGCCTGCCTGTCTTCGCCATCAAAGGTGAAGATAACCAAACCTATTATCAGCATATGACTGCTGCCCTGGAGCGTAAACCGCATCTTACTGTAGATGATGGTGCCGACCTGGTTAGCACCGTCCATCAAGAGAAGACCCAACTAATCGGTGACATAATTGGCGGCACCGAGGAAACCACGACCGGCATCATAAGATTGAGAAATATGGCAGAAGGAGGCAAGCTCAGGTATCCTATTATTGCCGTGAACGATGCCAAAACCAAACACTTCTTCGACAACCGCTACGGCACGGGGCAAAGTACCATAGACGGCATCACCAGAGCCACCAATGTTCTGTGGGCAGGGAAAAAGGTGGTAGTCTGCGGCTATGGCTGGTGCAGCAGAGGTATAGCCCGGCGGGCTCAGGGTCTGGGTGCCTTGATAATCATAACCGAGGTCAACCCTATCCCAGCCCTCGAAGCGGCTATGGATGGCTATCAAGTCATGCCCCTGATTGAGGCGGCCAAGATAGGAGATATCTTTATCACCGCTACCGGCAATATGCATGTCATCGATAAGGCCCACTTCTCTGTAATGAAGGACGGGGCTATTCTAGCTAACAGCGGGCACTTCAACGTTGAGATAAACATCCCAGCTTTAGAGGCCCTGGCAAAGGCGAAAAGGCAAGTGCGCTCCTTTGTTGACGAGTATACTTTAGCCGATGGGCGACGACTTCATCTTCTCGGTGAGGGCAGGCTGATAAATCTGGCAGCGGCTGAGGGACACCCGGCCAGCGTCATGGACATGAGCTTTGCCAATCAGGCGCTGTGTCTGGAGCACCTGGTCAAGACAAAAGGACAGCTTCAGCCCAAAGTCTACCCTGTGCCCGAGGAAATCGACAACGAGATCGGGCGGCTAAAGCTTAAGGCCATGAATATAGCCATCGATTCCCTAACTCAGGAGCAAAAGAAATACCTGGAAAGCTGGGAATCGGGAACATAGCAAGGCAAGTTGCAAATTCAAAGCTTGTTGGGTTACAGTCATAAAAAGCAGTGAACAAAGGGAGCTTGGTTATGAAACACATTGGCCTGGACAGTAAAGATGAGATGATACGCCGTTTTTCCCAGCATGTGTCTTCTGGAAAGGCTGATACCTTCAAGGGTTTTGGTATGGACTTTGTATTCGGTCGCAGAGAAGGAGCCTATATCTGGGATGCGGCAGGCGACAAAGAACTCATCAACTGCCACTGCAATGGAGGGGTATTCAACCTGGGGCACCGCAATCCAAAAGTCATCGCTGCCCTAGCCGAGAGCCTCAAAGAACTGGATATCGGAAACCACCACCTTATCAGCGAACAGCGTGGGATATTGGCGGAAAGGTTGGCGGAGTTGACACCTGGCGACATTACCTATACTGTATTTGGCGTGGGAGGGGGCGAAGCAATCGATCTGGCCATTAAATTGGCCAGGGGCTATACCGGAAAACCAAAGATAATCTCAGCCGTGGGCGGCTATCACGGCCATACTGGCCTTGCGCTGGCAGCCGGGGACGAACAGTACCGCGAACCCTTTGGCCAGCAACCACCTGGTTTTGTACAGGTGTCTTTTGGTGACATCGGTGCTCTGGAGCGGGCTATAGACGACAACACGGCAGCTGTCATATTTGAAACCATACCCGCCACATTTGGAATTCCAATCCCACCAACAGATTTCTACCCGGAAGTAAAAAGGCTCTGCAGGGAAAACGGCGCGTTATTGATTATTGACGAGGTCCAGACCGGGCTGGGACGCACCGGCAAGCTCTGGGGAATCGAGCATTTTGATACAGTGCCAGATATCATGGTTATTGGTAAGGGTCTCTCAGGGGGCATCTATCCCATGAGCGCCACATGCTTTAGACAGGAGCTTGAATCGTTCTTTCACGAACATCCATTCATCCATGTATCGACTTTCGGGGGTGCGGAAATAGGTTGTCCTGTTGCCATGGCTGTGCTGGAGGAATCATCACGGCCTGAATTCCTTGAGCACGTGCGTGAATT
>JADHXB010000087.1 GCA_016783155.1 Dehalococcoidia bacterium
GACATAGGGGTACCATATGTGATCCTGCTATCGTCTTTTGGGGCTGAGTGTCTAGCGCTGTGCCCTGAGGAAGTACAGGCTGAGTGGATGCCTCGTCTCTGCGATGGGGAACGAATAGTGTGTCTCAGCCTTACTGAGCCTGATGCCGGCTCGGACGCTGCAGCCATAAAAGCCAGGGCAGTAAGAGACGGCGACCATTACATACTGACCGGGGAGAAAACGGCAATCACTCTAGGAATGCAAGCTGATGCTGCTTGCATATTTCTTAAGACAGACCCTACAGCTCTCGGAGCACGTGGAATCACAGGTTTCTTTGTCCCCCTTGACCTGCCTGGTATAGAAAGGTCCGCCTATGCTGATATGGGTCATACCTGCGTAGAGCGTGGCTCAATCTTCATGGACAATGTGCGTCTTCCTGCAAAGTATCGCGTTGGCGATGAGGACAAGGGCTTCTATATTATAATGGGGGCCTTTGACTGGATCCGTGTCTATCTTTGCCTCCATGCACTGGGGCAGGCTGAACAATCGATAGATGAAGCCATAGACTATGCCAAGCAGCGGAAGGCATTCAACAGGCCAATCGCCAAATTTGAAGCCGTCTCTTTTAGATTGGTAGACAGTCTGGCTAAGATGGAAGCAGCCAGGCTGCTATGTTACAAAGCATTATGGCTTATGGACCAGGGTCTTAGAGCTACCAAGGAAACGGCTATGGCAAAGTCGCTCTCTCCAACAGTAGCCATTGAAGCTTGCAGTAATGCTATGCTCACCTTTGGCCATGTGGGGTATAGCTCAGAGCATATTGTCGAGCAAAGGCTGAGAGATGTCTATGGCTACCAGTTTGCCGATGGCACAGCTGATATTCAAAGAGTAGTCATGGTGCGTGACTTTATAGGGAGGGAGTATCTCTCCTACACATAAAGGTAGCCCAGAACAAACAGCTACCCAGAACGGCGTCAGGCAGAGAATAGCGGCAAACTCCGTCTTGGCTTTCACATTGACGGGGCTGAACATATATCAGCATCAAGTTGATAACCTTCGGTTTCCTAATTCGGGGTCAGGTATGCCAAAAGGTCACTTTACGTTCAAAATAGGCCTTTTGCGTCACTTGACAAAGACCCGTTTTGAGTGTAGGGTGTCTTTATGTCACCACCAGTCCCAAATAGTTTAACGCCAAAATAACGCCAATTTTATAGCTAGAGTTTGAACGTGAGGTTGTGATGCAACAGATGTACCAATGCCCCAATTGTGGCGCTCAGGTTGCTTTTGATACTCCGTCATGCCCGAATTGTCGGACACAGCTAAACTGGCCGACACAACAGCAATCACCACCACAGTACCAACAACAATATCAACCACCACCACAGTATCAACAACAGTATCAACAGCCACAACAGCCTCCCAAAAAGCAAGGAATGAGCAATGCAGTTAAAGGTGCGTTGGTACTCTTCGTTATTTTTATCGCTATAGTAGCATCATGCGCAATGTGTTTGATGGGTGATTCGAAGCCGCAACTAGCGGATAGTGCAGACGAATTAGAATTGCGAGTAAACAACGGTATGACTCTAGACAAGGTATATGATGCTATGACATCTGAGCTTAGAGAACATGCCATTATATACCCTGCACAGAATATAGTTCGGCAAGCTGATGGTAAGTGGCAGTTTACAGCAAAGGAAGGTGGAAGCCCAGGAGACATTGACGCACCTTTTCAAGTGCTTATATTCTATCCAAGTCCCATTGGTGACCCTTATTACATGATTTTCTTTGACAACGAGAAGGTCTTTCATCATGCATGGTTTGAATACGATGTTGCTACAGCTATTCAAAAGCTTCTCTGGACTACCGAAACTACAGATTGAAAATCAAAAATGACGATATGAATTTGAGCCAGTACAGGTTTTTCCGCAAACGCTTCCCAAGCAAGAGGTCGAGGGTAAGAATCCCTTCACCCGCTCCACTTCTACGGTGTACTTGTTGAAGTGAATAGGAGGCTGTGATGCAGCAGATGTATCAATGCCCCAATTGCAAAGGACAGGTCACCTTCGGAATGCCTTCTTGCCCAAGATGCGGTCAACCGTTTAGCTGGCCAACGCAACAGCAACCACCACCACAGTATCAACAACAATATCAACCACCACCGCAGTATCAACAGCAATTTGAAGGCCCCCCTATGCAGGAAGCTATTCAATATGCCCAAACAAGAGGCACTCAGATAGCAACCAAGTATGGACTACCACCAACCTCTGCAAATAGACTTGCTCAGATTGTGAGTGACGGAATTAGGAACAAAAGAGGGATACCTGGACTAGCCAGGGACATCAGGAAAGAGTTCCCCGATATAAGCAAATCTCAAAGCGAGTTAATTGCACGAACAGAAACTGCCGAAGTCCTTTCACAAGCCAGTCAAGACAGAATGATAGCAATGGGAGTTGACGGCAAAGAGTGGGTATGTGCGCCTGATTCATGTGGTATGTGCAGGGCTAATGCAGCCGTAGGAGCGATTCCAGCGAATCAAATGTTTCCAGGTGGCGTTACGCACCCACCCCAACACGAAGGTTGTCGTTGTGCCGTAGCGCCCGCTAGGTTAACTGAGAGGGAATGACACAGATAGATAGCAAACCGATAATAATAGATACCCAGTATTGAATTGACAGAATGGTTTATAATACATAATACAAGTACAGTGGAAGGAGGTGACTTATGCCTAAACACAGCCTGGATAAAGACACTAAAAAAGCCCTTTTGGATGCTCGCAACTTAGTAGAAGCAAATGCTAAAGATGATGGGAATGAAGCTGAAACACGTGCACGTATACGTCACATCTTTGGAACGATTATGGGATACGATAGGTTCAAGCATATTACAGCGGAATATGAAATTCATGGAGCTGGGAATACCGTATATTGTGATATTGCTATCCAAGTCAGCCACGAAGAGCCATCAAAACCTGATATGCTCGTTGAAGTTAAAAGGGTAAACATTGACCTTGCTCCGAAGCATATTAGGCAAGTTGCATCCTATGCCATTGATATCGGCTGTGAGTGGATATTGTTAACCAATAGTAAAGATTGGAAACTTTACCACATTGCATACGGGAAACCTCCCCAGACTAAGTTGATAGAGTCCTGGAATTTACTTAATGATAACACCCTTGTCTTAGCTAAGAAGTTTGAAATAATAAGCTATAAGAATGTTAGAAAACAAGGCTTAGACACAATATGGGCAAGACAGAACGTATTAACCATCAGCAATATGCTTAAGGCTATCTTAGCGGAAGAGTCAATAAAGCTATACCAGCGTAGGCTAAAGACTACAGGTATACCGATATCCCCTGAAGATATTGTTGGCTCTCTTCGCCACTTATTGAACGAGGCTGCGCTCTCTGAAATGGATAAAATAAGGATATCCCTACCAGCAAAGCAGAAGGGTGCTAAGACTTCAAAAGCAGTTAAGAGTAAGCCAACCTTAATAGAGCAAGAAGCGGAGGCTATACTGGCAGAAAAACAGCCGAATGACCAGGGAAGCTAAGGGATAAGTTTATGGGATTGCGAAGTTCTTTATACAAGGTAGCCCGAATTATGGGTGACGTTAACGCCGTCAAGAAAGGCAAGGTAGAGAAGCGGGTAGTTAGGCGTGCTGCTGGTAAGGTTACAGGGCGTAGCCTGGGTAAGTTATTCAAGTAAAGGTTTTACCTCTCGCCTTAGACTTTACCCGCCTAAAATCGAAAAATAGAGAGGAAGTTTGGCATGAGTGATAAAATCACAGAAAGACCTGGATTCTATTGTGAAAAGATAGATGCCTATGCAAAAGTTAAAGCAGTCTACACTAAACCTTTTCCCGATAGTAACCGTAAAATCTTAGTTAAAGCTTCGTGTGACGATAATACTCAATGCCCAATATCAGAACGGAAAGGCAATTCTATAAACCCAAACTATGACAAATGCTTATTCTACCACCACCTGAAAAAGCCCGGTATTGCAAAATGAACCTGAATTGTATTCGCTTACATCTATTACCATTATTGGGACAAAAAAACCTGCTTCTGACATTTTAGATATGGTTACAGTTGAGGCATTTTCTTTGGTTAATATTTTACACGTTTCATCTTCAAGCTCTTTGATATGAGCCCTGAGATATGCGGGAGATATTGACCTAGCTATGACTGCCTGATTGTTTGTATCTTCTATACGCCCGCGCTTCCGATTATCTTCCATAATGCTAGCCTCCTATTATCATTCTTTGCCCTCTCTCTGAAGGGTGTTTTTAGTAAAACTGCTGTCTCAACACCAAAAGACTGCAAAGTCCTGCTCTAGTAAAACTTCTCTCTCCACCGATAGTCACGGCCAAGCTGCTTGATAACGTCCTTAGACATATTAGCAACCTCGACTTCGGTGTGCAGCGGATCGCTCAAATCCCAAACAATCCGCGCGGTTTCCTCTCTCACCAGGTCTGTGATATGATTACTAAGCCTTGCACCTGGTAGTGAGGCTTTCGACCGGAGATAGAAATGATTTTGAAGGCTCTTACTCTTGGTTTCGTAGCTACCAACTGCTACATTGTTGGCTCAGAATCGACCAAACGGGGGATAGTTATTGATCCAGGTGCCGAAGCCAAGGTGATTCTAAGAACTGTGAAAGATTTGGGGCTGACAATACCTCTGATCGTAGCCACTCACACTCACTTTGACCATGTCGGCGCTCTCAAATCAATTAAGGACGCAACCGGAGCTGAGTTCGCTCTTCATGAAGCTGAGGAGGGGGGAGGATCTGGAGCATTTGCACGGGTTCTGGCTTCTATGACAGGAGGCTCTTTTGGCCCATTACCCAAACCGGAAAGGCTACTGAGGGATGGCGATACCATAGACATCGATGATTTGCATTTCACTGTCCTTCACACTCCGGGACACAGCCCGGGTGGTATTAGCCTCGTTGGACACGGAGTAGTCTTTAGCGGTGATGCGCTTTTCAACTTTGGCATTGGCAGGACGGATTTTCCTGGCTGCAGCCATCGCCAGTTAATCAATAGTATTCAGGACAAGCTTATGACTTTGCCCGACGACACCATCGTCTACCCGGGGCATGGGCCTGAGACCACTATAGGCGCTGAGCGCAAAATGAATCCGTTTCTTTAGTAGCTGGATATTAGATTAATCCAGGAAAACCAGCCAGAACCGGTGCCAGAACCAGGGCAATTATCGACATCAGCTTTATCATGATGTTTAGCGAAGGCCCCGAAGTGTCTTTCATCGGGTCACCAACCGTATCACCGATAACGGCTGCTTTGTGAGCGTCGGAGCCTTTGCCTCCATACTTGCCTGTCTCTATCCACTTCTTAGCATTATCCCAGGATCCGCCGGCGTTGGCCATTGTTACGGCCAGGATGAATCCCGTAGCGATGGCTCCTAGCAAGAAGCCTCCGAGTCCTACTGGCCCTAACACAAGCCCAACCACAACCGGGGCGATTACCGTTATCAGACCAGGGAGAATCATCTCCTTCAACGCTGCCTTGGTGCAGATGTCAACGCACTTACCGTATTCGGGCCTGGCTGTGCCTTCCATCAGCCCTTTTATCTCACGGAACTGACGACGCACCTCGTTGATTATGGCGAATGCGGTTCTGCCCACAGCGTCCAAGGTCATGCTACAGAAAACAGCTGGCATCATACCGCCAAGCAGTATTCCGGTTATAACCCTGGGATCCAGCAGGCTAATCTCGCCGAATCTAATCCCCACCATCTGGGTGTAGGACAGCATTAGAGCCAGAGCGGTGAGGGCTGCTGCGCCAATGGCAAAGCCTTTGCCCGTGGCGGCTGTTGTGTTCCCCAGAGAGTCAAGAGCGTCCGTCCGTTCCCTGATTTCTGGAGGCAGATCTGACATCTCCACAATTCCACCGGAATTGTCGGCTACAGGGCCATAGGCGTCAGTGGCCA
>JADHXB010000088.1 GCA_016783155.1 Dehalococcoidia bacterium
GGTAACTTTACCACAAACGCAACACATAAGCTATCCTGGCCGGCACCATCAACACCCGGGCAGATAAGGCTCACTTGCGAAGGTGAAGCTATCGTGGAGGTATGGAGCACCTGTACCAGATATGTATGTGTAGGCGAAGATTGTCAGTGGGAGACTTACCCTTGTCTCCGGTCAACGACGGTCACGGGAAATGCTTTCGCTGACATTCGCGTTTTCAGCCGGGCGACGTCTATATCTGGACGTGTAACTGATGCCAATCAACGCCCAATCCCCGGGGCTACTGTCTATGTTACCGGTACAATGCAGAGCACAACAACAAACAACGACGGGTTTTATGAATTCATCTCCTACCAGCTTGGTAGCAATTACGCTTTGGTTAGCCAGATACCTACGGTTACAGAAACCGTATCTGTTGAGGCAGTCGCCTGTGAACCACAGCCGGGTAAAACTGTACCGGTTCAGGCCGAGCGTGGTGCTTCAGACGTTAATTTCACCCTGAATCGCTCCTTCTATCCACCAGCCATTGACCTATCTGAGTTCACCTTCGACGCTTTTCCCGGCTGGCAAGAAGCTAAAGAATACTCCACGTGGCAGAATATCCTGGGGATTACTATTGACGGGCCGGTGGAGCCGAGGAAGGTGCTATATGGAACAAAGGAGATATCGCCCCCGTTGTTCAATATAGGCACTAAAAAGCTGTACCTCATAACCAAGCCGGAGTTCGGCCGCTATTTCCTGGAGCTACAAGGCACTCAGAACACCGAATATACAGTTGCCGCTGCCGCAACCCTGAACAACCTCTATCTCGAGCCGATAACTGCAAGCGGAAGTATCGAAGGCCAGAATAGCCAGCGGCTCAGACTCATGCTCAAGTCTGACGGAATGGAGCTAGAGGTCATCAAGCCGCCTTCTCTGCTTCTCATCATTATCCCAATCGTTGTCGGGCTTCTTGGTGGTCTCGTAGCTGCTTACTTTCTCACCGGCGGAAAATTCCGCGGCTTAGGAAAAGCATCTGCTGTCCGCAAATCGCCGAAGACGAAGGAAACAGCCAAGAGAAAGACTCGCAGAAAGCCGACAGTGAAAAAGACCAAAAAGAAGTAGCAAAAAGCTGAATACGGACAGGGATGAAGGCGGAGAAAAAGGTGGAGTCAAAGGCTGATGAACAGAAATGGCGGCAAGGCGAGCTTAAAAGTCTGGGGAAGCCCCGAAGATAGCAAGGTTGTTATCTACATAGACAAGCAAGCTTATGACGATATTAATCGCCACGGTGCAGCTAATCCCGAGCGAGAGATAGTCGGTATCCTTCTGGGCAACTTCTCCGAAGATGGCTCGGGCAAATATCGAGTTGACGTAGTCGGTATAGTTAAGTCGGAATCGGCTCCAGGGAATAAGACGCAGGCGCAGTTCACTCATGAAGTCTGGCTGCAGCTTGTAGAATCAGCTAAGAGAGACTATCCTAACCAAAAAGTCGTCGGCTGGTACCATACCCACCCCGGATTTGGCGCTTTCATGTCCGATGATGACGTAAATTCCCACCGCCTTGCTTTTTCAAACCCCTGGCACGTAGCTGCCGTTTGCGACCCCATAAAAAATGAGCTCTGCTTTTTCGGCTGGGACGACTCGGAAATAAAGGCAATCAAAGGCTTCTATACCTACGAAGTCCCGGCTAAGGAGCCAAAACTGTTACCCAGTCCAGAGAGGAAGACGCCATCACGAACTAAGGCACCCGCCTTCCTTATACCTGTTTTGGTACTTTTTGTGGCCTTGTTTACCATCATAGGACTTGCCTTCACCGTCTGGTTGCCAGGAGAGCAGAAGAAAACGAGCCAGCCGCCGTTCAAAGACTTTCCCGCAGCCGTCGTCTCGTTCCGCAATGCTGACAAGGAGGAGGTATATAACTATTATTTCACTCAAAATAATGGCGAGGTCTGGCGTTATACACTGAACAAGGAAGAGCCCTGGGATAAGGAAACGCCCCTACCCATCACCTTGAAAGAGATTGTGGGACAGCCAACAGTCAATAAGCAAGGGGATAGTGGTAACACCATCGGCACCTTGGAATTGCAAGCCAAAGATGAAAAAGGAGAGCTTTGGCTGTTAAGTACCGATATTCTAACCGACGGCAAGCTTGCAGAATGGCAGCAAACAGAAAAAACTGCAATACCACCAGCAACCGGCATTTCGCTTTCCGTTTCTCCGCCGTATTTGTTCTTTGGCACAACCAAAGATGCAATACCCTTACAATTATCTCTCACCGGCAATGGGAACCTCTCTTGGCAAATTTTCTCTACGCCTGCCGGGATAAATGTGGATAAAGAATCTGGGGTCGGTAATGCTACCATCAATGTTACGATGCAGCGTAGCGAACTCAGCCCGGGAGATCACATGGATAAAATCATCCTCAGTTATAACGGTGACAAAATGATGGAGGAGGTGCCCACCTTCGTTACAGTCGCCTCAGCAACCGTACCGGCGCAAAAGATGCCCAGCTTCAGGATTATTTCCGTAAAAGACAAGAGCGATGATGGGAAGATTTCACGGGGGGGCGAGAAAATCTTAGTTGTCGTTCAGAATATAGGACAAAGTTCTGGTGAAGTTGAAGTTTCGATTAACTCCAGCGAAATCTTTGCCATACTGGAGTCACCCGAAGCCCAAGAACTAAAGCCTGACGAAGAACTTACCTTTCTATTCCTACTTAAACCCTCGACTATGAGAAGCGGAATCAGTGAAATCTTGGTTTTTAAGGCCAAAAACTTAACCTCAACTGCTGATGAATATGATGAAGAATCAGAACGTTTCTTTGCACCATAGCCATACCCCAAACGCCGTTCAGGGCCGCTACGATACTCTCAGACTGATTTCCTGGTGGCAACAGGAAAAGGTGTCCAAGACGAAGGCGATGGTAGTTGGTGCCGGGGCTTTAGGAAATGAGATTTTAAAAAATCTGGCACTCGTCGGCATCGGCCATATACTTATAATCGACTTTGACATCGTTGAAGCTGCCAATCTTACCCGCTCCGTCCTGTTCCGGGCTGAGGACATCGGTAAGCTGAAGGCCGAAGTAGCTGCCCAGCGACTGAAGGAGCTGAACCCTGATGTCAAGGTTGCCTACATTTGCGGTGACATCACTAGCGATGTCGGCCTCGGTGTCTTCCGCAGCATGGACGTTGTTCTGGTTGGAGTGGACAATTTCGGCGCTAGGATTTTTGTCAACCGCGCCTGCTTCAAGGTAGGCACACCCTGGATTAACGGCGGCATTCAGGAACTGGTTGGAGAATTCCACCTCTATATACCAGGCAAAGGTGCCTGCTACGAGTGCAATCTGCCCACAGAAGCATACAAGGAAATAAAAAACCGTCTCTCTTGTTTGCTACCAATCGAGGAGGTGGAACAGGGAAGAGTCCCGACAACACCCACCATCGCCTCCATTGTCGGCGGGCTACAGGTCCAGGAAGCTCTGAAGCTTATCCACGGGCACAAAGTTACTGGCGGCAGCGGCCTTATTTTCAACGGGCTGACCAATGAGTGTCTACCAGCCAACTTTCCTCTAAACGAAAGATGCCTAAACCATAATCCACTAAAATCCGTTTTTACCACTGGAAGCGGTGCTGACGATTTCACCTTTGGAGAACTGCTGAATATGGCGGAACAGAAACTCGGTGCCGGGGCAGCTATACACCTGGATTTTGACCTGGTTTTCAGGGCTAGTTGCTCTTGCGGCTACAACGAACAGATTCTAAAGCGGCTCGACAAACTCAGCTCAAACGAGCTAAGATGCCCAAAATGCAAAAAGCTCATGCAGCCACATATCACATCCAATATCAGCAATGCTACACCGTGGTTTCTGGACAAGACTTTAACCCAGGGACAAGTGCCGCCATTCCACATTATCACAGCACGGAATGCGAAGTCAGCAGTTCACTTCGAACTTGACGCGGATAGAGATAAAGTATTAAATTTCACATGAAAGGAGGTTAACTATGGAGGAAATAGAGGTAAAACTAGTCCGCCTGTGCCCAAACTGTGGCACTGTTACAGACTACGACACCGACTTAAAGTGCAAGACCTGCGGACAGTACACAAAAGAAGAGGTAATCGCTGGCGAATTAGCTGTAGGCCCTGCAGCAGCGATTGCAGAGCGGGAGGGACGCTTTGAGCGAAAGAGGATGTGCCGTGAGTGCGGAAAAGAAATAGATATGAATGCCAGAGTGTGTCAATACTGCGATATAAAAATACCCGATAGCCGTGTCTCAGCGAACACAATCATGGCTCTGGCTGTCATCCCCGGCATCTTCGGACTGCATGGTCTCGGGCACATAATTCTGGGCAGAATCGCTGTAGGTTTTCTGATTCTATTTGCCGGACTGGCTCTCATCGGTGGTTTGATAGCCTGCGCCATTACATACTACTACTATCTGGAACCAACTTACATTGCCTTGGTTGCAATACTAGCCATTGCATACATTGTCCTGTTTGTCTGGCAAGTCATGGATGCTAATGCCAGCATTGGCAAATACAATCGAGCTTATGAGAGCCACAAGGTAGAATAGGGCGGAGTGCTGAAACCGTGACTGTACTGTTTGTCTTTGCTCTATGCATAGCCGGCTTTGTTGTCGGTTTCGTAGTCATATATACAATCCGTCGGGGATACATCAAGGCTAAGCCGGCAAACCAAGAGATAGTTAAAAATATGGAGGAGACGCCTTGCTTCTGGTGCGGCAAACAAGAATACAGCGCTACAAACCCTTCTTTCATCTGCCCCAAGTGTGGCACGATGCATCACCGGTCATGCTGGGAGGAATATGGGGGCTGCACCACATGGGAGTGCCCTCTGGCACCAGTCGCGGAGAAGGCCAAGGAAGTGGCCTGATAATTTTGCTAGCAACATAAATGAAGGAGGTGGCTTAAATGAGAGTATATATTTGGGATTTCACCCATGACCGCTATTACCCGGCACTAGTCTCCGAAAATGCCACGGCTGGGAGACTGCTTTCACAAATTACGCCTCAAATAGTTAAGGAGCGGGGACCCGGAAGGCAAATGGTTGCTTATCTTCAGAAAACCGGTGAACAGTTATACCGAAACCCACAGGGACGCTATGTAAGAAGAAGCGGAGTCTCACAATACTGGACACTTCATCCATGGCAAACTCTGGCATCGGCTGGCGTCGTCGAAAACGAGATACTGGTCTTATGCTATTTTATACAACCGGGTGTGGTAGTCGCCGATTTGCAAGAGCGGATACATCAAGAACACGAGTGGCTCAAAGAACTGACCGCCAAATCTGACCTTATCAAGGTCGAACCTACAGAGGGCGACCCACCCACAAAATACCGGGTCACTCTTAAGTGCAAAGGTATGATGCTCCACCCGACTACGGGAAAGCCAACATTAACAGCAAACCACGTCATGGAAATTTACCTTCCTGCCGGTATACCAGGCTATCCCAATGAAGCGCCCTACGTCCTCTGCCTCACCTCCCATTTTCATCCCAATATCAGCCCGGAAAACAACATGGTCTGCATCGGCATAGAACGAGACTGGGAAAGCTCTCTGGATATCGCCTGGCTGGTTACACACCTGGCAGACATGATTACCTACCGTGTCTATGGCTTCGAGAAACCTTACAACCAGAAAGCAGTGAAATGGGCTAAAGCCAATAAGACAAAATTGCCGCTGGATAGACGCCCCCTGTTTAAGGAGGAGACAGCCATAGCCGCACCTTCTAAAGAAGCTGAAGGGGCAGAACTCTCCTTTGAGCAACCCTTTGCGGTAGCAAGGGTGACTACAAAACCAACTCGGTCGGTAAAGGCAAAGCGAGCCATAAAGAAGACCACAGCAAAAGGCAA
>JADHXB010000089.1 GCA_016783155.1 Dehalococcoidia bacterium
GATGTAACCAATCGAGATGGGGTTCAGACGGCCAGGCTGGGCTTATCCAAACTTGAAAAGACAATGATAAATATCTATCTAAATGAGATGGGTGTTTTTCAGTCTGAGTTCGGTTTTCCCACCACTAAACATGAGGCATTTTACCTCGAAGCAAATGAGGAATTGGCTGAAATCGGCGTTTTAAAACCCATTCACCTGGGTGGGTGGATAAGGGCAACAGCGGCTGATGTGGAAACGGCTTTTCGGCTTGTTCCAAAGTTAAAACACCTTAACCTTTCAATCTCTACCTCCGATCAAATGATTCAGGGCAAGTTTCGAGGGAGAAAGACGAAAGATGACATCTTGCACACAATGGTTGATGCTATAGAAGCTGCTCGCTCATTTGGAGCTGAAACCATAGGGGTAAATGCTGAAGATGCCTCCAGAACAGACTTGGATTTCCTGGTCAAGTTTGCTTCACAAGCTAAGGCACACAGCGCGGATAGGTTCAGATACTGTGACACCCTTGGTTACGATAACCCTTTCACCATATATGAGACTGTAAAAGCGCTAGCTCAGAATGTAGCTATAGCCATCGAGCTTCACTGCCACAACGATCTGGGAATGGCGGTGGCAAATTCCATCGCTGGAGCTAAAGGCGCCATAGATGGCGGGCAGGATGCCTACATTAATACTACTGTGAATGGTATCGGAGAAAGGGCCGGCAATGCTGACCTTGTGGCTACGGTTCTCGCAGTACTCAAATCTAAGGGTTCTGGGGTGGAATATCAACTGGGAAGGTCGATTAACCTGTCAAACGCATGGAAGATAGCCAAATTCGCCAGTTACGCTTTCGGGGTTCCGCTTGCCATAAACCAGCCAGGTGTTGGCGAGAACGCATTTGCCCACGCCTCCGGCATCCATGCCGATGGGGTATTGAAAGACCCGCACAATTACGAGCTGTATAACTATACTGAGCTAGGAAGAGGTGAACCAGAGCTTGTCGAGACTGGCAGGGAAATATGCTCCGGTGAATATGGAGGAGTATCCGGCTTCAGGCATATAATGGGAAAGATGGAGGTATCGTTTGCAGATTCTGCTGAGGCTGAGAGGATTCTGACGCTGGTAAGATATGCCAATGTCGCAGCACAGAAGCCACTGGTCGAAGATGAATTGCTTTTTATTGCCAAATACCCTGACATCGCCAAGAAACTGTTGACACTAAGGCCTCTAGATATGCCCGAAATTGGCGCCTAGACATATCTACAGACGCATGGATTCTCTTAGCCAGTCTATTTCGTGTGGAGGTCGCTAAACCCTCCTAAAGAACAGCTTTCTTAGCCGTGACTATGGACATGACTTTAACGCCAATCGGCGTTGTCAAGAATAGCATCAAAGACCTAGAAACAGAAGACTGGAAAAAAGCTGTCTGTGAGATAATAGTAAACGAGGACCAAAAAGAAGCATTAAGCCTAATAGAAGAGTTCTCACATGTTATCGTCCTCTACTGGATGCATAAGGTATCACCTTCGCAGCGCTTGGTGATGAGAGTGCATCCTAGAGGCAGACAGGATTTGCCTCTGGTTGGCGTCCTGGCTAGTCGCAGTCCGGCACGTCCCAATCCGATAGGAGTAAGTACTGTCACGTTGTTAGAACGTCGAGATAATGTGCTTAAGGTTATGGGGCTTGATGCTGCAGACGGAACACCGGTACTGGACATTAAGCCCTATATCCCGGGGTACGACTCTCCCGCCAAAGCCGAAACACCCGACTGGGTAACAAAATGATGGTTATTGTCTTAAGCTCATCCCTTACTTTTCACATCAGCCTGTTACAATCACTAGCACAGTTCGCGAACGCAGCTGTAACCCAGAGCTGAACCCTTCCCTTCCATACGAGGCACTCCCGCCCCAAAGCTAGCAGCCTCTGCTCTAACTCGGAATTAGCTATGTGGGTTCTATTCACTTGATGCACTAATTTTTGCCTACCTTGCCGTGTTTCTGTTCCCTCTAACTTATTCACACAGAGCGCCCTTCTGGTGATTCCGCGCAACCCTACTGGCAAATAAGGTAACAATACCTGCGGCTCATGCCGAAGACAGGTCGCATATACGCCAGGGAACATTATGTAACCTACCGCTTCGTTTCTGTTGATGGTCATTGATGCCCCGTAATCCAAGGGGGATATGCATTGGGTGGTGACCTCCCCTTCCCTCACTCAACGACTATGTTGGAATGCAATAGGGATTACGCCGAAGGAAAGCTAGCAGCTTACCCCTAATCAAGGTGTCAGCGGCAGTCGATTCCTCGGTGCAAGAACCACTTCGCCTTGTTACGGAGGGAAGGAATTGCTATACTGATGAGCTATCATGAAGCTGTGGAGAAAGCCTTTCGATTATGCCGAGAAAGCTACAACGTCGGGACAGGTATTCATAGATGAGGAAAGGTGCAAGGGCTGTGGCTATTGCGTCGAGTTCTGTCCACGAGAAGTCCTCAAGATGAGTACGGAACTGAGCCCCAAAGGATATAACCTAGCAGTTGTGCAGGATGAGAGCAAGTGTCTTGCTTGCGGCTTCTGCGAGGTAATTTGTCCCGAGTTCGCCATAAGAATCTCGACAACCAACGAGAAATAGTAGCCACGGTTGGTACGACAAACTCATGACTGAATATCAAGAACTAACGGGAAAATTCTTCATAAATGGAGACGTGGCCTGTGCTGAAGGAGCCATCAGTGCAGGTTGTCGTTTCTTTGCTGGTTATCCCATCACACCAGCTACCGAGGTAGCTGAAAGAATGAGTACACGGCTCCCTCAAGTGGGGGGTATCTACATCCAGATGGAGGACGAACTCGCTTCCATGAATGCCGTGCTTGGTGCATCCTGGGCAGGTGTGAAAGCCATGACCGCTACCTCTGGGCCAGGATTCAGCCTGATGATGGAAAACGTCGGGTTGGGGGTGATGTTGGAGACGCCTTGTGTACTGGTTAACATTCAGCGAGCTGGACCGTCGACAGGGTTACCCACCCTGGTGGGGCAACAGGACATGATGCAGGCTCGTTGGGGCTCCCACGGGAGCTACGAGATAATCGCCTTAGCGCCAATCTCTCCACAGGATATATTCGACCTTACCATAACGGCTTTTGACCTTTCAGAGAAATACCGTATTCCCGTGCTAATCATGTCTGACGAGGTTGTAGGCCACATGAGTGAGAAAGTAGTCATACCGCACGTAGCGCCGGAAAGTCTCTTAAATCGACGGCGACCCGAGGTACCGCCAGGGGAATACCTGCCTTACAAAACTGACGTGGGTCTTGTTCCTCCCATGGCTGTGGCAGGAGAAGGGTACCGTTTCCACGTTACCGGTCTCACCCACGATGAAAGGGGCTATCCAGTAATGACTGCTGACGCACAAGATCGACTGATACGTCGTTTAGTAGACAAAATACGACTAAACAGAGACGACATAATAAAGTACAAGGAGACTCAAGTTGAGGATGCAGACATCATAGTCTGTGCCTACGGAATCACCACCCGTATCGCCCAATTCGCGGTAAAGATGGCGCGAGATGAGGGGATCCGGGCAGGACTACTGCAATTGATAACAGTATGGCCATTTGCCGAAGAGCGTGTCAGGGAACTCTCACTGCAAACTAAGGCATTTGTAGTTCCCGAGATAAACTATGGCCAGATTGTGCTAGAGGTGGAAAGGTGCGCTGGAGGTAAAGCCAGAACAATACTTGTGCCTCACATGGGCGGAGGCGTACACTCGCCCGAGACTATTCTTGAGGCGATACGGGAGACAGCACAGTGATTGATGCCATGAATGTGGAAGAGCCGTCGATCGAGAAATACCTGAGACAAGACAGACTACCCCACATATGGTGCTCTGGCTGTGGCATTGGGCCAGTGGCAGGTTGTTTTCTCAGGGCCATTGACCGCGAGGAAATAGACCCCGATAGGATAGCGGTGGTTTCGGGAATAGGTTGCACTGGTAGGGTAGCTGGCTACGTTAAGCTCGACTCTTTTCATACTACTCACGGTCGTGCCATTCCATTCGCCACCGGCCTGATACTGGCAAACCCAGAGCTAAATGTAGTGGTATTCTCCGGAGACGGGGACCTGGTAGCAATAGGCGGCAATCACTTGATACATGCTGCGCGCCGTAACATCGATATGACTGTAATTTGTGTAAACAACTTCAACTATGGTATGACTGGCGGACAGGTTGGACCTACGGCGCCCCTCGAAGCTCGCACCACTACCACTCCTTACGGTAATTTCGAATTCCCCTTCAACTTGCCCTACCTGGTATCCGCCAGTGGCGCATCCTATGTAGCTCGGTGGACAGTACTGCATATACGTCAATTGGAGAAAGCTATCGCTGAAGCTATGACCAAACCAGGCTTCAGCTTTATAGAGGTGATCGCCCCCTGTCCTGTAGTGTACGGCCGTATGAATAAGGAGCCGAAGGGACTGGATTCCATGTATTACTATCAGGAAAAAAGCGTAATACGAAATGGCGCAGACCCCAAGGATGCAGACTTGGAGTTGAACGGACCTATTGTGGTGGGTAAGTTTGTTGATGTGCAGCGCCCCACGCTTTGGGACCATCTCCGTGAGGTATCTAGCAGGGCACAGGAGAAAGCTAAGGCCAGGGCGAAGGTATAGCCAAGCGCAAAGTAGCCTGGTTGTTCCGGGTTAGCTAATCTTGAGGCAAATGGGGAGAAAAGAAATCAGAGTAGCTGGGTTTGGTGGCCAAGGCATTGTGCTGTCAGGCAGCATCGTCGGCAAAGCTGCTTCTATATTTGATAAAGGGTTCGCCGCGCTTACGCAGAGCTACGGGCCCGAATCTCGTGGTGGCTCTTGCCGTGCTGAGGTCATAGTCAGCGATGTCCCCATAGATTACCCCTATGTCGTAAGCCCTCAGGTGCAAATCATCTTATCCCAGGACGCCTACGCTGAGTATGGGCGAAATGCGCCACCAGAAACGCTACTAATCGTCGATTCAGATTTGGTGAAAATCGACCCATCCCAGAACCCGAAGCCTCTCTCAATCCCAGCCAGCCGTATGGCCCAGGATTTAGGACGCCCGGTAGTGGCGAATATCATCATGCTTGGATTTCTAGCAGTAAGAAGCGACATAGTATCGTGCGAAGCTCTTAAGAAGGCCATCCTGGACTCCGTACCGGCAGGAACTGAGGATTTTAACATGAAGGCTTTCGAGCTAGGCTATAATTATGACATTGAACATGGCAGCGAAGTCTGATCCCGGCATCTCTCAAGGCGCTGCCGTCATTGGTAGCACCGTTGCTGCGATACAAACAGCGCTCACTTTGGCCCAGATGGGGGTTGAAGTGAAGATCATCACAAACTCGGTGGCATTGGGTTGGGATGGCGCTGCCAGCGGCGTAGCAGACAACTCTCCTCCAGACCAACGTTTCCTCTGGCCCCTTCTACTACGGATGACAAGTCATCCTTTGATAACACTGTATAGTAATGCAGAAGTAGAATCTATAGAGGGCAAGAAGGATGATCTCAAGATACGAGTGGTACAGCGTCCCCGCTACATACGTGAGGACCTTTGCACCGCTTGTGGTCGTTGTCAAGTTGAATGCCCGGCGAGGGTAACCTCTCTGTTGCGCGGCCAAAGGATTACGCATAGCGCTATCCACACACCACTTCTCGGACCAAAGGCTATTCCCTCAGCATATGTGATAGATAAGGATGGGTTTGCCCCTTGCCATGTGGCATGCCCCCTCGGCATCAACGTCCAGGGGTTTGTTTCACTGCTGGGGACTGGCAAAACTGACAAGGCTCTGGCACTAATCAATGAAGCGGCACCTCT
>JADHXB010000090.1 GCA_016783155.1 Dehalococcoidia bacterium
GGCGCTGTATTCACCTCAAGATGAGGATAAAGGTGTTTATCTAGCATCTCTCAGCCCGATGGTAAAGTTGAAGGTTCTATTCTACGAAGCCAGCCTTGAGGTTGCCGTAGAGGATAAGGCCTATCCCGGGCTGGAAACCACAATAAGCGGGAAGTTCGACTACGGTCAGTCTCCGCCCCTTAACGAGAGAAGGGTTGAAATTTATGTCGACAATGTTCTCACATCTGAGTTTGTTGCACAAGAGGCGTTCGCCAAGGAAATAAAAATAGACCCCGAAATAGATGTAGGCGAACACATCATTACCGTGTCTTCACCAGCAGTAGGTAGGTATGCGCCGGTAGATACCAGTGTCATTCTAAACATAACCAGGGCAATCCCGGTTTTAGACATCGCCAAACCTAACGTGGCGATGATACCGGGCAGTGTTAAATTGGAGGGTAAACTATACTCCGAAGTCGGCCCACTGAGTGAGGCAGCAATCAAAATGGGACTGGGCAAATCCCGGGTTGAGTCGGTTAGTTCCCAGGATGGCGCCTTTAGTACGAAAATTAAGGTGGGGATGGGTCTTAGCGTGATAGGTTGGCAGGACCTGGTAATACAGGTTCTCCCCAGAGAGCCCTGGCAGGCTCCTCTCAACACCACCAGCCGCATATTAACGGTGAATGCGGTGAATTGTGGAATATTTATTGTGCTCATTTTGTTCCTTGGTATTTATCTGCCGGGAAGGCTAAGAAGAAGACTGGGAGTCTATTCGGGGACAAAGGCGAGACCGGTGATAGTAACGGTTCCACCTGAACCAGCCCTGGCCTATAGCGAAGCGGCAACCGTCCTCGCCCCAACTGAAGAGGGTGATGAAGCCAGCACCGAACCACGAAATAGAATCTTCCAATGGTATCGCCTGGCTGTTCGAGTAATACAGGGAATCACTAAAGCCTTGCTGAAACCCCAACAGACGCTGCGTGAATTCGCCGAAGAGAGTAGCAGTATACTCGGGCCGGCGGCCAGGTCCTTTATCGACTTCACCAGAATAGTAGAGAGGTTGCTCTATTCTCAATATAGAGCTACCGAGAAAGACGTTGAGAGAAGCAGGGAGCTTTCTGATAATATAGAGGAAGCAAGTAAACTGCGAGCGGCTGCGGAGGTCTTACCTGCCCGGCAAGTTCAGCGAGAAGGAATCGGCGGAGCGAGGGAGTTTGAATCCGGCGACGGAGCTGCGAAGAGTGGCCCGTGGCGACAACCTGCCACCTGGCTCTGGGTCCTGTTGATACTCGCGGTGGCCTATTATGCGTGTCTTTTACTTTTCCTGTTGCCATTGGTGGTCAGATGACCCGCACTGTCCCGGCCGTTGGTGACAGCGATGATTTAAGGGAAAGGGAGACTCAAGAGGGAGGAATTAGAAGGTGAGGGTGTCTAGTATATTATTTGCTGTTGTGGTTGTAATATTGGTTATCTCTCTACTCTGTGTCTGGTTCTATCCCTCTGTTCAGGATTTTATGGCAAGCAATACAATGTGGAACGGGCTGAGAAGCTTCAACAGTGAATTTGGGGCCGATAACATTGACTCGCTGGATGACCTTCCAGACTTGCCGGATAAGACCGTCCTGGTGGCTATCCCCTACCTCGAGTATACTAATGAAGAACTGTCAAAGATAAAGCGGTTCGTTGATAACGGCGGTACCCTGTTACTCATGGATGACTATGGTTACGGAAACAGCGTTCTGGCCTACCTCGGCGTGAGTGCTCGTTTCACCAATAAACCTCTACTCGACCCTCTTTTTAACTACAAGAACCAGTCTCTACCTCGAATAACAGAATTCGCCCCCGGCTTGAAGGAAAGTGGCATAGATGTTATCATGCTTAACCATGCTACCACCCTGACCAATGTCACGGAGTCAGAGGCGACTGCCTTTTCCTCCAGTACGAGCTTTTTGGACATAAACGAGAATGGGGTCTTGGACGAGGGTGAGCCAAAGGGTCCATTTGTGGTAGCCGCTCAACTCCGGTTGGGCAAGGGAACACTTGCTCTTGTATCTGACCCCAGCATTGCCATAAATGCTATGATTGGCAGGGATGATAACTACGACTTCATAAAATATTTGACGCACTATGGAGGTGAACAAGGAAAAATATTAGTTGACCGCTCGCATTTAACCCAGACCCCCCTCGATGTTTCCAAAACAAGGTTAATTAATACCCGGGAGATGTTATCAAGCCCATATGCATTGGTAGGTATCATTGCTATAATATTTGTGGCAGTATCCAGATATACCTTGAAAAAGGAGAAAAGCATTGGCTGATATTAAGAAAGCATCGGACCTGTACGAAAAAATTAAAGGGGAAGTCTCTAAGGCCATTATTGGTAAAGGCGAGATAGAAGAGGCTCTCGTACTTGCCCTGATCGCCGGTGGGCACGTGCTAATTGAGGGACTCCCCGGTACCGCCAAAACAAAGCTGGCCAAAAGTTTTGCCGAGGCGATTGGCGGGAAGTTCAAGAGGATACAATTCACCCCGGATATGTTGCCGGGGGATATCACTGGATTTTATGCTTACTCCACGAGCGGGGATTCCAGATTTGTGGAGGGGCCCATCTTTGCCAATATAGTGCTTGCCGACGAGCTCAACCGAACCACTCCCAGAACACAGTCGGCGCTCCTTGAGGCTATGCAAGAATACCAGGTTACCATCGAGAGGACGACCTATTCTCTGGAAAAGCCCTTTATGGTCATAGCCACGCAAGTTCAGAGCGGAGCTGAAGGCACCTACCCACTGACTGATGTTCAGATAGATAGATTCTTGCTCAGGGTTTTGAGTCAGTATTCCTCAAAGGAAGAGGAGAAGCGGATAATAACCAACATTGACCAGATTGATGAACCGGATATCAATGCTGTAACCACTCCGGATGAAATAAAGGAATCTCAGGCGCTAGCCAAGCAGGTTCACGTCTCGCCAGACATTGTCGAGTACATTACCTCGATTGTGGACCGCTTACGGTCCGACCCGGATGTGCTCACTGGACCAAGTATCAGGAGCAGCATAGCACTTTATAAGTGTTCCAGGGTGCTGGCTATGCTGGACGGTCGTGATTTCGTCATCCCCGATGACATCAGGCACTTGGTGCCTCTCACCGTAGAACACAGGATGAGGATTAAGCCTGAAGCCGAGATGGATGATATTACCCCCAAGATAATCTTGGAGAGATCTCTGGAACAGGTGCCGGTGCCCAAACTAAAGGTATGATTAGTCTACGAAGCTGGGGTGTGGTAATCTTCTCAAAGATATATGTTGCTATTGCTCTAGTAATAGCCGCTGTCATTTCACCATTAGCCCTGTCATTTATTCCTGTGTTATTATTTCTTTGGTATCTGTACTCGTGGCGGTTTCCTATCGCTCCCGTAACCAACCTGCTAACGGCATACTTTATGTTCTTCGCCGTGGCGCTATTGTTCACCCCGCAGGTAGACCCCTTCTTCTCCCTGCTGATATCGCTGCCGGTATTGCTTCTTATCAATCACAGCCTGCAGGAAACCGCCGAGTTACTTATCTACCGGGATACCCGATATAATCGCCGGCCAACCGACATCTTCCTGACACTTCTTCTGATAGCCGTTTTAGTGCTGGGGGTAGCCGGGCTGCTTGGCAGCTTGACACTCCTTCTATCAGGTGCTATCGTCATCATCTATTTTGGAGTTGTGGTCGCCGTGGTGCTTCGACAATTGCCTTCGAGTCCAGTATTGGCGGAACAGGTCAAGCAGCGGATGGTGGCTGGAAGCCGGGCTCATCTCGACATCAAGCTGACCGTGAAAACAAAAACAGGCGGTTTACTGTTTCTAGAGTCGCTCTGCGAATGGGTGAAGGTAAGACCCAATAAATTATCACTAAAGCAAAATGACCTGGTTGTCAAGGTATCCCTTTCACCCAGTTTGTCAGGGCCATCGATAATTAAGCTCAAAGGGCAGGCCGTAGACCGCTGGGGACTGATTCAGGTCAACTTTGAATTGGAACCGATACGCATGTATGTTATTCCTCGGGCAAGATATGCCGCCTGGTTGGCAAGAAGATATTTAGCAGCAACCAAACCGGGAGCCCTGCCCCTGATTTCAAACATTGAGACATTAAGGCCAGCCTACGGGTTGCGAAGGGGAGTGGAGTACTACGGCAGTCAGTTATATCAGCCGGGCGACAGTCTCAAGAACATCGATTGGAAACATTCATTGAAATACAATGAACTGGTAAGCAAGGAATTTGCCGACTTTCACGGACAGCCGGCTATAATTCTAATAAATCTTGCTGTTGGCAATGCAGAAGAGGCGGATAAGCTGTCATACAACATTATCGTTACGGCCATCTCACTAGCACGGGAGAATATCCCGGCTGCCCTGGTGGCATATAACCACGAGAGTGTCAAAATAACTACTCCGACGCTCCAGTCGCAGGAACTAGTGCGCAAGTCTCTCCAGATTGCTCAGGAAATGGTTGCATTTATCAACCCGGTGAGATATCTGAATCCCCCGGATGTCGCCCGATTAAGAGCTAATATCAGTCGCCTCCGGTTTGCGGAGAGTAAAGCATCAAACGTGCTGGGTCAATTACTCCAACTGGAATATAAGAACCTTAGCAATAATGCCAAACTCAATCCGTCGACAAAGGCATTAACAGAGGTCTTTGGTAAGGCGAATAAACAATCGAATATTATAATAATTTCACACCGTAATCACGACGCGGAGGCACTGGCATTCAATACTTTTTACTTCTCCAGAAAGGGCAACGCCGTGATTAATATAGGACAAGCACGCTCCGCAGCAAATGCCTGACCGCAGTTCGACGGCTGAACAGGTTGAAGCGGTTATCCGCCCGGGAAATCGGTACCGGCTAAAGACAAATGGTTGGTTATTGGCGGTCTGGAGAGTGGATACTCATAATACTACCATTTAGTGGCATCGAAGGACAACTGTGGCTAAGACAGGCTGAAAGAGACTCAGCGAGTGCCCGGGACAGCTTGACAACCAAGCACTGCCGGTTGAGCCGCTGGTTTATACCGCCGAATCTGAGCAGATGAAAGGCGAGACTTTCCTTCAGGAAGTGCTGTCCACAGGCAGTGAGTTGGAGCCCGCCTTATCGGGGGAGTGCTAAAAGTATTGACTTATGGTAATTGATGTGATTAAATTATGACAATAGTCATGGAGGCAGTTAAGCATTTATGTTCAAAGAACAATTTTGAAAGCGCTGGCGGGAGAATAGTGTAGATGGCGTACTCTGTTTTATTGGGTGATTCGGGACAAGATGCTAAAGATAAACGTCGCCGAGATAAATAGTCGACCTCAGCACGTTGCTATCATAATGGATGGCAACAGCAGATGGGCGAAGCAAAATGGCTTAACTCGCCTTGAGGGACACCGTGCTGGGGCTAAAATTGTTCGCCACGTTGTGGAGGTTATTGCTGAATACAATTAACTACACCGACACCGGCACCAACCAACTGGCCTCTAATCAGCGGAATTGTAGACGGGGCGATAGTTGTAGGCTTGCTCATTTTCTTACTGGGCAGGTGAAGAGCGTATTAAGCAGTTAAGCGGATTAAGCTGCCAGTTATCACGGGGGGTGATAGAAATGACCGATTGTGAGTTATTACTTTCCTGCCCGTTTTTCAATGATAATATGTATGGAATGTCAGAAACACACAAACAAGGGTACTGCAGAGAAGGTTATCAATGGTGTGGCAGATACCTGACTTTCAATGCCCTGCAAAGGGAAATGAAGATAGTTAAA
>JADHXB010000014.1 GCA_016783155.1 Dehalococcoidia bacterium
CAGTACCTCGACTTGTGCAACGGCAACCTGCGGGTACGAGCTGAGGCAGCTTTTGGCGATATCTGGGCTGAAGACCCGACATGTTACTTGACAGACAGCGAGATTGGACTCATCCGATGACAAGAGAAACGATTAAAGAGAACCAAGTAGAAGAGGAAAACATAACTCCTAGACTACAGATGGTAGCTTGGGAGATAACACGAAGCTGCAATCTGCTCTGTGCTCACTGTCGGTCATCTTCTACCGCTGGTGCCTATAAAGACGAACTTTCCACCGAAGAATGTCTCCGCCTGATAGATAGAATAGTCGAAGTAGGTAAGCCTGTTTTAATACTCACCGGTGGTGAACCCCTTCTGCGCCAAGACCTCTTCCAAATAGCAGGATATGCCGTGAGAAAAGGGTTAAGAGTAGTAATGGGTACTAATGGCACTCTCATCACCGCAGATATTGCCGCTAAACTGAAGGAGACGCCCATATCAAGGGTGGCTGTCAGCATAGATTTCCCCACAAATGAACTACAGGACAAGTTCCGTGGTAAGGCAGGTGCTTTCGAAGCGGCTGTCTCAGGAATAGCCAGATTGCGTCAGGCAGGTGTCGAGGTACAAATCAACAGCACCATCACCAGGCTAAATGTGAAATATCTGAATGAGCTGCTAGAACTTGCTCTTGAGGCGGGAGCAGTCGCCTTCCACCCGTTTATGCTAGTGCCAACAGGCCGGGGTAAGGGACTTGAGACAGTAGAAATGTCGCCAGAGGAATATGAGCAAACTCTAAACTGGGTTTATGATAGGCAGAAAGAGCTGGGAAGCAGTATATTCTTTAAGCCGACAGATGCCCCTCATTACCAGCGTATAGTAAGACAAAGAAGCAGCAGAACCAATCCTCAAGAAGCACTGCTCGGTGAGAGATCAGCAACGCGGGCTAGAAAAAATGCCCTCGACTCTATGACACGCGGTTGTCTGGCCGGGACTGGTTTCTGCTTCATATCGCATCGGGGCAGGGTGCAGGGGTGCGGCTATCTCGATGTGGAAGCCGGGAATATAAGAGACAAGAGCTTCGGCGAAATCTGGATGAATTCCACGCTGTTCCGTGAATTGAGAGACCTGTCGAACATCAAGGGTAAGTGCAGCATATGCGAATACAAGATGGTCTGCGGCGGCTGCAGAGCCAGAGCCTACGAATCCACAGGCGATTACCTCGAAGCTGAGCCTTACTGCATATATGAACCGGCCAAATTACAAAAGAACAGGTAAACATAAAGATGCCGATAAAGATCGATAATGTTGACAAAAACCTGCTGAATATCATCCAGGCAGAGTTCCCACTGAGCCGAGAGCCATTTGCTGCCTTGGAACTACGTCTAAGCGTTAACCGTAATGAGGTAATCCAGAGAATAGAGAGCTTAAAATCAAGAGGAATCATACGCCTGATAGGTCCAGTTTTTAATCCAAGAAGGCTCGGCTACCGGACTACCTTGGTAGCGATGAAAGTACCCGTGGAACGGCTGGATAAGGCAAAACAGATCGTCAGCACACATCCGATGGTGAGCCATTGCTATGAACGCGACCATGACTTCAACCTCTGGTTCACATTGGCCATGCCTGTAACCGAGGACATAGAGAGTGAGGTACACAAGCTGGGCAGCAAAATCAAGGTCGAGGAAATATTAAACCTGCCCGCAGTAAGAATCTTCAAGATAGGTGCTTATTTCAATCTCGGTGGAAGTTATGCATCAATGCCAAATATGGTCGATATGGTCACTCACAGCAATAGGCTTTCAAATATAGATTCTGAGATATCTCCCACCGACCGGGCTGTGATCAATGAATTGCAGCAAGACTTACCCCTCAATGAAAAACCGTTCGACCTAATGTCAGCAAGACTTTCGATAGACGTTGACAAATTTCTCAGCCGCTGCCAAGCTCTTTTGCAGTGTGGAATTATGCGACGCTTCAGCGCCGCCGTCAACCACAGCAAACTTGGATTTACGGCTAACGCTATGGCTTGCTGGGACACGCCAACTGATATAATAGAGGCAGCAGGTAATAAGATAGCCAAGTTTCCGGAGATAAGTCACTGCTATGAAAGGCAGACAAGCCACCTCTGGCCTTATAATCTATTTGCCATGATACACGCCGTCACCAAAGAGACCTGCCGAGCCATAGTTGATAGAATACACTCAGAGACCGGGCTTGATAAGAATGGCTTGGTTTTGCTTTTCAGCACCAAAGAGATAAAAAAGACGAGGGTTCGATACACAGTATGAAAAGGGACGAGCGAGTATCTCCATACTATCCTATTTCACTGAATATTCAAGGTAGGAAGTGCCTGGTAGTCGGTGGGGGCCAAGTAGCTTTGCGCAAGGCAAAGGCACTTCTAGAACACGATGCCAATGTGGAGGTTGTCAGCCCCATCTTCTGCCCGGAGCTAAATCAGCTGGCAACAGATAGAGCCATACGAGTCATCCAAAGAGACTACAAGTCAGAGGATTTGCAGCAAGCCTTTATCGCCATAGCCGCAACTGATGACGTCAAAACAAATGAACGGGTGGCTTCCGAGGCCAGACGGCGAGGAGTCTTGGTAAATGTGGTAGACGACCCGAAAAACTCCGACTTTATTGTCCCTTCTTACTTAAAGCGCGGCGATGTTATCGTCGCTGTCTCCACATCCGGTAGAAGCCCGGCGCTGGCTCGCAAAATCAGGAGCGAACTGGAAAGGAACTTCAAAGCCGAATATGAACATCTAGCCGTAATTGCTGACGAGGTTCGCTCTAAGCTGAAGCAACAGGGAATTACAGTCAGCAGCGATGCCTGGCAAGAAGTCCTGAGCTTAAATTCACTTATGGAATTGCTGAGCCAGGGCAAAAACCGGGAGGCCAAAGAAATCATGCTTACGAGATTGAAAACGCTGGAACAAAATAAACCATGAAGAAGCCACTTGAAATGCATATTCATGTGGTAGGCGTGAATCACAGCACAACGCCTATTGAAATTAGGGAGAGACTGGCAGTTAGCAGCGCCCATGTCCCTGATGCCTTGTCCTCGCTTCGAAAATACGTATCCCAGGGACTTATACTGTCTACATGCAACCGGACTGAGGTCTACTCCATACCCAACAGCGGTGGTTCTTCCCAACCAGGCATAGATTTCCTTAAAGACTGGGCAAATATCTCCAATGCCGACTTGTTACCTTACATTTACTGCTACCATAATGAAGAAGCAGTCAGGCATCTCTTCCGCGTAGCCTCCGGCCTCGACTCGATGATTATCGGTGAGTTCGAGATCCTGGGACAGGTGAAACAGAGCTTAGAGGAAGCTAAGAAGACTCGCATGTTGGGACATCCAATACGGAATCTTTTCCACCAAGCACTTAGAGTAGGCAGGCGTGTTAGGGATAAGACAGGAATCAGCAAAAATGCTCTTTCTGTGAGCTCTGTGGCAGTTACGCTAGCTGCCAAAGCCATCGGAGATTTGACCAGATGCAAAGCCCTTGTCATCGGCACCGGCGAAGCCGGAAGACTGGTAGCCAAAGCACTAAAAGAAAGAGGTATTGCACAGATTACGACTACCAGCCGTTCCTATGACAAGGCTTCAACTCTTGCTGCAGCACTGGGCGGAAGCTCAGCCGATATAGGTAGCCTTGGGCGTGAGCTGGCTAGCTGCGATATAGCCATCAGTTGCACTGGGGCCCCACACCTTATACTTGACCTTAAGTCAGTTGAGAATGCTATGCAAACTCGTCCCCATCAATCCCTAGTGATTATCGACATCGCTGTCCCTCGGGATGTAGAACCTCAAGTAGGTCAGATTAGCAATGTATTTCTCTACGACATTGACGACTTCACCCATCTCTCAGAGCTCAACCGAAAACAAAGGGAAACCGAGACTAAAAAGGCTATGGAGATTATAGAGTCTGAAGTGAAGAGATTTAACGCCTGGTGGCAGGCTATGGAAGTGGAGCCGGTAATCAGCAGTCTGATGATAAAGGCAGAAGATATACGCCAAACACAGCTTGATATGACCCTAAAAAAGCTACGCCACCTCTCTCCAGAAGAGCAACAGAGCTTAGAGGCTATGACCAAAGCCATAGTGCAAAAGATACTCCATGAGCCTATTCAGCACCTTAAGACCAACACCCGCAGGAGAGATGACTACATTATACTGGTCAATGACATTTTCCAGCTCGACGAGGACAAGCCTGAATGAGGAAAATCACTATCGGCACCCGCGGCAGTAGACTGGCTGTCATTCAAGCTCAATGGGTGCTGACGAAGCTCAGAGAAGCCGCCCCCGGGCTGGAAGCCAGCCTTGTCAAAATAACAACCAGAGGCGACCGATACAGCGGCACTGCTCTTGATAAATTCGCTGGGCAGGGAGTGTTCGTTAAAGAGCTGGAAAAGGCTCTGATTGATGGTGAGATCGACCTGGCCGTTCACAGCCTCAAGGACATGCCTGCCGAAATCCCCCACGGGCTTTTTCTGGCAGCAACAACTGCCAGGCTTGATCCGAGGGATGCCCTCATCTCCAGGGCCGGTAAGTCTGCCGAACTTGCCCCAGGTTCAATGATAGGCACGGGGAGCCACAGGCGTGCTGTTCAGCTACGCGCCCTTCGCCCTGACCTTGAAACATGTGGACTAAGAGGAAATATCGATACCCGTTTGCGAAAGGTCACTGAGGGAGAAGTTGATGGCATAATCGTGGCAGCTGCTGCATTGATACGTCTCGGCTGGCAAGACAAGATAACAGAATACTTACCCACAAACTATTTCACTCCGGCGGTAGGACAGGGAGCGTTGGGAATAGAGATACGCTCCGAAGACAAGGAGACGGCATTGCTTGCCTCGGCAATAAATCACGAGCTGACATGGCAGAATGTTACTGCCGAGCGGACATTTCTGCGAGCCCTCGGTGGTGGCTGCCGTGCCCCTATAGCTGCTCTCGGCATTGTGTCAGACGATGTCTTAAAGCTAAGTGGGATGGTGGCCAGTATTGATGGCAGCCGCATCCTGCGTGCCACAGAGGAAGGTGATGCTCATGCCCCGGAACAGGTTGGAAAACAATTAGCCCAGAAAATGGTGGATGTTGGAGCACTCGACTGCATTTCTGAGTTAAAATCTCGGTAGCGAAACCACTTAATTTGCTTTACGAAAATCCGAAATTTCAATTTCCAAGCCCTAAACAAATTCAAAATCGCAAATTTCGACGAGCAAAAAATCATTTGAGCTTCCCATCCTTGAGAGGCAAGGCTAAAACCTCGCAGTTACACGTTATCTTTTGCGGCATCAAGGGGGTTAACCTGCCAGACGAGATTAAAGTTGGCTATCCCGCCCGGCGGCAAATCAAGCGGCAACAGCATAACTAAACAACTCTCCTGATATATCCTTTCTATGCCACCTTCAGAATTTGATACGCTTTCCACAGGAAAACGCCACAAAGTGAACTTTGGCATTGCTGTTAGCTCCAGCTCTATACCCAAATGCCGATTTCCCATGGCTACTCGTTCAATATCTGCCAGCTCACCCCAAGAATCAAGATGACGGTCATCCAAAGTAATTTCCGGTACGCGGTAATAGGCCTGTTCATTATGCCCACCACCAAGCAAATTTATATTCCATTCGCTGCCAAAAACAGCTTTAATAGACGAGCCGCTCACATTTTTCAGCTGGTAGCTTATATGCATCGTGTCTTCCCCAGCCGCCAGCCTGATTTCTTTCCGCACCTCAAAAGGCAGGCTTTTCTGGTTTATCCGTAGAATTCCGCTCCGCCACAGTAAAATCTTCAGTTCATTACCTTTCTTATCTACCGAGAACTCATAAGGTTCACCGACAAAGCCCCCCAACTCGCTATAAGACTGATCAGCGAATCCCTCCAGTTTCGTGTCCGGGCCGAAGAAATGGTCAATGAGGCTAGAACGAAGATACTTATCATAGACTAGATAGCGAAGGGAGTCTTTATCTTTTACTCTTATCAGGTCATGTATGCTGGGAACAGTGCCATTTTCCCCTGTTTGTTTCTCGGGGGGTTGCTCGATTAATACTCGATGATAAGCCTCTGGCCTCCTGGCTAGCGTGCTACACAGATTATAGCCATGATGCCTAATGTCCCACTCAAGAAGAGAGCCACCTTCCGCAGGGCTTAAGTAAACAGAAAAGGCATCGCCATCAACTAGTAACTCTTCATTCCCGTCATCATCAAAGTCGCCCTTTTGCCATTCCAGCCAATTGCGGCTCGAACGGAAGATTTTCCCTAACCATGAGCCTTGTCTGCGGATTACGTTATCAGCCTTGCTTTCAGCCTGAACCAGATGGCCATAGGTGGCTGCCCGAATATCGGCTAGGTAAATCCCACCGAAAACACCGTGCCAGTAGGGGCAGTTGCATTGCGCTTTCCACAGCTCTTGCAGCCCGCAGTCGCCCTTGCTGATAGTACGAGCTTGATAAACCTTTCGATGGACGCGGAGCATTTTCTTATGCATCCGATTTATCTCCGGGTACTTAACTAAGAAATTACGCCAGATACCGCTGTACATGAATTTAGCTATGTCCTGGCGTCCCTCGGCTTCAAGTCGGTGCTTAAGGTTAGTATATTCCCAAGACTTGTCAGCTGGCAGAGACCACTCCAGCATTTCATCGTACGAAGCACAGGGCAAGTAAATCCTGCCCAAGGGTGGAAACCGGTGGGTATATTCGCCAAGCGGAATTGTATGCAGCCAATCTTGGTTGGCTTCCAATTTGGTGAAAAAGCTCTCTATCCATCCCTCCTGCCAGCAATATTCAAAAGTACCCGGCCAGATGCCAAATTTCTCGCCATCATCACCTAAGATAGCTACCTTGCCTTCTTTGTCCGAGGCTTGCTTGTCCAAATAAGTAATGACTTCCTCGACATCGTGCCGGGGTATGGAGTAGCGCAGATACTTACTTATGGGAAATACTTTTACTGAATGCCCCTGCTCCTCAGTGAGATAATAGCCGAAAAGGTCCTCGTCCTCCAAGCCTAACGACTTAAAGGCATTATCATCAACCAGTGTCCATTCCATACCTGCTTCGGCCAGAACCTTGGCTAGATGTGGTTCCCAAACCCGCTCCGCCAGCCACAGTCCGGTCGGATTGACACCAAACCTTTGCTTGATAAAAACAGCCATCTTGCCAATCTGCCCCAGTTTATCGGCGTCTGGAATAGCCGGCAGAATAGGCTCATAATAGGCGCCACCCATGATTTCCACCTGATGCCGCATTGCTAGCCCACCCAGCCTGTCCAGAAATTCGGGGTTGTTTTGCTCCAGCCAATCGATAAGGCAACCACTATAGTGCAAAGAAAGGCGGATACCAGGATGCCTCTCCAGCGCTTCAACCATAGGCAAATAGGCTTGCTGGTAAGCCTGTTCGAAGACCCAGGGAAAGTTACCCAACGGCTGATGATTATGGATGGCTAGGCCAATGTAGATATGCTTCAATGAATGCCCGTCGACCAGATTATGCTTTCTTCATCTTGTCCTTGGCGACTCTCAGCAAAACCTTATCCCCAATCTTATCAATATCTCGTGGTGATATTGACATTTTCTTGGTGAATCCCGTCTTAACTGAAATGTCGAGAATTGTTGCCTCACCTATATCCAGATCTATATCCACAACCTTGCCCACTACCTTAGCATCCACATCAATAACTTCTTTCCCTAATAAATCCTTGGCCTTCATCTGTTACCTCCTTATCAATTAATATTTTTACCACATCATATCTAATCCATATACAGGCTGTCTGTGACCTGGACAAATATATGCCTTGCCGCTAGCGCCTTGTAATAATATTCTTTTTTTAACTCCGTCTTAATACCACTAACAGATATCGCCTTGTAAGCATTCAACAATGCTTCGCGCTGGAGATTTAAGCCGCGATAGATCATATTTACGTCCCACATCGGCTTCTTGCTTGCCCACCAGAACTGGCAGCTGTGAAGCGCTGCATCCAGACTCGCTCTGGCAATATTGGCAAACTGATGGCTGGTGTCATCGTTCGCCACTCCTGCTGCCTTGTGAGTTAAATCCATAGCAATAGAAAGATGTTCCCACTGCATCTGATGCACCGGGTTATTCCTGTCTTTCCAAAGCGGATAGTAATTTTGCACTTTTATATCATCGGCCGAAGTGCTCCAGGATGATGGTTTTGGCTCAACCTGCTTTCCCTTCGGAAAAATCTCGAGCAACTCACCCATAGTGACTATCCTTATCTGCCTGTCCTCTTTGTCCTTTTCGAACTCGAATAGTCGTCGGTGCTGCTCGGCAAGAGGTTTCTGTTCGTGCATGGTTTTATCGTAGTTTGCCATCGGCTCTAGAGTCTCGAAAATTTGCGACAGAAACAACTTATCCCAATGCTGAATATGATGACCGAAGGTCTCGGCATCCATGGCAGTAACAACATATATATCACCCACGCCATTATACAGCCGCTTCAGGTGCTCAATAAAGCCTGGGCCATCAATATCCCGAAAGCTAATCTTATTGCTTAATATGTCATCACGGAAAAAAACAGCCAGCTTATCCTCTTCACTTCTGATTTCATGAATCACATTCATCGGCCAGGCTACAGGACAAGCAATGCCACTGAGGATAATCCACTCATGCCGGGATTCAATAATCGGAGCAACTATATCCCTGGAATAACACATCTCAGGAGGAAGGAATCCTCGAGGGACATAAGCATCGCCTAAGAAATTGCGGTTAGTCTGATAATTAAGCCTGATCTGCCTTTCCATCTCTTCCGTCGGTATCAAAGGCAACACCGGATGGTATTTGCCCGAACCAGTAAATTCAATTTGCCCTTCTTCAGCCAATTTGCGTAACTTATCCAAGACGTCAGAATAGCCACATTGACCTAGCATCTCAGTAAGCACACCATTTATATTGATAGTGGCATGGGCATATGGAAATTCGCTGAAGACCTCCAGCAACGGACGATATGCTTCATTGCTTATTTTCATCAGCATGCTGGCAGTTTGAGTTGGAGGTTGATAGAAATGGAAAAGGGGTGCCCAATAAATCATGCTTTGGCTCCTGTTTCTGCCCGTTGTGCAAAAACATAAGCGGCAGCACCGACTATCCCGGCATTGCCACCAAGGCGAGCCCGAACAACACGCACTGTATCAGCAGGCAACCGAAAGGCCCTTTCTTTAAGCACCTTCCGGGCTGGTTTCAGTAGCATGTCCCCCATTTTAGATAAGCCGCCGCCAATAACAATGAGCTCAGGATTAAAGATATTGACCAAATTCGCCAAGCCAATACCAAGATATTTGGCAGCTTCAGATACTATATCAGCTGCTAGCCGGTCACCTCGCCTGGCTGCCATCGCTACCGTCTCCGCAGTAATGTTTTCAAGTCTGCCATCAACAAGCTCGATAATAGAACTTTTTTTTCCATTATCTATGCATGTAATTGCTGCTTTAGCCACAGCCCAACCCGAAGCCAAAGCCTCGAGACAACCGAAATTGCCACAATGGCATTGAGGTCCATCAGCCTCTATCGTCATATGCCCCACCTCTCCGGCACAGCCGTCAGTCCCGGAGTAAAGCTCTCCACCTATGATTATACCACCGCCAATACCTGTGCTCACCGTAAGATAGACTATATTATCAAATCCCATCCCAGCTCCAAATCGATGTTCCCCAAGAGCAGCAGCGCTGGCATCGTTTATTAGATAAGTAACAACGCCCAATTTGTCAGCCAGAATATCGCGCAGCTGAACATTATGCCAATGCGGCAAATTGGGTGAACTGGTTACGATTCCTCTATTCGTGTCTAAAATTCCGGCAGCAGCAACGCCAATGCCAATCAGCTCCGAGGTCTTGAGTTTCGCTTGAGCAATAGCCCTATCCACAGCAGATAGTATCCTATCACTTACAGCTTCGGGACCTTTGTCAGCCATGGTCAGGCAATAGTTTCGAGATATTATCTTACCGCCAGGTAAAACCACAGCAGCGATAATCTTGGTGCCGCCCAAGTCTACAGTTAATGCCGGCTTCTGGTCAGTCATAATCATGAATTCTTCAACTCTAGAGCCTTACGATAAATAGACTCATACCTCTTGGCAGAGGCATGCCAAGAGAAATCGAGCGCCATTATGCGTCGCATCACATTCTGCCAAGCTTTCTTCGTATAGCTGTTTACCGCCCGCTGGATAGCAGCCAACATGGCTTCAGAATCATAGCCCTGAAAGACAAAACCGCTGCCTTTACTCATATCTTGAGTCAAGTCCTGAACAGTATCGGCCAAGCCGCCTGTGTGGTGAACTACAGGTACCGCCCCATATCTCATGGCGATAAGTTGCCCTAAGCCGCATGGTTCGAATCGAGACGGCATCAAAAACATGTCGCAGCCCGCATAAATAAGACGAGCTAAGGTATCATCAAAGTCAATAAACACGGCCAATTGCTCAGGGTATCTGCTGGCTGCCTGCCTGAGTAAATTGTGATACTCTTCCCTACCCCTGCCCAGAATAAACATCTGAGCTTCCGTCTTCTGGAGCAGAATATCAAAACTGGCAGTTAAAATGTCAAGACCTTTCTGTTCATCAAGGCGTGAAACCATTCCAATAAGTGGTACTTCAACACCCCCAGCAAAACGTGCTCGTTTCTGGAGAGCTCGCTTATTGTCAATCCTCTTATCTACAGCGCAAACATCGTACTTAGCTGGTATGAAATCGTCAATTGCTGGGTTATATTCGTCATAATCCAAGCCATTGACTATACCAAAGAGTTTATCCTGTCGGTAGCGCAAAAGATGATCAAGCCCTGCACCATACTCTGGGGTCAAGATTTCCTTAGCGTAGGTTTCGCTGACTGTAGTCACCATGTCAGCCCAAAGTATACCCTGACCCATGAAATTGAGCGGTGGGTCAGGCATATCTGTAGGACGTAATTGCCAATCCTTCTCCAAATCAGCATCAATCAAGAACCTGGCATCAAAAAATCCTTGATAGGCTAAATTGTGAATCGTGAAAATTGAGGCATAATGACAATTATTTTTCTTCAGCCATAAGGGAATCAACGCAGTATGCCAGTCATGGCAATGGACTATCTCAGGTTGCCAGTCCAATTTAGACAATATATCCAAAACAGCTCGACAGAATAGAAGAAAACGCTCCAGATCACCTTTGCCGTACACCTCAATAGAATTACGAAAATCATCACTATCCACCAGATAAACTCTGACCTTAGTGCCAAGCTCAGTTACTTTCAGAGACACTTGTTCAGTCCTTCCCATTACCGCTATATTCAAATTACCAATTACTGTTGACGTTGTAAAATTAGCAGGGTCTATAATGCCGTATCCGGGCATAATCACCCGCACGTCATGTCCAATCTCAACAAGTGCCTTGGGTAATGAGCCGATAACATCTGCCAAGCCACCCACCTTGACCAATGGAGTAGCTTCAGCGGCAACAAAGAGGATTTTCATTATTCGATTTAACCTTCCCTCTGGGCGAAGGAACGGTAATCGATATTGGGAAAGACTTTATCCAGCTCCCATAACTGATGACAAAGAGCTAGGGCGGCTTTATCCGGCCGTCCTGATTCAGCAATATCAGTTAACTGCTGAAACCGCTTCACATGCTCCAAGAAGCGATTTTCAGCGTAGAAACGAGCTTGACCAGTCGTTATTAAAAAGGGCCAGTCGCTGGACTGCAGTAGTATCAACTCTCTAGCCGCCTGATTAAGAATCTCTTTCATCGCCCCATCGGCTTTAGGATACTTGGCAACCAAAGTTTCCATCCTCAGTTCGGCTGAGTGGATAATCGGCCACATCCAGTCGGTATCAGCATTCTGCCAGGTAAAATGACCACCACCCAACCCCCAGGAACTCTCTGGCAAAGCCAGCACATCCTCTGGCGGATGATTCTGGATGAACTCGCTGGCTGTGGTCAACTCCACAAGCTCACTCCCGCTGAGCTGACGTAGAACTTCTTTGATCCAGTCGACGCCTTCAAACCACCAATGCCCAAAAAGTTCAGTGTCATAAGCTGCAGAGATAATACCGAATTTGCCAGTTTCCTGATAAGAATTGGTAATCAAATCCTCGACTAAACGGGCATAATGCGAGCTATGTTCAGCAACACGCTGTCCCGCCCAGTATGGGTCATAATATTCTTTGTAGGCCAGGTCTGCCTTGGCTCCCGTAACCTTCCAGTATTGAAGTCCAGAGATGCCATCCTTCTTATGAAACTCGCGATAATTGAAGTCCCCGGGGTAACCCCACTCAGAAGACCATACCTGCATGCTGGTTCGGTTGTCTCTACCGATGACAGCGACCTCGGGAGTTCGCACCCAGTAAGGCAAATAGGTAGTTCTTTGCGTTGGTTCCGGATATTGAGCCAATGGTACAACATAGCGTCTTGATATACCGGCGTAGGGGCCAATAACTTCCTCTCTGGCTTTGCCCACTGGCTCGCCACCCTTCACCGTATGAGTTTCAGCAAAGAAACAGGTCAAGCCAAGTTGGGCTAGGAATGACTCCAAGCCAGGCTTAACATGGCTCTTGCCGGAGGTGCCAACATAATAAGCAGGACGATAACCGCATTCGGGAAGCCAGACAGATGATGGGGCTATACCAAAATGGCGCCGATAGCTTTCTTCCCCCACCTTCAGTTGACCATATATTGAAGAATCACGCTCTAATAATGGCAGATAGGCATGTGTGGCAGCACTGGTGGCTATCTCCACGTATCCTTCATCTTGCAGTTGTTTGAAGGCAGAGACTATTTTTCGGCCGAACCTGTCGTTGAAGCTAGCTAATATATGCCGATATCTATCAAGGTAAAATTGAGCTAAGTAAAGGAGATGACCTTCTCCAGCTTTCTCGAAGCGGCTTACATCTGTTTGAGCTCGGCTGATTTTATCCTCGATGAATTCCGCCATATGTTCAATCACCAATGAGTCAGCCAACTGCTCAACTAGCACAGGAGTGATACCCAAAGTCAATTTGTAAGAACAGCCTTCCTGTTTTAGGTCATAAAGGGCATCAAGCAAGGGAATGTAAGTCCCTAAAGCCGCCTCATGAATCCACTCCTCGCCATGCGGCCAGCGCCCGGCATTTCGACAATAAGGAAGATGACTATGTAAGACAAAGGTAAATCCTCCAACTTTCATTTTTACCTCCTACAACGGATGACGTCGTGGCGCTTTACTGGCTATACTTTCCCCACTAGAAATGACCTTAGACGGAAAATCAGCACTTGCCACCCGGCAGCCGATCTTACAATTTCGGCCTATTTTTACATCACCGGGTATTCTAGACCCTTTACCCACCAGGGTTATGCCAGCACTCAGATTCTCAGGCTCTTCTTTGTTAGGCGCAAGATCATCTCCATAACCAATATGACATCCTGGACCGATCCAAACCTGCTTATCAACAATAGACCGGTCAACAACAGCCCCTCTGCCCACAGTAGTATCATCGAAAATTATCGAATCCCTTACCACTGCATCGTCTTCAACAAATGCACCAGGAAAGATGACCGACTTTTCCACACGACCGTTAATGATGGCACCGTTAGACACCAGGCTCCTCACTATCTGGGCACCTGGGCCTATTTTCACCGGCGGCTTACCCCGGTAAACAGTCCGAACCTCAGCTCCTGAGTCATAGAGGTTCAGGTCAGGCAAATCGGCAATTAAATCCATATTAGCCTGCCAGTAAGACTCAACAGTACCCACATCTCGCCAGTAGCCGCGAAACCTGTAGCCATAGACTTTATACTTTCCAATAATTTCCGGCAGAATATCATGTCCGAAATCATGACCACCTTTTCTCTGACCATACTCCTCGAGGCAATCAACAAGAACATTCTTGTCGAAAACATATATTCCCATTGAAGCCAAATTGCTCTTAGAAGTTTTTGGCTTCTCTTGGAAACTAATTACACGCTCGTTATGGTCTAGAGTGATAATTCCAAATCTCGAAACTTCTGATAAGGGCACTTCAGTTACCGCTACGGTAACATCAGCCCCCCTGTTACGATGGGTTTGTATCATATGGTCATAGCGCATTACGTAAACATGGTCACCGGCTAAAATGAGGGCTTCGTCAACTTTCTGGTCCTCTATGTAATAAAGGTTCTGGTATACAGCGTCAGCCGTGCCTTTATACCAGTTTCGAGTTGACCGGCTCAAAAAAGGTTGAAGCAGGACAACCCCACCGCTAACCCTATCCAAGTCCCAAGGCCTACCGACACCGATATGCTGGGCTAAAGAGCGAGGATTATATTGGGTAAGCACGGCAACATTATATATACTGGAGTTGGCACAATTGCTCAGGGTGAAATCGATAATTCTATATCTGCCGCCAAAAGGCACTGCCGGTTTAGCTCTCTCCGCAGACAGAATACTCAACCTCTCGCTGGCACCGCCGGCCAAAATAATAGCTACTACCCGATTCATGCCATCACCTCCCCACTGGCTTCATCTCCTATTTTAATCCAGACTCGCCTCGAATGTCGAATTTAATAGTCGTCATATAAGACTTCGATGAGTACACCGAGTTGTAAACTGTGTATCATTTTGTTAGAATCGAGAGGTATTGGGCTGATTATGGATTGGACACCATTCGTCACCTGGCTCATAGAGCACGGCACACGTATCCTGCTCATCATCGCCGTAGCTGTAGCTCTCTATTACATCCTGCGTCACTTTGTACCCATCATGGTAAAGAAAACCGTGTCACGGACCATGGTAGGAAAAGGAAAAACGGCCATAAAGAAAAGGAACACTACTCTAAGCAACATCTTTATCGAAACCGGGATGGTTTTTGTCGGCGTAGTTGCCATTTTCATGATCATATCTGAGCTGGGTATAAACATCGCTCCAGCATTAGCCGGGCTTGGCATCGCCGGCATTGCAGTTGGCTTCGGTGCGCAGAGTCTGGTCAAGGATTTATTCAACGGCGTTCTCATCCTGCTGGAAGACCATTACGGCGTAGGCGATTATGTCCACATAGCCGGAATAGACGGATTAGTTGAGGATGTTACTTTGCGGAGGACAGTCCTTAGAGACCTGGATGGCACAGTCCACAGCATCCCCAACGGTGAAATCGGTGTCGCCAGCAACTACACTAAAGAGTGGTCGCGGGTGAACCTGAATATCTCGGTGGGCTACGGTGAAGACCTCGACCGTGTTATCGAGGTCATCAACAGGGTAGGCAAAGAAATGGCCGAAGACCCTGACTGGGCACCACGAATCTTAAAGGCACCGCAAGCGCTTAGAGTTGATAACCTTGGAGATTCTGGAATCGACATAAAGATAGTTGGTGAAACAAAACCGTTAGCTCAGTGGGAAGTGATGGGAGAACTACGCCTCAGACTGAAGAAAGTCTTCGATAAGGAGGGCATCGAAATCCCCTGGCCCCACACCAAAGTATTCTTTGGTGACGCTGCTGAAACCGGAATTAAAGGGCTTATTGAGCAAAAAGCACCAGCTGACGCAAAGGCAGAGCACCAAAGCAAGCGAAAAAGACACAGAAAATTGCCGCCAAACCAAGATTAAGAACTTCAAAGTATCCTCAACCCTGCCCTAGCTCAACAACCAGAAGGTCAAGGGCGAGATCTCCATCATATTTCCCCGTCTTGATAGCAATATCAGCTTCCAGGAGCTTGTGATAGGCCTTTTTTATCCGCTCTAAAGTGTATGCCTTGGATTGCTTTTTTGCTTTCTCTAAACCATAGTCCGAAGTCGGTTCCAGCCTATCTCTATTCTCGGGACGAGACAATTTCTGCCCCATGTCTTTAGCAATAACTATCAAACGAAGCTGCCTCGTAATCATAGCCAGAACATAAGAAGGAGAGGCCCCTTCTTGGAGTAATCGATGGAGCAATTGTTGAGCCACATTCCTTCGCCCTTCAAGAATAGCGTCCACCAGAGCAAAGATACTGGCCTCCCTGGCATAACTCGTTACCTGCTTGACACTGTCCTCGATGATAATCTGCCCTGAGCAATAGGCAAGAAGCTTATCAATCTCGCTGCTCATAGTCCATAAATCGGCGCCGACAAGCCCAGCCAGCAGCTTCATAGCTTCGGGTGAGATGGTGCCGCCACCTTGCTTTACCCGGTCCTGTATCCAGTCGCTCAAATTCCTATCGCTCAGCGGCGCAAAACCCATGACTTTGGCCTGCGACGCCAGAGACTTCATTAAACGATTGTTAGCCTTCACCTCGCCATCAATTAACACCAGCACAGTGGTCGATGGCATCTGCCCGACATAGTCAGCCAGCCCCGTCAATTCTTCCAGCCCTGAGCTGAGTTTTGATCGAGAGCGAGTCGCTCGTCGCTCTGACCCAGATTTCGATTCGAAGCGTCCCAGCAAGCCCTTAACGATGACGAGCCTGTGAGAGCACAAGAAAGGGACAGTGCTGCAAGCATCCTTGAGTTGGCTTAGACTTAGCTGCTGGCCATCTAATAGAGTGGTATTGACCGCCAGCATCTCCTGTTCGCCCAGCTCGTTTTTTATCCCCTCCAACGCTTGCTGGAGAGAAAAATCATCTTTTCCGTAGAGTATGTAGAACAAGCTTTGCACCGCCTATATTGTATCACAGGATAATTAAGTGTAATCCTGGGAAACAGCGAATTGCTTCTGGATTCGTGGCTAAGCTCAGAATAACAGGGAAGGCTGTAATTGATTTCATTGTAGCACAGACAACAATTTCTCTTCCCACACAATAAATTCTAGCTTAATCAAAAAGTGTTCAGCTAAAAACCCCTCTGAACTCGTTCAGATAGATGGGTGACACTTTTATGTGTAAGATTGGGTAATGTCCCCGGTGTCATTGCGAGCCGAAGGCGTGGCAATCTCAATGCCTCCCCACCGAGATTCTTCGCTATGCTCAGAATGACAGGCGTGGGGCAATATCGCCACGTCGCTCACGCTCCTCGCGATGACGGAATGAAGAACAGGGATAACAGGCCCTGTTCCAAGCGCCAACGAGAAATCTCACTCTTAGCAATAACAACAGGTGTCACTAATGTACTGGACGAGCACACCATCTTGATTTTGCCTCCAGTACTGGCTATACTCAATTAGTTGGCCGAAACGTGGGAGATTCTCCAACCCAATTTTCAGCGCAGACACGTGCAGCAATAGTCATTTCAATTATTGAGTATGCAAGGAGGCAGAGATGAGTTATTCTTTTGATGAAGAAACCAGCATTGAGGATGGGAGAGAGCTAGACTTAGAGATACTCCGCGAGGATTTGATAGCCGAATTGCAGGCCATAAACCAGTACCAGGAGCATATTGATGCCTTAGAAGATGAAGAGGCTATAAGAGTTCTGGAACACATACGTGATGATGAAAAGGAACATGTTGCTGAACTGGTCAAGTTGATTCAAATGCTTGACCCGGTTCAGGCGGAAAAATTCACCAAAGGTATACTGTGACCAGAACAGCGCATAGATAATAGGGAGAATATCGGTTTGAAAGTAATGGTTATCGGCGGTGGGGCTCGGGAGCACGCGCTCGCCTGGAAAATCGCCCAAAGCCCCAAAATCACAGGACTTTATGTAGCGCCAGGTAACGCTGGCACGGCACCTATTGCCCACAACCTGAATATCCGCCCCAATGATATAGAGGCTCTAGGCAAAGCTGCCCAGGACATCGGCATTGACCTTACGGTTGTTGGTCCAGAAGCGCCTTTAGCCTCAGGTGTTGTGGATTATTTCGAGGGCTTAGGTCTGCCTATTTTCGGGCCGACAAAAGCCGCCACACAGATAGAATCAAGCAAGGTCTTTGCCAAGAAACTGATGCAGCAATATGGCATCCCCTGCCCCAATGGTATCACTTTCTCAAACTACTCTGAAGCCAGGAAATATCTGGAGTCTCAGTCAGCACCAGTCGTTGTCAAAGCCGACGGACTGGCATCCGGCAAGGGTGTAACCGTAGCTTCTTCCAAAGAAGAGGCTTTAAAAGCCCTATCAGACATTATGGAAGGCAGGATTTTCGGCTCAGCCGGTGACAGCGTGCTAATTGAGGAATGTCTCACCGGCAGAGAAGTAAGCCTTTTAGCCTTTACCGATGGCAAAACCGTTATCCCAATGATTCCAGCCTGTGACTATAAGAGAGTGCTTGATAATGACCAGGGGCCTAATACCGGAGGTATGGGCAGCTACAGCCCGCCTGGCTTCTTTAACGCTGAACTGACCCGGCAGGTAATGAAAACCATCCTGCAACCAGCAGTAAGCGCCATGGCTCATGAAGGCATGCCTTACAAAGGGGTGCTTTACGCCGGACTGATGATAGCCACCGATGAACCAAAAGTGTTAGAATTTAATGCCAGATTCGGCGACCCGGAGACCCAGGCGATTCTACCTCGCCTGCAGACAGATTTAGTGGACATTCTTCTGGCTATAGTAGATAATAGGCTCAGCGAATTGACCGTCGAGTGGAACAACGACGCCTGCGTTGGTGTGGTGATGGCATCTGCCGGATACCCCGGAAATTACAAAACAGGCTTTCCTATTACAGGACTGGACAAGTTGGATGAGGAAATCCTTGTCTTTCATGCCGGGACCAAGTTCGGCGAAAATTCACGGGTATATACCGATGGAGGGCGGGTGCTCACAGTAACAGCTAGTGGCAAAACCATGGCTGAAGCCAAAGCTAAAGTCTACCATAACCTGCCTCGCATCCATTTCGATGGCTGTCACTACCGCAAGGACATCGCAGCCAGGGAGGTTAACTAAATGCCTTTAGTCAGTATAGTCATAGGCAGCAAAAACGATGCGCCATTAATACAACCAGCCTTGGACATGTTACAACAACTAAACATCGAATATGAATTTTTAGTTATGTCAGCTCACAGAAACCCGGAGATAGTTCGCGAATACGCTTCTAAAGCGAAAGAGCGAGGCGTAGAAGTCATTATTGCTGCTGCTGGCGCTGCGGCTCATCTCCCCGGAGTTTTGGCTAGCTGGACGACATTACCAGTCATCGGAGTGCCCCTACCTTCCAGCGAACTTAAAGGTATTGACTCGCTCTACTCCATCGTCCAGATGCCAGCCGGAGTACCTGTGGCGTGCGTCGGCATCGGCACACCAGGCGCCAAGAATGCTGCCCTGCTGGCCGCCCAAATCCTTGGCGTGAAATACAAAGAGACAAGAGACGCCTATGAGAAATACAAACAGAAACTGGCTGAGGGATAATCAGTTCTTTTGTCATTCTGCGGGACTGAAGCGACCGAAGAATCTCTCGAGACCCTTCGCTTTCGCTCAGGGTGACAAGTGGAGCAGCTGAGAACGACAAATGAGCAACACCGGAGAAAAACATGATTGAGCGCTATTCGCGGCCACAGATGAAAAAAATATGGTCCGAAGAAAGCAAGTTCGATAAATGGCTTCAGGTAGAGATAGCCGCCTGCGAAGCCTGGGCAGAGATAGGCACTATCCCTAAAAAAGCTATCCCAAAGATAAAGAAGGCGCGTTTCAGTCTGGAGCGCATTGCTGAAATCCTCAAATTGACCCATCATGATGTAACTGCTTTCCTTCAGGCAGTAAGCGAAAGCCTTGGTGAAGAATCTCGCTTTATCCACCTCGGCCTAACCTCCTCCGATGTCATCGATACTGCCCTCAGCCTCCAACTGAAAGAGGCTTCAAGTCTTCTGGCTCAAGACGTCGCTGAGCTTACCGCAGTCCTGGAAGACAAAGCTATTGAGCACAAGCACACCATCATGATAGGACGGACTCATGGCGTCCACGCCGAACCTATTACCTTCGGCCTCAAACTGGCCCTATGGGCACAGGAGATGAAACGCAATGCTGCTCGGTTAGCTGAAGCAGAAAAAATTATCAGCGTGGGCAAAATATCCGGGGCTGTAGGCACTTACGCTACCGTGCCACCGGAAGTTGAAGAGAAAGCATGTGTTAAATTGGGGTTAGCTCCAGCACCGATATCAAACCAGATTATCCAGCGTGATCGCCATGCTCAGTTCATCACCACGCTAGCCATTATCGCCAGCTCACTGGAAAAGTTTGCCACCGAAATCAGGGGCTTGCAGCGCACTGAGGTTCTGGAAGCCGAAGAGCCATTCGCAGCCGGACAGACCGGCTCCTCAGCTATGCCCCACAAGCGCAACCCAGAGCTCTGTGAACGCATCTGTGGGTTAGCACGGCTGGTAAGAGGCTACGCCCTGACTTCTATGGAAAACATCGCTTTATGGCATGAGAGGGACATCAGCCATTCTTCCAATGAGCGTATCACATTTCCCGACTCCTGCCTGGTTCTGGACTACATCCTGAGCATTTTCACTTCAGTAATGAAAGGACTTAAGGTTTACCCAGAGAATATGCGCCGAAATCTCGAGCTTACTCAAGGCCTGGTTTTCTCCCAGCGGGTGCTTATAGCACTAATAGATAAAGGGCTTAGCAGGCAGAAAGCCTACGAGTTAGTCCAGCGAAATGCCATGAAAGCGTGGAAACAAAAAGCCAGCTTCTTAGACCTGCTCATGGCTGACACCGAGGTAATGGCTCATTTGTCCGAGGAAGAACTAAAGCCTCTATTCGACTACAACTACTTCATCAAACACGTAGACAAAGTATTTCAACGGCTAGGTTTAACCGGGAAAAAGAGAGCTAAAGCAGTTAAAGCGGTTGAACTGGCGCCTCAAGCACTTTAAATTTGATAACGTTATGTCAAGAATTTTATCTGAAGCAAATTTGCCTCTTCCTCTATTCTGTCGAGGAAAAGTACGGGACACCTACGACCTGGGCGATAAGCTGCTCATCATCTCCACCGACCGCATCTCCGCATTCGATGTTGTCCTGCCTGATCCCATCCCCGATAAAGGTCTGGTACTCAATCAGCTATCATGCTTCTGGTTCGAAAAGACAAGGCAAGTTATGCCTAACCACCTGGTAGCACCAGTTGACACTTCAGATTCGCTCAAGCGCTACTTCCCGGCGGAAATCACCCCGCCGGACTATGTCATCGGTCGGTCGATGATTACCCTCAAAGCTGAACGTGCCCCTGTTGAGTGTGTAGTCCGCGGCTATATTTCGGGCTCAGCCTGGGCAGAATATAAAGAGGCTGGCACTATATCAGGTATGCCTGCACCCGAAGGACTACAAGAAAGCCAGCAACTGCCTGAACCCTTATTTACACCAACCACCAAAGCCGAAGCCGGGCATGATGAGCCTCTCAGCAAAAAAGAGATGGAAAATCTGGTGGGCAAAACCACAGCTCGCGACCTGGAAGAAAAAAGCCTGGCTGTTTACCAATATGCCCGAGACTATGCCCAAGAACGTGGGACCATCATCGCCGATACCAAGTTCGAGTTCGGCTTTGTTGATGGCAAGCTTATCCTTATTGACGAGTTGCTGACGCCGGACTCAAGTCGCTTCTGGGATGCCGCTCAATATACTGTTGGACGTTCTCAACCCAGCTTCGATAAGCAGCCGGTTCGCGATTGGCTGGTGGTTTCGGGCTGGAACAAGGAGCCGCCGGCGCCAGTGTTGCCTCCTGAAGTAATCAAGGCTACAACTAGCCGCTATGTCGAAGCCTATCAACGCCTGACTGGAAGGACACTACAAGATGTATCTAGCTAAAGTTTATATAACACTAAAGCCAACGGTAAATGACCCGCAAGGCCTGACCATAAAAGGGGCGCTGCACAACCTGGGCTTTACCTCGGTCGAAGATGTCCGCGCCGGCAAATATATCGAGGTCCGAATCAAAGAGAACAACCTAACTAAAGCCGAGGAGCAAGCGAATGAGATGTGCCGCAAACTCCTGGCTAACCCGGTCATCGAAAACTACCGCCTCGACCTTGAGAAAGCTTAGCCTTCGCCTAACTCAGCCCATGCATTATCCAATTAGCTCACCCTACATCCAGTCCACCCGGTCTTGGCTGGCATTTCTCACAAGTTAATCTTCAGCAAAGCAAGCAACAATGACACCTAAAGATCCGCATCATCTTTAGAGAGGATCATCTTTAGTGAGTTTATTGTTGAGTTCATCGCTTTCAACTATTGCATCGCCAAAATCAGCCTCCACCCCCACGCCGAATCCACTGGCGCTATAATTATAGGCGATGAACTTTTCCTGCCTGGACGCACCCGCAGCCAGGCCAGCTACAAAGTCAGTAGCAACTGGAAAACAAGGGTGCAGGCAAAGGTATTTATACAATGCCGTAGTGCTATCATTAGATGCTGCGCTGCCCTTATTCTTGATCCGGTAATAGATTTTATCTCCGGTTATCTCGGATACCTTCCAGATATCTTCGATGACCAGGTCCGGCTGCAAAAGTGGTATGAACACTATCAGGCACGACCAGGATTCAGAATATGAATTGTTGGCTTCGGAGCCTTCAGCCACGGCACCGCCGCTGTCAGCTTGCACTTCTACAGTATCGGCAGGGAGCGTACAAGCATACGCGTAACCAGTAAACGTCTCGGTTCTCGACTCTCCCGGAGCCAGAGAGCCTACACTATCATTTGCTGCCACGGCACCATCGACACGCAAGGTTGAAGTGCTTGCCCCGGCTGCCACACCACCCTGATTCTTTATCTTATAGCTGATTTTGTCACCTGCCCGCGAAATGTCTTCGATAACCAAGTCTGGCTCACCTGCGGCCGGCACAGGCGCCGGTGCTCCAATAACCAGAACCGTAATAGTGATACTGTACCACCCAGCGGCATTGGTAGCCGTCAAGGTGTAACTGGTGTTCGTCGCCGGTGATACAGGCGCAGTCCCCACAGAAGCAACAGACCCTACTCCAGGGTCAATAGTCACCAACGTCGCATTTGACACATTCCAGCTCAAGGTAGTCGAACTGCCGGCAGATATAACATTCGGGTTAGCCATGAAAGAACTGACAACCGGCAGGCCAGCAGACGGCGATGGCATTCCCGAAACTGTAACCTGCGTCATTGCCGTGGTGCTCCCAGCCGCATTGGTAGCCGTCAGGATATAAGTAGTGGTCACCACTGGTGCGACTATCGTGGTTCCGGAAGAGGCAAAGGTGCCCACCCCGGGGTTAATACTCACCGATGTCGCATTTGACACATTCCAGCTCAAGGTAGCCGGACTGCCGGCAGTGATACCAGACGGGCTGGCGGTGAAAGAATTGACAACCGGCAGACCAGCAGACGGCGATGGCGCTCCGGAAACTATGACCTGAGCCGTAGCCGTAGTGCTCCTACCGGCCGCATTGGTCGCCGTCAGGGTATAAACAGTGGTGGCGCTCGGCATTACATCTCTCCTGCCGCTCAAAGCCACATTGCCTATACCCTGGTCTATGCTAACCGTGCTAGCTCCGGAGACATTCCAGCTAAGCGTTGAATACTCTCCACCAGAGATGCTTGCCGGGCTGGAATCGAAGGAATTGATTGCCGGTGCCTGACCAGGAGTGCCAATGGTAATCGGCCCGCCTGTCAAATCACAGCCAGCAGTAAACATCACCA